>JAGYIH010000005.1 GCA_018402615.1 Aquiluna sp.
TCCGGCTTAGGGGAAGAAAGCCGGGACGGCCAAGGATCAAAGTGCAGGGTTAGAACAGTCCGGGAATCACCTCCTGGGCCTGGTTTGCGAAGGATTCCTCGTTGGAAGCTAGATACTCACTCCAACTCTTGGCATCCCAAATTTCAGCTCTCGAGCCAACTCCGATGATTACCAATTCTTTGTTTAGCCCGGCGTAGTCGCGCAGCAGTTGGGGCAGCAAGACCCTGCCCTGCTTATCGGGGGTTTCATCGGAGGCTCCCGAGAGAAAGACACGTAGGTAGCGACGGGCCTCTTCCGAGGTGACCGGTGCCTGGGAAATTTTCTGATGCACGCTTTGGAACTCTTTGGCCGAGAAAACGTAGAGGCAACGCTCCTGGCCTCTTGTGACCACAATGCCCTCGGAAAGCTCATCCCTGAAGCGCGAGGGCAAGATGATTCGGCCCTTGTCATCGAGCTTTGGGGTATGCGTGCCTAGCAACATTGCTAACCCCTTCCCCGAAGCTTTGCTCCACTTTACTCCACTTTGCTCCACTTTTGGATAAAAATCAACGTTTTTTATTCCCGTTTCGTTAAAAAAGAAACCCCCCGCTTTCGCGAGGGGTCGATTGCTAGGAGTTTTTAGCTAGTCATTATTGAATCGCTGGTTCCAGCGATCCTCAAAAAAGTTTTTGCCTCCGCCAGCCTCAGGGATTTTGGGCATGTCCGGTAGGCGGAAGTTACTCGAGGCCACGATCAGTCCAGCCAGCATGACGATGAATGCGATGACCCCGAAAAATGCAACCTGAAGAATCACTGCAAAGACCAGCAGGACCAGTCCCACAAGGGTGGATAGCACGCCAGCCACCAGCTTGCCCGCACTCTTATTGGAGGTGCCGACCGACTTCACCTTGTTCGCGAAAGCGGCATCATCCTGGAGCAGATTGCGCTCCATTTCCTCTAACAGCTTTTGCTCTTGCTCCGACAGTGCCATTGCTATTTCTCCTAAGTCGCCTCTTTATTGTAAACAGTGGCAAGCCGCTAGGCTATCCCCTGTGCCTCAAGATTTCCTGTTAGAGCTGGTGCAGCAGAAGCTGGACAACTTTTGTGAAGCCAAGCGCACCGAGCTCATAGAAATCTCTGAAGATTTAGAACCACTAATTGACTTCACACAATCCCTACTTTCAGGTGGAAAAAGATTTCGAGCGCTTTTTTGCTTCTGGTCCTGGGCCGGATACCAAAAAAATGAGGTCTCGCTACAAGAACTAACCATCCAATCCCCCATTGTCGGAGTTGCCGCAGCGTTAGAAATGTTTCATGCCGCCGCCCTGGTTCACGACGATCTACTGGATCAAAGTGATACCCGCCGCGGCCAACCCGCAATTCACAAGAGGTTTGAGAGCCTGCACGCTAACCAAAGTTACGCTGGCAATAAGGAGCGCTTTGGCGTTGCGGGTTCGGTCTTGGTGGGTGACATGATGCTGGCTTGGAGCTCGGAATTATTTGGAGATGCTCTTTTGCACCTTCCCGAAGAAGCCGCGGAGGCAGCCTGCCGACACGAGTTTGGCAGAATGCGCTTTGAGGTAATGGCCGGTCAGTACCTGGATGTGCTTGAGGAGCACGCTGCCAGCACGCGACCAAAGGGCCAGGCAGTCGCAAGAGCCAACAACATCATGCTTTACAAGACTGCGAAGTACTCGCTCGAGGCTCCGCTACTAATTGGCGCTGCCCTTTCCGGTGCTCCAGAGCAAAACCTTAGGGGACTCAGCGAATTTGGTATACCTCTTGGAATGGCGTTCCAATTGCGTGATGACATGCTTGGGGTCTTCGGGGATCCGGAGGAAACCGGGAAACCTGCGGGTGATGACCTGAGGGAAGGCAAGCGCACCGTGCTGGTAGCGCTCACTCAGGAGAACATCCCGGGTTCAGTGCAAAGGACATTTGAAGAACTTTTGAACTCTGGAGAAATTGACACCGAACAACTGGACTTCATGCGGCAGGTCATCTCCGAATCCGGAGCGTCAGAGAAAACCGAAAGGCTTATCGAGGAGCATTCAAACCGCTCCATTGAGGCGCTAGCGAATCTGGAAATCTCGAATCAGGGTAGAGAGATGCTCGCCGCACTTGCCGACAAGGTCATAAACCGAAGCAGGTAATTGCTATCCCAGGGTTTGGGCTGCTCGCCTTACCGGGGCCTTGTGGCCCTTCAAAAGTGCAGCAATTGGAGTCTCATCCAGATTGTCGTTTTCCTCATAAAGCCATTCAATGGCCTCTTCTGTCTTGAGACCGAGATCCAAAAGCAACAGCATGGTGCCGCGAATGCTGCTGAGTGGTTCTCCATCAACAATCAGGTGGGCGGGTATCTTTGGTTCCTTATCCACCCGCACCGAAAACAGAATGTGCTCTTCGATTAGCCTCCGAACCTTGCCGGCAGAAAGGCCCAGGGCCTGAGCCACCTCATCAATTGTGAGCCACTCGGTGATTTTGTCAGTTACCACTCTGTCTCCTGGTTTCAACCAACTTCTCCGCGACTAAAAAGGCTAGCTCAAGTGATTGCATGTGATTCAGCCTCGGGTCGCAAACGGACTCGTAACGCTCTGCCAAAGTACTCTCGTCAATCTGATCGGAACCACCAAGGCACTCTGCAACATCATCTCCGGTGAGCTCGACGTGGAGGCCTCCCGGGTGAGTGCCAAGTGCCTTGTGAACCTCAAAGAAACCGTTGACTTCGTCCATGACGTCATCGAAGCGTCTGGACTTATAGCCATTCTTGGTGGTCATTCCATTGCCGTGCATTGGGTCGGTGATCCAAAGCGGTGTTGCACCGGAATCCCGAACAGCCTGCACCAACTTAGGCAGTTCGTCACGAATTTTTCCGGCTCCCATGCGGCTAATCAGTGTCAACCGGCCCGGCTCGCGCTCGGGATCCAACTTGTCAATCAGTGCCAAAACATCGGCTTCGGAGGTTGTTGGTCCAAGCTTCACGCCAAGAGGGTTTCTGACTCGAGACAAAAAGTCAACGTGAGCTCCGTCAAGCTGACGAGTGCGCTCACCAATCCAAATGAAGTGCCCAGAGGTCACGTAGGGAGTTTCAGTTCTGGAGTCGATGCGAGTTAGTGGTCGCTCGTAGTCAAACAGCAGACCCTCGTGAGAGACAAAGAACTCTGTGGCACGCAACTCTGCAGAATCAACGCCGCAGGCCTCCATGAATCTCATGGCCCTATCGATGTCACCAGCTATCGATTCATACTTCTTATTGGCGGGGTTATCAGTGAAGCCCTTATTCCAGGCGTGCACCTCGCGCAAATCAGCAAAGCCTCCGGTTGTGAATGCCCGGATGAGGTTCAATGTGCTGGCCGAAGTGTTATACGCCCTGAGCAGTCGTTCGGGGTCGTTGACCCTGGCCTCTGGCGTGAATTCAAAGCTGTTGACCGCGTCGCCGCGGTAGGCAGGAAGCGTTACGCCCTCGCGGGTTTCGTCGTCAGAGGATCTTGGCTTGGCAAACTGCCCGGCCATTCGACCCATCTTTATTACCGGCAACGAGGACCCGTACATCAGCACAACTGCCATCTGTAAAACGGTCTTTATCCGGTTTCTGATTCGGTCAGCGGTGGCATCAACAAATGTTTCGGCACAGTCGCCACCTTGAAGCAGGAATGCCTCGCCACGAGCAGCCTGGGCGATGCGGTCCCGGAGCGTGTCTACCTCACCCGCAAAAACCAGTGGCGGCAGGGCAGCGAGCTGGGAGCGGACAGTAGCCAGTTTCTCAAGGTCACCCCAGGTTGGCTGCTGCTTAGCCTCTAAGTTGACGTAATTATCTAGCCCAAAGTCACTCACTAGTTTCCTCTTACTCTGCTCTTGCAAGTCGGTTGCGAACGGTAGATGCGTAGACATCGCTATAGCGCTGCCCAGAAAGTCTCATTATTCGATAAACAATCTGGTCGGTCACCGCTCGCAACACCGCGCGCTCGCCTTCCATTCCAACAAACCTTGAGAAATCAAGCGGTTCTCCAATTGCTACACCCACCCGCTGAATATTCGGGTACTTCTGACCAATCGGCATAACCTTCTCGGTGTCAATCATGGCGACCGGGATGACCGGAACCTGCGCCTCTAAAACCATGCGAGCGATTCCGGTGCGACCTCGATATAAGGTTGCATCTGGACTTCTGGTGCCCTCTGGGTAAATGCCTAGCAAGGAGCCTCGCTCGAGTACACCGAGCCCGGTATTTAGCGAGTCTTCAGAGGCCTTACCGCCTGAACGATCAATTGGCAATTGACCGGTGGCCTTGAAAAACCAGCGGATAACTGCGCCTTTTAGGCCGGGGCCTGTGAAGTAATCCATTTTCGCCAGGAAAGTGACCTGGCGACGCAGCTTGAGGGGCAAAAAGATGGAGTCAACAAATGACAGGTGGTTAGAGGCCAAAATGGCGGCTCCAGATTTTGGTACGTGCTCAGCGCCGCGAACCCAGGGCCTAAACAGGATGTTCAGGATTGGCCCTAAAACAAAGTTCTTCAAGAAAAAGTAGGTCACGTGCGCTCCAGTTCGACCATCAGCTTAGCCAACGGATTCCCTTGCCAGGTCTGCCGCCCCTATAACCCCCGCCTGGTTTGTGAATTTGGCCGCAACTATTTTTGGTTCTGGGCGGTATCCCCGGGCGGGCAGCTGCGAGCTGAGCGCTTCCCTAATTGGGTCAAGTATCAGATCTCCGGCTTCGGACAGGCCGCCACCTATTACAAACACCTGAGGATCTAAAACCGCAACGATTGTCCCCATGGCCTGAGCCAAGTAGTCTGCTGCCGTTCTCACCAGACTCACGGTTCCCGGATCGGACTCCAAAAGTGCCTGGTAAACGTGCAGTCCGCTGAGCTCCTCACCGTCAGACAGCTCGCGTAAGCGCTGACCCATAGGGCCCTCACTGCCGGCCAATTTACGCGCAGCCTTAACTACCGCGGAGCCGGAAGAATACTGTTCGACGCAGCCCCTACGGCCACAGCCACACTGGCGGCCATCTTGAACCACCCCGACATGCCCAAGCTCTCCCCCGATACCAAAGCCGCCACGTCGCAACTTATAGTCGGCAATGATGGCGCCACCGACGCCAGTTCCCAAAGTCAGCATCGCCATGTCCTTGGAGCCTCTGCCAGCGCCAAACTTATATTCCGCCCAGCCGGCCGCGTTCGCGTCATTTTCGATAAATACCGGGTGGCTAATCCGCTGTTGCAGTCTCTCCCTGAGTGGTTCATTGCGCCAGTTGAGGTTTGGAGCGTAAAGGATCTGCGCCTGATCGGCATCTATGAATCCAGCGGCAGCGACCCCTACCCCCGCTATCACGTCTGTCGCCTGTGAGGTCAAATCCTCAATTAGCTGAACAACCGTGCTGACCATCAGGTCGGGGTCTTGCGCAGGTGATGGGACTCTAAGTTCGACCAAGATCTTGCCCTCGAGATCCACAAGCGCTCCCAAAATCTTGGTCCCGCCGATGTCTATGCCGATGCTTAGCAAACTAGTCCTAATGTCCTGAGAGCTTGATTTTATTGGTTGTTGTGGAAAGTGTTCAGTCCAGAAGCTGAAATCTTGTTTGGCAATCTCCCATCGGGGGGTTTAAACAGCAATAAAGTGATGTCCACCTAGATATAGGGAGAAACGATGACGTTTTATGATGTGCCGCTGCTGGTCGAGACAAATCCGTCCGAGAACGTAACTGACCTGCTTCTAAAACGGGTCAGTAAAGACCCCTCGCACGTGCTGTTCTCGAGACAAAACCCTGACGAAAGCTGGCGGGATGTCAGTGGCGGGGAATTCCTGAGCGAGGTCCGCACCCTGGCCAAGGGGTTGATTGCCTCCGGCATCAAGCCCGGACAGTCGGTAGCGATTATGAGCCGCACCAGATACGAGTGGCCAATGATCGACTTTGCGCTCTGGTTCGTAGGTGCGGTATCGGTGCCGATCTATGAAACTTCCGCCCCCTCCCAGATTGAGTGGATCCTGAATGATTCAGACGCGGTCGCGTTCTTTATCGAAACCGACGAGCACTTGGCTCGCTACAAAAAGGTCAGTGCTCCAAAGGTCACCCAGGTCTGGCGAATTGAGTCAAAGGAGTTCAACGATCTGCACGTCAAGGGCGAGCAGGTTGCAGATGAGGTCTTAGAAACCGCGAGGTCCAGTGCCGAGCTAAAAGATTTGGCCACCATCGTCTACACCTCGGGGACCACCGGCAATCCAAAAGGCTGCGAACTAACCCACAAGAGCTTTGTTGATCACTGTCGCAATGCCGCCGCCGAAATTCCAGAGCTTGCCAATGAGTACCAGCACTCCCTGATCTTTTTGCCAATGGCGCACATCCTCTCTCGCTATGTCTCGGTGATGTGTATTTATGCAGGCATTCGGGTCGGCCACCTTGGAGACCCCAAAAAGGTTGGTGCCATGCTGCCGATCTTCAAGCCCACCTTCCTGCTAGCAGTTCCGAGAGTCTTCGAAAAGGTATATAACGCCGCTGAACTCAAGGCTGAAGCCGGTGGCAAGGGCAAAATTTTCCGAGCTGCGGCAGAGACCGCAATTTCTTACTCAAAAGCACTGGATTCGAAGACCGGCCCATCTGCAGCACTAAAGATCAGGCATAAGTTTTTCGACAAACTGGTGTTCAGCAAGCTTCGAGCCGCAATGGGTGGGCATGTGAAGTTCGCTATCTCGGGCGGTGCCCCGCTTGGAGCCAGGCTCGGGCACTTCTTCCGTGGCATAGGTCTTATCGTGCTGGAAGGCTACGGTCTCACCGAGACAGCTGCTGCTGCAGTAATTGGAAGGGTAGCTTGGCAAAAAATCGGCAAGGTTGGCCGTGCACTGCCTGGAACCGGGATCAAGATTGCTGAGGATGGTGAGATTTGGCTTCGCGGCATAAACGTGATGCGAGGCTACTGGCGCAATGAGGCTGCCACCCGGGAGGCATTCTCAGAAGACTGGTTCCGCACCGGTGACATAGGTGAACTGGATGAGGATGGCTTCCTGACAATCACCGGCCGCAAGAAAGAGTTGCTCGTAACCGCCGGTGGTAAAAATGTTGCTCCCGCTCCGATTGAGGACCCGCTGCGAGCTCACCCAATCATTGGTCAGGTCGTCGTAATTGGCGATGCCAAGCCCTTCATTGGTGCATTGATTTCACTGGATCCAGAAATGGTTCCGGTTTGGACCGCAAATAATGGGATTGAGGAACAACTAACTCTCGCACAGGCGGCGAACCACCCGAAGATTCGTCAAGAGGTTCAAAGAGCGGTGGATGAGGTGAACACCAGATTCTCGCAAGCCGAGCAGATTAAGGCTTTTGAAATCTTAGAGGTCGAACTAACTGAAGCCTCCGGTCACCTGACTCCCTCGATGAAGATCAAGCGGAATCGGGTTATGGAAGATTTTGAACTTCACGTGAAGCGGGTTTATCGGGACTAGGAGAACCAGGGTTGTTCTCGAAGACTTTTGAATGCGAGCTTCCGCTCGTCTCGGGACAGCCGATCCAAATATAGGTAGCCGTCCAAGTGATCAACCTCGTGCTGCAGGGCCTGGGCCAGAAGTCCCTCTCCTCGAATTTCGATTTCGGAGCCATCCAGCAGAAAGCCGGCTGCGGTGGCAGCCGGGTGCCTAAGCACCTTCTGCCAAAGACCCGGGACCGAGAGGCAACCCTCGTCAATCAGTTCTGGTTCACCCTCAACACTTAGAATCCGCGGGTTGATTAGATAACCCACTTCGCCTTCCACGTTGTAGGCAAAGGCCCGCAACTCCACGCCAATTTGGTTTGCAGCCACCCCGGCCCTGCCGGGTTGACTGGTGGTATCAATGAGGTCCTGGATTAGGCCAGACACCCTCGAGATATCCACTATCGGTTGGCACGGACTAGTCAGGACCGGATCCCCAAAGAGTCGAATTTCCCTTACGGTCAAGCCAGACCGTCCACGACGAGGGCAGCCAGGTCCCGAGCGGCCTGCTGGGTGGCCGGGTGAAGCCGGTCAAAATCGATGGTTGAACCCGCAGCCAATTGAGGGTCATAGGGAATTCTCACGACCGCCCTGGTTCTGGACTGGAAGTGACTCTCAATCTCGTCCAGTTTCACCAAATTCGTCCCAAAGGTTGCCGTGTTCAAAGCAACAACACTGTTCTTCACCAAATCGGAATAACCGTTAGATTCCAACCAGGTTAGGGTCTCGGAAGCCAGTCGAGCCTCGTCTATCGAGCCTCCAGAAACGACCACCAAACCATTAGCCCGCATCAAGATTGCCCGCATGACGCTGTGGACAATGCCGGTTCCACAGTCGGTTAGGCAAATGCTGTAATAGCGAGAGGCGATGTCTGCAACCACGTTGTAGTCACCCTCGTCAAATGCCTCAGACATCATCGGGTCGGTCTCCGAGGCCATAACATCAAGTCGAGAAGCATCCCTTGAGACGTATTCTGAGAACAACGTAAAACTATTTATCCCGCCAGCCTTATTTACTAAATCTCGAACCGTGTTGTCGGTGCCCTTCCTTACCCGCTCTGCGAGCGTGCCGCGGTCCGGGTTGGCGTCAATCGCCAATATTCGGTCCTCACGAACCCGAGCCAGCGCCATTCCAATCAGCGTGGTGACGGTGGTTTTTCCCACTCCACCCTTTCGAGTCAGAACTGGTACGAATTTTGCTCCGCCAGTCAGCACCTCACCGATTCGAGCGTCAAGCTCGTTGCGCGCCCTAACCTTCGAGCTGTCTCCCAGGTTCACCAACCCGAAACTCAGTCGAAAGATAAAAAGCTGCCAGAACCCCTCGGGCTTGGCCTTGTGCTTTGCCCTGTCTTCCAGCAGTCGATCCGCGGTGAGCATCCCAGCTGGCTCTGGTTCGGTAAAAATCTCTGGCGCCCTCACGTCAAGCGTGTAGGAGGCAACCTCTGGGGCCACTATCGAAATCTGGCCAGTTTCAGGATCAAGTTCAAGATCTGAAAATTCAGCATTCTCCCCCGAGGAGTATTTCTTGTTTGCCACTTTTCTCCCTTACTCAATGACGGCAATTAGGTCGCCGCCCTCAACTGGTGTTGGCCCTTGAATTCCAAGTCGCACAACTCTTCCAGATATTGGTGCAGTAATGCTTGCCTCCATCTTCATTGCCTCAATTGAAGCAATTACTTCTCCCAAAACAACATCCTGCCCGACTTCGACCTTCAGAGTTACGACGCCGGTGAACGGCGCGGCTGCATTGCCAGGCTTGGATGAGTCTGCCTTTTCGGCCGAGACTGCTGTTATCTGAATTGAGTGGTCGCGAACTGTTACCGGTCTGAGCTGGCCGTTGAGCTTTGTCATCACGTTTCTCAGGCCCTTGCCATCGGCCTCACCGATTGCCTCAAGCCCCACGAACAACTGAAGTCCCTTGCGCAGTTGAACCACGTGCTCGGTCTCAGCCTGAAGTCCGTATAGGTAATCCAGAGTGCTGACGTTGTCCAGATCGCCATAGTTTGCACGGATCCGCTCAAACTCCTTGGTCGGACCCGGGAACAAAAGCCTGTTTAAGGTGCTGCGGACTACGGAGTGGTCTGCCGAATCAAGGTCCTCCTGGTCCTCTTGGGAAAGAGGTGCAACCACGATGTCAACCGTCTTGCCAGCTAAAACCTTGGTTCTGAAGGGCTCCGGCCAGCCAAACGGTAAATCGCCAAGCTCTCCGGCCATGAAGCCAATCACCGAATCCGGGACATCGTAGTTTTGTGGGTTCTCTTCGAAGTCCTTTGGATCGGCTCCAACTGCAACCAGGTGCAGGGCGAGGTCTCCAACCACCTTGGACGATGGAGTCACCTTGGGTGGTCTGCCCAAAATCTCATTGGCGGCGGCATACATCTCTTCGACAAGCTCAAAACGGTGCCCGATACCAAGCGCAATTGCCTGCTGGCGAAGGTTTGAAAGCTGGCCTCCGGGAATCTCGTGACGATATACCCGGCCGGTTGGTCCGGGCAGACCGGATTCAAAGGGAGCGTAGACCTTGCGGACCGCTTCCCAGTAGGGCTCAAGATCGGTGACCGCATCCAACGACAGCTGCGTGTCACGCTCGGAGTTTGCCAGTGCGGCAACCAATGCCGAGGCGGAGGGCTGTGAGGTGGTGCCAGCCATCGGTGCCGATGCTACGTCAACGGCATCCACCCCAGCATCAATCGCTGTCATCAGAGTTGCCAGCTGCCCACCGGCAGTGTCGTGAGTGTGCAGGTGAACCGGCAGGTCAAAGCGCTCTCGAAGGGCGCCAACCAGCATCTTGGCAGCGGCTGGACGCAAAAGCCCGGCCATGTCCTTGATGGCAATCACGTGAGCGCCGGCCTTTACTATCTGATCCGCAAGCTTCAGGTAGTAGTCCAGCGTGTAAAGCTTTTCATTAGGGTCAGCTAGGTTGCCGGTAAAGCTCATGCCAACCTCGGCCAAGGCTCCAGTGTCCTCGCGGACCGATTTGATTGCAGGAGCCATTTGACTCACGTCATTGAGTGCGTCGAAGATTCTAAAAATATCGATTCCGGTGCGCGCCGCCTCCTTAATGAAGGAGCTCGTCACCTGCTCGGGATAGGGCGTGTAGCCAACGGTATTTCGGCCCCGCAGCAGCATTTGGATGCAGACATTGGGAAGTGCCTCGCGCAGGCGCTCAAGCCTGCGCCAGGGGTCCTCACCCAAAAACCTCAGCGCCACGTCGTAAGTTGCACCACCCCAAGCCTCAACCGACAATAGCTCCGGCGTCATACGGGCAACGTAGGGAGCCGCAGCGACCAAGTCACGACCACGAACTCGGGTTGCCAAAAGTGACTGGTGGGCATCCCTAAAGGTGGTGTCCGTCACCAGGACTCGGTTCTGCTCTCGCATCCACTTGGCAAACCCTTCCGGACCAAGCTCTGCGAGCAGTTGCCTGGAACCATTTGGTGCGGGAGCCTCAATGTCTAAGGCCGGCAGCTTCAGCTCGGGATCAACCTTGCCGTCTCTGCTTCCATAGGGCTTGTTTACAGTCACCTCTGCCAACCACTGGACGAGCTTGGTGCCGCGGTCGCGGGAGACCTTGGATTGGAACAGCTCTGGTCGCTCGTCAATAAAGTGAGTGGAGAGTTCGCCAGCTGCAAAAGTCTCATCCGCGAGCACGGCCTGCAGGAAATTGATGTTGGTGGCGACCCCACGGATTCTAAATTCGGCGAGAGCCCGTTTACCGCGCTCCACAGTGCTGTGAAAATCGCGACCACGGGTAATCAGCTTTACCAGCATGGAATCAAAGTGTGGAGAGACCTCAGCACCGGTGGTAACCGTCCCGCCATCCAGCCGAATTCCCGCTCCACCCGGAGATCGGTAGGTGGTGATTTTTCCGGTGTCCGGTCTAAAGCCAGCAACTGGGTCCTCGGTGGTAATTCGGCACTGCATCGCAAAACCATGTGGCTTGATGTCGCTTTGCCTCAGGCCCAGCTCTTCCAGGGTGGCTCCGGCAGCGATGCGAAGTTGGGACTGAACCAGGTCAACATCGGTGATCTCTTCAGTCACGGTGTGCTCAACCTGAATTCTCGGGTTCATCTCGATAAAAACGTGCTTGCCGGAATTTGGGCCTGAGGTCTCAATCAGAAACTCAACCGTGCCCGCGTTCTGGTAGCCGATCTCTTTGGCAAAGGCGACGGCATCCACAAAAAGCTGCTGACGCAGTTCGTCGTCAAGCTTTGGTGCTGGAGCAATCTCAATGACCTTTTGGTTGCGGCGCTGGATTGAGCAGTCCCGCTCGTGAAGATGAATTATGTTGCCGTGAAGGTCGGCAAGAATCTGAACCTCGATGTGCCTTGGCCTGATTACGGCCTGCTCCAAAAACACCCTGGCATCGCCAAATGCGCCCTCAGCTTCGCGCATCGCTGCTTCTACTGACTCAACAAAGTTCTCCTGTGAATCAATCTTGCGCATGCCACGGCCGCCACCACCGGCAACCGCCTTCACGTAAAGCGGGAACCCAATGCCATCAGCTTGGGACTTCAGAAGGCCAACGTCACTGCTGGCATCGGTGGAGGCTAAAACTGGCACCTTGGCACGAATTGCCGCCGCCTTGGCGTTTACCTTGTCCCCGGCAAGTTCCAAAATCTCTGCCCTTGGCCCAACAAAAGCAATACCGTTCTCCTGCGCCTCACGAGCAAGGTCTGGGTTTTCACTCAAAAAGCCATAGCCAGGATAAATTGCGTCTGCGCCAGATTCCTTCGCTACTCGAATCATTTCGCTCACCGAGAGGTAGGCGCGTACAGGTGAGCCCTCGGCACTGATTTCGTAGGCCTCATCGGCCTTTAGTCGGTGAACTGAATTTCTGTCCTCG
Source organism: Aquiluna sp. (assembly GCA_018402615.1). The sequence continues at coordinate 12,286 of JAGYIH010000005.1, forward strand.
TATGGGTAGACCGCTACGGTGCGGGCTCCGGTCTCAAAAGCCGCGCGAAAAGCCCTTACGGCTATCTCACCGCGATTGGCTACGAGTATTTTCTTGAACATTCAACCTCACTGAAACCGTGTTGCGGCGCCCTTAGGACACCCATCAGAAGGGTAGCCTATTGCAGTGCATGTACTTAGCGTGAGCTCTCTCAAAGGCGGGGTTGGTAAAACCACCGTAGCCCTCGGACTAGCCTCCGCCGCCCTGAACAAAGGGCTCAGCACACTGGTAGTCGATCTCGACCCACAGTGCGATGCCACGAGTGGTCTTGCCGCTTCAAGTAACCAGCCGGCTTCGGTCGCCGAGGTGCTCGCCAATCCCAAACTGGCAACGGCTCGCAACGCAATCGTGGCCTCGGGCTGGCATCAGAGCTCAAAGATGGACGTCATGGTTGGCAGCCCTCGATCTTTACTCTTAGATAACCCTGCCCCCACAATCTCAGACGTCTGGAAGCTCGAAGAGGTCCTGACAATGCTTGAGGACGATTACGACCTCGTGATCATTGACACTCCACCCTCGATAAATGCCCTAACAAGAACCGCGTGGGTGGCCTCTGACCGTGTGCTAATTGTCACCGAACCAGCCCTCTACTCAGTAATTGCCGCGGACAGAGCAAGAAGGGCCATCAACGAAATCAGCGCCAAACTAAGCCCAAGGCTTCGGCTTTTGGGGATAGTGGTAAATCGTTTGCGTTCAAACTCTCACGAGCATGACTTCCGCCTCAGGGAACTTAGGGAAATGTTTGGTGAGCAGCTTTTGATGCCCCACTTCGAGGAGCGCGCCGCCGTGCAGCAATCGACCGGTGCAGCCAGACCCATTCACGCTTGGCCCGCAGAGGGTGCTGCAGAAATTGCCAAGGGATTTGATTGGCTCTTGGCCGGAGCACTATCAGACCTAGAACGTGACGACACCAAACGCGAACGGTTGGGAACGGTTGGTCGAGCTACCAGGGGAACTGCATCGCCGCTGGCCGAGCTTACTGAAAGGGTTGTTGTTGAAGCTCCCCCAAGCCGAAAGGCTTCGAAGAGAAGGCGTTGGTTTAGACGCTAGGAGATCTTGCGTGCTCGTCTTAGAGCGAGTTCGTCCTGAAGAGTTGCCTCCTCAGCAGCAAAGTCAACCAGAGTGGCTTCCACCTCGCGCAACACCCTGCCAACTGCAATTCCAAAGACACCCTGACCCTGACCCAAGAGATCAATCACCTCGTCTTGAGAGGTGCACAGATAAACCCGTGCTCCGTCTGACATCAGTGTGGTATTTGCCAAATCTGAAACCCCAGCTGCCTTGAGCTGCTCCACCGCAATACGAATCTGCTGAAGCGATACGCCGGTGTCCAAAAGTCTTTTCACAAGCTTCAGAACCAGAATGTCCCGGAATGAATAGAGCCTTTGCGAACCAGATCCGGTAGCGGTCTGAATCGATGGCACAACCAAAAGTGTTCGATCCCAGTAGTCCAACTGGCGATAGGAAATTCCGGCGGCAGCGGCCGCTGAAGCTCCACGGTAGCCAATGTCCGTAGCTGGCAAGCCGTCGGTGAAGAGCATGGGTTCTTGGTAATCCATGACGGCTCCTTTCAAAGTGTCGAGTGCTAAGTCTGCCTTCAAGTTCAACTTTAAGGTTGTTGGCTGAGCCTTCGGCGTGTCGCCCTAGTTTTCGATGTCTTCAATTACCTGAGCAATCAGATGCGAACGAATTGCTCCAAAGCGCTCTGCTATTTCCTGTGCGATGTGAGCCGCTCTTGCCGCGCTCTCGGGAGCCTTTTTACGCAGGATTGGCTCTGTCACACCGGTGATGATCCCAACCTCTCGCTCGGTCGCGGACTTAAGGCCCCTGAGATGTCTGGGTTGGATTCCAAACTGCTCAAGTGCGGAGAGTGCAAAGGCAATTTCAACTTCGTGCGAGGAATGAGGTTGTGCTGAGAACAGGCCCAGCTCGGTGGCCTCACGGAATGCGATATCGCCGAGCCCAGACTCTGCTTTGAGTTGAGCGGTGGAGAATTTTTGTCCTCTTCGTAAGGTCGCAGGTGTTGACTGCGGCAAAAGCGGAGTTCGACCGGCATCGATTTCATCTAGATGCTCTCGAATAACTTTAAGTGGCAGATACTGATCACGCTGAAGGGTGAGGACAATCTTGAGCCGCTCAATCTCCGTCTCCGAGTACTTGCGATAACCGGACTCGGTTCGCTCCGGGGTTATTAGTCCCTGGTCTTCCAAAAACCGAAGCTTGGACGGACTTAGGTCTCCGAACTCAGGCTTCAGGACACTTAGCACCTGACCAATCGTGTAAAGCTTGGAATGAGCATCCAGCCTTCTTACAGCACTCTCCATTACTAAACCTTTACTGCTGGGTAAAAGGTGAGTCGGAACTTTCCGATAAGAACCTCGGAACCGACTTGCAACTCAGCTTCATCGCTGCGCTCACCGTTGACAAAAATACCGTTCATTGAACCCATATCCCGAACGGAAAAACTTCTTTCCCCGCGGAGAAATTCAGCATGCCTTCTAGAGACCGTGACGTCATCCAAAAAAATATCTGCATCTGGGTGGCGACCAGCAACCGTGAGGTCCTGATCCAGTAAGAACCTAGACCCAGCACCTGGACCGCGATGAACGATCAGCAGGGCAGAGTCCTTGGGCAGTGCGGCGACTGCCACATTTTCTTCGGGGCTTAGTACCGGTTCTTGACCGCCAACCAGGTCATCGGCGAAACGTGCTGTTTCGTCGCTTCCTGAATCTTCCAGCGTCAAAATGAACCTCCCCTAAGATTCCCATGTTAGAGGATTTTATTTAGCTGATGTAACCAAATCTCGAACCTGCTTTAGGTAGATGAAACCCGAGAGCCAATACATACCGATTCCCCAGTACGCGAAGCCCCAAGCCAATGGCAAAACGACCCACTGGGCCGCCGGCCAAATGTCGGCCATCAGTAAAAGTGGGAGCGCGTACAACAAAGCAAAGGTCCCGGACTTGCCCAGGAAGTGAACCGGAAGCGGTCCATGCCCATGGCTAGCCAAAACCGGATAAACGGCAAGCAGCATTACATCTCTGGCCACGATGGTTATAGCAAGCCAGGCTGGAATGTTTCCATTCACGGTGAGCCCGACAAGGCTTGCAAAGATAAACAAGCGGTCGGCAGCTGGATCGAGCGCCTGACCCAAAAGCGTGATCTGGTTGAATTTTCTGGCGATGTAGCCATCGAGCCAGTCCGAGGCACTCGCGATGCCCATCACTACCAGGGCCCAAATAAACTGATCTATGAGCAACAGCCACAAAAACACCGGCACCATCAAAATCCTGAGAATGCTCAGCAGGTTTGGAATACTGCGCAATTCTTGGGCCAGTGTCATGCCCATGAGTCTAATAAGCGGGCCCTAACTAAGCAGCTCGGCTCGCCTCAACACTTCGGTGACATTTTTGTATTCGTTGAATGCGTAAAGGTGCACCGCACGCACTCCCCCGGAGACCAACTCGGCAACCAGTTTTGCCGCAAAGTCAATGCCAACCTCGCGAGCTAAAGAGCTGTCACCGGTTGCAAGACTCTGTGAAAGGTCGAGTGGGTTTGCCTCACCGGTTAGCTCCAGCACTCGTGCAAGCCTCTTGCCTGAAGTGATCGGCATGATTCCCGGCACAATCGGAATTGTCACTCCACGAGATCTCGCCAGCTTTAGGAAGTCGAAGTAATCACTGGCATAGAAAAACAACTGGGTAATCGCGTAGTCGGCACCAGCAGCCTGCTTGGCCAAAAGGGCATCGATGTCAGTTCTTGATTGCTTTGATTCGGGATGCCCGTTTGGAAAAGCTGCCACCGCAATTTGACCCGTGCCACTTCGAGTTGCTGAGATAAGCGAGACCAGTTGATCGGCACGCTCTAGAGCACCAACCGGGAGCTGTCCAGATTGCGGCAAGTCGCCTCGAAGAGCCAAAAAGTCATTAATCCCATGCCCGCGGAACTCCTGAACAATTGCCGTCACCTGCTCCTTGGTGGTGCCAACGCAGGTCAGGTGAGCTAAAGCGGTGGAGTTGGTGTTCTGAGCTATGTAGCGCAGCACCTCAAGTGAGTTTTTAGTCTCTGAACCGCCTGCGCCAAAAGTGACAGAGATAAAGCGTGCTCCAAGCCCAGATAGCTTGATGATTGCTTCTTCCAACTCACCCATCGCCTCAGGCTTGCGAGGTGGATAAACCTCAAAGGAGATTTGAACTTCGCTTGTCATCGTGAACCCTTTAGTTAGTGACTATTGCGCTCGGGGCTCCGGGTGCGAATTGACCTACAGATTACAACAAAGAGTTTTCTGTTCAAATTTGTTTCAAACCAAGTCAGGCAACTAGGAAGGCGCTTGGCATCGACTTCTGTTTTGAAAATAGTTCTTTTGCGAATATTGTCGGGCTGGCGGGATTTGAACCCACGACCCCTTGTCCCCCAGACAAGTGCGCTACCAAGCTGCGCTACAGCCCGTTGCGTTAGCAACGGGGATAAGTCTATTGCTGCGCTTGCCGATCGAGCCTCGCCTGCCAAAGAATAAGGCCACCAACCACCACCGACCCTGCAACAACAGCAAATATCGGCTCAAAACTATTTGGTGCCAAGGCTGCACCTTGTTGCTGCCAAGGCCACAGCGCTCTCAGCGAACCAAGCATTAGCCCGGTCATGATTACAAGTGTCACCCGACGCTTATTCTCCAGCAGCCAGGACAACAGGGTTGAAAAGGCTCCAAGGCCAACAATTGCTCCAAGGATGAACACCAGCAGGTATTGCAGGTTGCGGTCATTCACGGCTGCAATGGTTGGGGCATACAAACCGAGAGTCAACAGCAAAAATGATCCCGAAACTCCGGGAAGTGCAAGGGCGCAAATCGCAACGGTTGCTCCCAAAAAGATAACTAGCAGATTGGGTTCAAACTCCGCAGCTCTTGGGAGTGATGTCAGCCCAAATGCAAGAGCTGCAGCCCCCAAGGCAACGGCATAGTCTCTGGTGGTCCAACTCTTTGCCGCCATTTTGTAGGGAACGTAGAGCGACACCAGAATCATGCCAAAGAACAGCCCCCGCATAATTTCAGGCTCGTTCTCCAAAAGCGGTTCGAGCGCTGCCGCTGCTAGAACAATTGCGGAGAGCATGCCTATTCCCAAGGGCACTAGAAGCTCTAAGTCAATTTTCTTGAACTCTTGCCTAAGCCCCTTAAAGTTCAGTGTGCGGAGCTGGAGGATGCCTTTTGTGAAGGCTGCAGCTGAGTCAATGATGCGCTTGTAGACGCCGACAATTAGGGCGATGGTGCCGCCTGAGACTCCAGGAATTACCTCTGCGACTCCGATGAGAAAACCTCGGAGCGCGTTCAGGGCAATCGCAAGTGGCTTCACTACTTGCGCTTTCTCTTTTCGCGGACTCGAACACCAATCTCAATTGGAGACCCTTCAAAACCATAGGTCTCGCGGAGCTTGCGAGTAATGAACCTGCGGTAACCGGCTTCTATGAACCCGGTTGAAAACAGCACAAACTTTGGGGGCCTTGATGCTGCCTGGGTTCCAAACAGAATTCTTGGTTGCTTGCCACCGCGAATCGGGTGTGGGGTGGCGGCCTGCAGCTCAGCCAAGAAAGCGTTTAGCTTTCCGGTTGGGATTCTGCGGTCCCAGCTCTCTAGGGCTACCTCTAGCGCTGGCACTAGCTTTTCTAGGTGGCGGCCGGTTAGAGCCGAGAGGTTTACCCGCGGTGCCCAGTCGACGTGTGCGAGATCAGAGTCGATCTCCTTCTCCAGGTAAATGCGACGCTCATCATCCAGCACGTCCCACTTATTGAAGGCCAAGACAATTGCCCTGCCTGAATCAAGAGCTAACTGAACGATACGAACATCGGCTTCGCTGATGGATTCACTGACATCAAATAGCACAACCGCAACCTCAGCGCGCTCTAGCGCGGCTGCAGTTCGAAGGGCTGCGTAAAAGTCAGCTCCCTGTTGGCGATGCTGCCGGCGGCGAATGCCGGCGGTGTCGATAAAGCGCCAAATCTTGCCGGCAATCTCAACCTGCTCGTCAATTGGGTCACGAGTGGTGCCGGCCAGATCGCTCACAACCGCGCGGTTGGTGCCGGTTGCCTTGTTCAAAAGACTTGACTTGCCAACGTTTGGGCGACCAATCAGGGCAATTCTTCTTGGACCTGCGAATTCATCCTCGGCAATTCTGGACTTCAGCGGCAATACCTTTAGCACTGCATCTAGTAGGTCCGCAACACCCCTGCCGTGAAGGGCTGAGACTGGATACGGCTGACCCAAACCCAAGGACCAAAGCGATGCTGCCTCTGGCTCCAGGTGGGCATCGTCAATCTTGTTGGCAACCAGCAGTACCGGCTTGCCACTGGCTCGCAACATGCTCACAACTCGCTCGTCGGAGGAGGTTGGACCGACCATGGCGTCAACAATGAAAAGCACGGCATCGGAAAGTTCAACGGCAACCTCAGCCTGCTCAGCTACAGAGAGATCTAGACCCTTGGCGTCAATTTCCCAACCACCGGTGTCCACCAGAGTGATGTTGCGACCATTCCATTCAGCCTTATAGGAAACCCGATCCCTCGTGATTCCGGGCTTGTCTTCAACAACTGCCTCGCGGCGACCAAGAATTCTGTTCACCAGTGCGGATTTACCAACGTTTGGCCTGCCGACAATCGCCAACACGGGAGGCGCTGGGGTGTAGCCATCGGATTCTTCCTCGGCCAGCTCAAGTTCCAGCAGGGATTGATCTTCGTCCTCGAGCTCGAAGTCCTGAAGCTCGGCCCGCATTAGTTCAAGGCGAGCACTTTCTAGATTCTCATCGGTCATTATTTGGTCACCTCCCGGTGTAAATCTGCAAGCGCGCTAACGCTCTGGTCAAAATCAAGCTCTGTGGTGTCAAGCAAAATCACACCCGGTGCGGGGGTGAAAAAATCTACAACTTGAGAGTCAGATTGGTCTCTGGCCTTTAGGTTCTCTGAGCTTTCGGTTTGCTCTAGGCCTCGTCTTGAAAGCCTAACGGCTTCCGAGGCCGTTAGCAGTACCCGTAATTCTGCATCTGGAAAAACAACTGTCGTGATGTCCCTGCCCTCGACCACCACTCCCGACAGTTCTGAGCCTTCGATTCGCTGTCTGGCGTCCTCAAGCTGCAGTGCACGGACCTTGGGTTCCCTGGCATAAGTTGACACCTCAGAGGCCACATCAGATTCCCGGATTGCCTCGGTGATGTCCTCTCCCCCTAGGAGCACAAATTGCTCGTCAGGATTAAGTGAAATTTCGTAGTCAAAGCTTTCAATTAGCTCATCCAGTTCCACGCCAGGCAGCTGCATGGCGTGATAGGTGAAGGCGCGATACCCGGCACCGGTGTCGAGGTAGCCAAAGCCCAGGAGGCTGGCAGCTGCTCTAGAAACACTCGACTTACCAGATCCAGCCGGTCCGTCAACCGCGATGACGAAGACCACTAGACCAGCCGCCATCCGGCCTCAGAGAGTTTTTGAACCAGTTGCTTTAAAGCCCGCGGTAATACCTGAAGCTCAACAAGCCCAATCTCGGCCCCGGGAGAATGCTCAAGCTTGAGATCTTCGATGTTCACGTCAATATCGCCAATGAAGCTAAGCAGCGAAGCCAGAGCGCCAGGTGAGTCGTCAATGATTACCGTGACCAGCTCGTACTCTGCATACTTGCCGCCGTGTTTACCCGGAATCTTTGAGACCCCCTGGTTGCCGAGCTCTAGAAGCGCGTGCAAGCTGGCAAGCGAGCCAGATTGCCCCGGGTTCTCTAAGCTCTGGCTAAGTTCCGCTAGGTCGTTTGCAAGCAGTTTCAGAAGCGGAGCTATTTCACCCGCATTTTGACTCAAAATCTGCAGCCAAAGATCTGGGTCGGATGCCGCAATCCTTGTGGTGTCTCGAAGTCCCTGGCCTGCAAGATCGAGCTGCTCCGGCTTGGCCTGATTGAGTCTTGCCGCTACCAATGAGGCTGCGAGTTGTGGCAGATGAGAAACCATTGCGACCGCTGCATCGTGGTCGCGTGCGGACATGACTTGAGGCAAGGCCCCCAGTCTGAGGGCTAAATCACGAACCTGCTGCACTCGCTCGGGCTTGGCTTCTGAAAAGAAGGTGATAACCCAGGGGCGCGCAAAAAATAAGTCGGCCCTGGCTTTACCCGGGCCGCCCTTTTCACGCCCCGCCATTGGATGGGATCCGATGTAGCGGTCATGATGCTCTGAAAGTTCTCGGACTGTCGCCGCAATTTCTGCCTTGGTGCTCGCAACATCGGTGACGGTTGCATCGGGGTGCGAGGCAAGTTCCCTCACAATCACCTCGGCGGTTAGATCTGGGGGTACGCAAACCACTATCAAATCCGGTTCACCGCTGGCCTCAATGCCAGCGCCATACTCGATTGCTAATCGAAGATTGGCCTTCGACTGATCCGAGAGGCTCGCGGTGATGCCGTGCTTTTTGAGCGCAAGACCGAGGCTAGTTCCCAAAAGGCCAGCCCCGACAATTTTGATGGAGGGATTATTCACTTTGTCAGGTCTGTCCTAAGGCCCTGTGCTCCGCGCAGGTAGAGGTGGTTGATCTCAGATCTTTCTAACTTGCTCTGGGCATGGAGCATGATTCGAATCACTCTGGGCATGGAGCCCTGAACATCCATTTCAACAAAGCACATCAGCGGGACATCTTCCAAACCAAGTTCTCGAGCGGCTACCGCCGGGAACTCACTTCTCAAATCCGGAGTGGCCGAAAAAGTAATGGAAATCAGGTCTGTGGCTTCAAGCTTGTTGTCCTTCAAAATCCTGGTCAAGAGCTCGGCTGTTGACTCTAAAAGGTGAGAGCGCTCATCAACATCAAGCTGAATCGCGCCGCGAAATGCCCTGACCGCCATCTACTAATCCTTTTTGTTGAAAGACTGACCCAGCTGCATGAGTGAACCGACTTCAAGCTTACTAAGCTCACGGAACTGGCCCACCTTGAGAGCCTTTAGATGTATGGGACCAAAGGTCTTTCGAGTCAGGTCCATGACCGGATGGCCCACCGCTTCAAACATTCTTCGAACAATTCGGTTTTTCCCAGAGTGCAGAACTATTTCAACCAGTGAAAAAGCGTCATTTTGATCAAGGACTCTAACCTTGTCAGCCTTTGCAAGACCGTCCTCTAGCTTGATTCCGTCTTTGAGGCGCTGCAGTTCGACCTTGCCGACCTTGCCCATTACCTTTGCGGCATAGAGCTTTTCCACCTCATACCTTGGGTGGAGTAATTGATTGGCGAGTTCTCCGTCATTAGTCATCAGAATCAAGCCGGTTGTTTCGTAGTCAAGGCGACCCACGTTATAAAGCCGATCAAAGCCTTGGAAGTAGTCTGCGATGCACCTGCGACCCTTGTCATCGCTCATGGTTGAGAGCACTGCTCTCGGCTTGTGAAAAGCGAAGTACATTTTTTCGGGATCCATCTGGACCGGGTTGCGGTCCACCTGAACCTGGTCGACCAGAGGATCAACCCTGGTTCCAAGCTCGCGCACCACCTTCCCGTTTACCTTGACCCGGCCTTGAACAATCAACTCTTCGGAGGCTCTTCTGGATGCGACACCGGCCGCTGCCAATGCCTTTTGTAATCTGACGCCTTCTGATTCAGTCAATGTTGTCCTGGTCTGGTAGGTAGGGGCTGATGGCAGGTAGCTCAGCCAAACTGTTTATGCCTAAGACCTCGAGCATCTGCTCAGTGGTGCCAAACATGCTGGCCCCAGTCTCACTGTCTTGATACAGCTCTGCAACCAGTCCTCTTGAAATCAAAGTCCTGATTACCGAGTCGACACTTACCCCTCTAATTGAGGAAATCTGTCCTCTAGAGATTGGCTGACGGTAGGCGACTACCGCGAGGGTTTCAAGTGCTGCCTGGGAAAGCTTTGCTGGATTCTCGTTGGCCACCAGTTGGCGCACTCCCCAGTCGTGGTTCTGCCTTACGTATAATCTCCAGCCACCACCGACCTCGCGCAACTCAAATCCACGACCCAGGCCATCATGCGCCGAGTCGTAATCTGCCTGCAGGGCTTCAATCTCTTTTTTTACATCTTTTATGGGTGCTTCTAGCGCCCCGGCAATGGTGACCAGGGCCAAAGGTGTCTCGGCGATGGTAATAAGTGCCTCAATGGCGGCCCGAAGGGACAGTTCAGTCTGCATAATCAACCCCAAGGTTACTCAGCGCCTCATCCCCAAAACCCTTGTCTTCCAAAATCACCATGAAGTCTTCAAAGGGATTCTCTTGCGAAAGCCCGACAGCTCCTGCCCGGTATAACTCCAAGGTTCCTAAAAAACGCGCCACGAACTCGGCTCGGTCGAAGCTGTCGGAAATTAGTTCACGAAATGACATCCGGTTTTTCACTCGGAGCTTTTTCAAGATGATTCCGGCCTGCTCTCTAATCGAAACCCTCGTTGAGTGCAGGTGAGTGAGCCCGACCCCTGGGATTTCCCTTGGCATCAACGCCAGCTCTGCAATTTCTGAGAACTGAGCGAGCGAGGTGCTCCACTGCAGTTCTGGACGCAGGTTTCGATACTGTTCCTCGAGCCTTGCCTGCCTCGCTAATCGCACCGACTCGTGGTCCAAAGCGGATTGGAACCAGGCAGCTATCTCCTTGAAGGCTCGGTATTGCAGGAGCCTCGCGAACAATAGGTCCCTGGCCTCCAAAAGCTCGATTCCCTCAGAGTCAACAGCCTCACCCTGTGGTAGCAAAGAGACAATCTTCAGATCCAGCAGCGTTGCAGCCACCACCAAGAATTCGCTTGCCGAGTCGATTTCCCGTTTCGCGTCCAGGGTCTTGACGTAGTGCAAAAACTCATCGGTAATGCGAGCTAAGGAAACGGTAGTGATGTCCAGCTCGTGCTTCCCGATCAACCTAAGCAGCAGGTCAAAAGGACCCTCAAAGTTGTCTAGCTGAAGCGAGAAGGAGATGTCAGAGTCAAGCGCAACTGCCACGACTCACCAGTTCCCTTGCCACCCTGCGATAAGCCTCGGCGGCGTTAGAACTGGGAGCAAATTGAGTGATCGGCTTTCTGGCAACCGTGGCATCCGGGAACTTAACGGTTCTCGCGATGGCGGTCTGGAAGACCTTGCCCTTGAAGGCTTCTTGCAAGCGCTCCAGAACCTCTTTGGAGTGCAGGGTTCTGGAATCGTGCATGGTGGGGATCAGGCCGTCCAATTCCAAGGTGGGGTTGGTTCTGGCCTTCACCTTGTCAATGGTCTGAATCAGAAGGGCAACCCCTCTAAGTGCAAAGAATTCTGTGGCCATGGGTATTAAAACTCCGTGAGCCGCGGTCAAAGCATTCACCGTGAGCAGTCCAAGTGAGGGCTGGCAGTCAATAAAGATGACGTCGTAGTCATCCTTTATTTTGTGCAAGATTCCATCGAGTACCCGCTCGCGACCCATCTCGGTAACCAGGTTCATCTCAGCTGCAGAAAGGTCAATGTTTGCAGGAATGATGTCCAGGTTTTCAATCTCGGTGGTCTGGATTGCGCTCTTTGGATCAATCCCTGTGGACATCATCAGGTCATAAATTGTTGGGGCATCCTGGTAGTCGGCATCCAGGTTCACCGACAGAGCGCCCTGCGGATCAAAATCCACCACCAGCACTTTGCGACCATAGTCCGCGAGCGCCGCCGCAAGGTTAATCGTGGTGGTGGTCTTGCCAACCCCACCCTTTTGATTGCACATCGCAATAATCCGAGCCGGACCGTGCTGCTTTAGCTTTGCCGGAACGGGGAATTTCTTATTCGAGAGCTCCACCCGTACCTCCAATTTCTAGTTCCCATAGCCTACCGCCGTGCCCTCGGGTGTGAGGCCAGGTAGACCTCTCTGAGCGTGTCAATAGTGACCATTGTGTAGATCTGAGTCGTGGTGACGGATGCATGTCCCAAAAGCTCCTGCACCACTCTGACATCAGCACCGCCCTCAAGCAGGTGAGTGGCAAAGGAATGCCTCAGCGAGTGCGGTGAGACCTTTAGCCCAGAACCGGCGGCAGCCTTTTGAATTATTTCCCAAATGCTTTGCCTTGACAGCCTGGTTCCACGCTGATTCAAAAACAGCGCCTGCGCTGCACCCTTACTCTTACTCTGCCCTGCAAGCCTTGGTCTGGACCGCACCAGATAGGCATCAAGGGCGCTGTTGGCATAGGACCCTACCGGCACCAGTCTCTCCTTAGAGCCCTTACCTCTGACCCGAAGAAGCCCCGAGTCATTTACCTCATCAAGGTCTAAACCCACTACCTCACTAACCCGCGCTCCGGTTGAATACATCAGCTCCAGGATTGCCCTATTGCGCAGCCTCAAATAATCAGCGCTCTCATCATCCGGAGCAGGTCCAGAGGCTTCAATAAGTGCCAGCACCTGATGCTGCGAAAGTGTTTTTGGAAGCCGGATGGCAAGCTTTGGCGCTCTAACCCTTTTTGTTGGGTCATCGCTGCGGAGATTCTCCATAATCAAGAACTTGTGGTAGCCCCTCATTGATGCCAAGAGCCTCGCCCTTGAGGATGCGCTCAGGTTTGGGGCTATTTCTAAGGTGAAGTCCTCCAGGTCCTTTGGGGTTGAATCCAGCGCGGTCTTTGCTCTCCGAGTCAGAAAGTCCAGATACTTGCCCAAGTCATTGCGATAGGCAGAAAGCGTATTTTTACTAAGACCGCGCTCAAGGGTGAGGTGCCGCAGGTAGCTGTCAAGCGGCGCTGACACGCTTAGCTCTCGTCAAACAGCTTTTGCTGTTTTTGACGCTCCAGCGCAGCCTTGACCAAACCATGGAACATTGGGTTGGGCCTGGTTGGACGCGAGCGGAATTCGGGGTGGGCCTGGGTGCCGAGGTAATAGGGATGGACGTTTCTTGGCAGCTCAACATACTCCACCAGGTTGCCATCCGGTGATGTCCCGGAAAACATTAGCCCGCTGGCCGCAATCTGGTCCCGATAGTGATTGTTGACCTCGTAGCGGTGGCGGTGACGCTCAGATGCAGTCTCTGTCCCGTAAATCTCGGCAACCAAGCTTCCCGGAGTAAGTTTTGCCTCATACAGACCCAACCGCATGGTGCCACCCATGTCAGAGGCCGCCAGCTTATCCACCTGCTCCGCCATGGTTGCAATTACCGGGTTTTTGCCCTCTGGGTCAAACTCACTTGACGTGGCATCTTTGATACCGGTGACGTTTCTGGAGTACTCAATTACCATGCACTGCAACCCAAGGCACAACCCAAGGGTTGGTATCTGGTTCTCTCTGGCAAACCTCAGTGCCCCGAGTTTGCCCTCAATTCCTCGAATGCCAAAACCTCCGGGGACACAGATTGCGTCCAGTTCCTGCAACTTGGTCTTGGCTCCCTCCGAAGTTTCACAATCGTCAGATTTGATCCACTCGACATTTACCTTTGTGGATTCCGCAAATCCGCCGGCCCTGAGGGCCTCGGTAACCGAAAGGTAGGCATCTGGCAGGTCAATGTACTTACCAACCAGCCCAATGGTCACCTCGTGCTTTGGATCATGAACTGAATCCAAAACCGGCTGCCAACCTGACCAATCGACCTCACCAGCCTGCAAGCGAAGCGCACTGATGATGTAGCTATCCAGGCCCTCTTCATGGAGAACGTTTGGAATGTCGTAAATGGAATTGGCGTCTGCCGCGGTCACAACCGCTTGGCGGTCAACATCGCACATCGCTGAGATCTTGTTCTTGATTGCATCGGGCAGTTCCCGGTCGGATCGACAGACAATGGCATCTGGCTGGATGCCCAGGGAGCGCAGCATGGCCACCGAGTGCTGGGTGGGTTTGGTCTTTAGCTCACCGGAGGGCTTTAGAAACGGAACCAGAGTCACGTGAACAAAGAATACGTTCTCCCGACCGATGTCCTGGCGGACCTGTCGCGCAGCTTCCATGAATGGCTGCGACTCAATATCACCAACTGTGCCACCGATTTCAGTGATGATCACGTCGGGTGTTGGGTCCTGTGTGGCCTGAAGTCGCATTCTGCGCTTGAGCTCATCGGTGATGTGGGGAATGACCTGAACGGTGTCCCCCAAATACTCACCCTTGCGCTCTTTGGAGATGACCGTGGAGTAGGCCTGACCCGTGGTGACATTCGCTGCAGCGTTTAGGTTGATGTCCAAAAACCGCTCGTAGTGACCAATGTCAAGGTCGGTCTCGGCGCCATCTTCAGTAACAAAAACTTCACCGTGCTGAAACGGATTCATCGTGCCCGGGTCAACGTTTAGATAGGGGTCTAACTTTTGCATTACTACCAAAAGACCGCGGGCTCTCAGCAGGTTTCCCAGCGAGGCGGCTGTGAGCCCCTTCCCTAGAGAGGAGGCGACTCCCCCTGTGACAAAGATGTGTCGGGGAACTTTTGTGCCTTCAGCCATGGAATATCAATCTATCAGCGCGGAAACTTTGAAGTAGCGCAACACGGCGGATTAGTGTCTGGAATTTAGCAATTCTTTTGCGTGACTGAGTGCGGAATCAGAGTCTGGATTCCCGGATAGCATCCGGGCTATCTCAATCTCTCGCTCCTGATCGGTTAGCTCCGCAACCGACGTCATCGTGATGGCTCCGAATTGATCCTTGGAAACCCTTATTTGGTGGTCTGCGAGCGCTGCGACCTGAGCGAGGTGGGTTACAACAATCACCTGAGTGGTCTTCGACAACTCCTTCAGCCTCTTCGCCAACTCAAGGGCTGCCTGGCCGCCAACCCCGGCATCCACCTCATCAAAGATCATCGTCGGAAGAGTGTTCTCGGATGCCAGAACAAGCTCCAGCGCCAACATGATTCGAGAGAGTTCTCCACCGGAGGCCCCTTTTGAAAGTGATCTCGGCTCGGCTCCGGGGTGAGCCGCAAGTAAAAATTCCACCCTGTCCATTCCGCTTTGCTCGAAGTCAGCCAGCGGGGTTATCTTCACCTCGAAACTCGATCCACTCATTGCCAGTTGGGTTAGTTCGGCACTCACCCTTGTTGAGACTTCGCTCGCTGCTCTGAGTCGGCATTGAGTCAGAACACTAGCCGCGGCGGAAAGCTGAGAAAGGGTTGCCTCAAGCTGCATCTCAAGCTTTTCTATCTGCTCATCAGAGCTATCCAAATCCAGCAGCTCGGCGTGCATCGAGGGCAGTGACTCCAAAAGCTCTTCAATTTCCTTGCCCAGAGTCCGTTCCAGAGAGACCAACTCCGCCCTTCGAGATAGCAACTGGTTCAGTTTCTCGGGGTCCGCCTCTAAAGCTGCCAAGAAGGAAGATAGGTCGATTGCCACCTCCGAAACCAAGGCTCCAATCTCTGTTAGTCGCTTATAAAGGTCTTGCAGCACAGGGTCCGACTGTGACTCCAGGGCCTTTCTCGAAATCCCAACTAATTCGCTTGCCGCCAACTGATCCTCGGAACTCAGGGAATCGTGAGACTTTAGCGCTGCCTCCCGCAGGCTTTCCACATTCGAGAGCCGCTCTATCTGCTGCGCGAGGGACTCTATCTCGCCCGGTTGTGGATTCAGCTTCTCAATCAGCAGTAGCTGTTCCCTGAGCCTGTCAATCCTGTACTGGTCGGCCTGGCTTGCCGAGCGCATCCGTTCGAGTCTCGCCTGCAAGTCCCGATACTGGCGATAGACCTGAACGTAACCAATCTGAGCGGCGGCAATCTCTTTTGAAAAAGCGTCGAGTGCATCTCGCTGAGCGGCTGGCGATCGAAGTCGCAGTTGTTCGCTTTGGCCGTGCACGGTGATGAGTTCTTCAAATACCTGACTCAGTTGCGAAATCGGGATGCTCGCCCCGCTTATCGCAGCTCTTGATCTGCCGTCGCTCGAGACCGATCGGTTTACTAGAAGCTCCCCGTCTTCCAGAACCGCTCCGAGCTGCTCAAGCCTCTCACCAAGATCTGGTCGAAGACCCTGAATTCGCCCCTCGACAAAAAGTTGCTTTTCACCAGTGCGAACCCGCGTGGCATCCGCACGCTCCCCCATGAGCAATCCAATTGCAGTAAGCACCATGGTTTTGCCGGCACCCGTTTCACCAGTGAGAGCCGTGAAGCCAGGGGAAAGATTCAGTTCTGCGGAGCTGATGACCCCAATGTTGCGAATCGTCAGAGAAGAGATCAATCCTGCTCCTCAGGTCCACGCCATCCAGTGACTGGAAGAGCAAACTTTCTAACCAGTCGGTCAGTGAACGGGTGCTCTTCGAAGACCACCATTGGAACTGGTCTGGCGCTTTGGTTTACCTCTACCCGGGCACCCGGACCGAGGTCAAAAGTCCGACGCCCATCGCACCAAATCACACCGGCACCTGGGGAGCGCTTCAAAACCTCGATGGCAAGCTCTGACTTTGGCCCTAGAACCAGCGGCCTAGCAAAAAGCGCGTGAGCGCTGAGGGGGACAACCAATAGCGCCTCGACATTTGGCCAAACAACCGGACCGCCGGCGCTAAATGCATACGCGGTCGAACCAGTTGGTGTGCTGACTAAAACACCGTCGCAACCAAAAGATGAAACTGGTCGGCCATCAACCTCTAGCACTACCTCCAGCACTCGCTCCCGAGCACTCTTTTCCACGGTTACCTCGTTCACGGCCCAACTGGAGAAAACGAGCTTGGATTCTTGAAACACTTCGACTTCGAGTGCAACTCGAAAACCTACCTGGTAATCGCGGCGTTCAAGACGGTCCAGCACCTCAGGTAGTTCCTCACGCTCGGCCTCCGCCATAAATCCGACGTGACCCAAGTTGATCCCAAGTATTGGTGCGATTTGCCCTCGAACAAGTTCGGCTGCGCGCAGAATCGATCCGTCTCCCCCAAGTACGAGAACAACCTCCACATCCTGGCCTGCAAAGAGGTGTTCGGTTTCAACGACCTGGCTCGCAAGTGAAGCCAGTCTTCCGAAGTCGTCCTCGTCTAACAGCCAACTGAATCCCCTGGTCTCTAGGTCATTGCAAACCTTGAGGGCGGCCGCGGCATTATCGGCATCCGTGGCATTAGAAACCACCAAGATGAACCTAGACATGGGCCGCCTTTCAACTACTACAGACTAGTAACTTCTAAAAGCTGTTGGACTCTTTGTTTACACAGCTAAACAGATTGTCGGCTGCTTTCACTCCCCCGACTTACACAGTGCCGGAATGGCTTTCAGCAGTTCATAGTCGTGAGCGTGGCCGGGAGTCAAAAGTGCAAGATACTCGCGGTTACCGTTGGTTCCGCGAATAGGGCTTTCGATCAGAGCGGTTAGCCCCAAACCATGAAGTTTTGCAGATTCGAGAACCTGGAGAATGCTCCGCTCTCGCTCTGTCCAGCTTGATACCACTCCGGAGGCGCTGAGCGAATGTTTACCAACCTCAAACTGAGGCTTGATAAGCCAAATCTGTTTGGCCTCACCCCCAAGTTCGGCAAGATTCTCAGCCACTATCGTGAGGCTGATGAAACTCAGGTCAACAACCACCAGCGAGAATTCAAGTGCGACGCCAGCGAGCTCAGCGAGCCGCACGCTATCCAGATCTCGAATGTTCTGCCCCTCCAAGCTGACAACTCGCTCGTCGCTTGAAATCTCGGCAACCAATTGACCATGCCCGACATCTACTGCTATCACCTGGGTCGCCCCCTGTTCCAACAAAACCTGAGTAAAACCTCCGGTTGACGCTCCCGCATCAAGACACTGACCAAAAACCTTGATATCAAACTGCGCTATTGCATGGCTGAGCTTGTGACCGGCTCGCGAGACAAAATCCACGCCCACGGTTATTGACACAGCGTCGTCGGGCAAAATCTTTTGTGCCGGCTTTGTCCCACGAACACCATTCACCATCACGCGACCGTCGTTAATCAAGGTCGCAGCGTGCGAGCGTGACCGAGCCAGATCGCGAATGACCAACTCAACGTCTAGACGCTCGCTCAACGAAGTTGGGTTTCTAAAACTTCTACAATCCTTGCCAGCGCAGAGATTTGCTCTTCAATTGGCAAGCTGTCAATTTGACTCAGCTCAGTTTCAAATGAGCCGCTGCTTAGATCGTCAGTCATTTTCTTACCTCTAGGTATAGTGCTGGCTCGACATCCAGTGCGTAAATTGGAACACCACAGTTCCAGATTAGTTCAGTAGCCGCCCGGAGAGTGTCTAGCGAAGCCGGGTCACCCGAGATCAGGACAATCTTGTCCCCCAGCTTCTCGACTTCGGATTTGTTACAGCTAACCCCTCGTTTGGTCTTCCTGAGCTTCGGATACTTTTCAAATATCCCTCTCAGATCCTGAAGAATGAATTGCGGTCGGTCTTCGGGCTTTGCTCCAATTAGCTCTTTGCGGGTAGCAATTCCCGTCAACACGACAGCTGAAGCCATCCCGAAGGCATTCGCCCCGCGAATGTCGGTATCTAGCCGATCACCGACCATTAGAGGGCGCTTGATATCAAGCTGCTCCATAGACTTTTCGAATATGGGAGCGAAGGGCTTTCCTGCGAAATCCGGAAGTATTCCAACGGCGGTATGAACCGCTCCAACCAACGTTCCGTTCCCCGGAGCTATGCCAGATTCGAGAGGAATAGTCCAATCCTGGTTGGTGGCTATCCATATCGCTCCATTTTGAATTGCATAAGATGCCTGAGCAAGATCCCGCCAAGAAATATCTGGGCTAAAACCCTGAATTACTGCAGCCGGTCCGTCCGAACTGGAAGAGACCAGTTGAAAACCCCGTGCTTCACACTCGACTCGGAGTCCCTCCCCACCTACCACCAAGACCTTTGATCCAGCAGGAATACGCTGGGCTAGTAAAGCGGCCCCAGCACGAGCCGAACCAACGATCTGCTCCGGCGTGGTTGCAATCCCAAATTCAGTGAGCTGTTTGGATATAGCCTCAGGAGTTCGCGAAGAATTATTGGTCATATATCCGACCTTGGATAACTCCATAGCTCGATTGACCGCTTCGACGGCGTGCTCGACTGGAACCTGGCCTAAATACACGACTCCATCTAAATCAAGCAGCAACGAGTCAAAGCTACCTAGAAGCATTGCCCTCGCCACGCCCCTTATTGAAGTCTTTTCCTTTGCCAGCATCTCGAGAGCGACCAAAGCCACTGGACTTACCGTCGGGGGCCCTGGGTTTGCGGTCTTTGTCAAAGGGTTTGCGGTCTTTGTCAAAGGGTTTGCGGTCTTTGTCAAAGGGTTTGCGGTCTTTGTCGAAGGGTTTCTTGGCGGTGCGGTCAAATTCTTCGCTAGTTGGAATTTGAATCTCTTCAAAAAGCTCTACGATCTCGCCATCGACGTTTGCCAGTGCCCTATCTGCGCGCTCAGCCAATGAGTCCCACTCGCTGGAGTCTCGGCCCAACTCTCGCAAAACTTCTGCATAGCAGGCGAACAAAAGTGGGGACTGCGGGAAAACGGACTTTGGGGAAAGTTCCGGTATCTCAAGTTCCTCAAGAGCGAGCTGCGGCTGCCCAAGATCTAGACGGGCCCCTGATAAAGCTATTGCTAGATTGATTCGGACACCAACTGCAAGCTTTGAGCGATCAATGCCCGTGACGATTTCAAGCCCCTTCTGGGGTCGACCCATGCCACGTTCGGCATCGACCAGAATTGGAAGTTGATCGTTGCTTCCAGAAAGGCGGCGGTGAGTTTGCAGCTCCCTGATTGCCAGGGCAAAATCTCCGGAAGCGTAGGCAGTCAGGCCTAAGGTTTCGTGAACGATAGCCAGCCGGCCAGCTCGACGAGAGGCGGCGAGGGCGTGTTTGTGAGCCAGCGCTGGGTCATCATCAATTAGAAGCCCCACCATCGCCAGGTGACGAGCAACCATCTCGGCGTTTTCAGCCGTGAGTGTCTTTAGTTGGACGCGAACGCTCATGTCAAGATCCTCGGGAGTGATCTCGGATGGAACAAGTGGAGACTTCTCGGTTGGCTTATCGCGTTGAACTCGCTTTTGCCACTCTGGTCTTTCAGGTCAGTGCGCTCTCCGCGACTGATTGGGCCTCAGGCTTCGGTTTGCGCGATCTTGAATCCAAAGATGTCTCCTAACGAGAATCTAGCTTAAATAGAAAAGGCCACCCCATAAGGAGTGGCCATTTCTCAAAGTAAGTCCGGCGGTGTCCTGCTCTCCCACAAGGTCCCCTTGCAGTACCATCGGCGCTGAGAGTCTTAGCTTCCGGGTTCGACTGAGACCGGGCGTTTTCCCTCTCGCTATGGCCGCCGAAACACACTATTGAGTTATGTGAATGAAGATACCTGTCTCGGTTCTCGACCATACCTCGAGAACCACACAGTGGACGCAAGCACAAATTTGAAGTTGTATCAAGTTATCGGGCTATTAGTACGGGTCAGCTCCATGTCTTTCGACACTTCACATCCCGCCTATCAACGCAGTAATCTAGCTGCGGCCCTCTCGACCTAAGTCATGGAAATCTCATCTTGAAGCAAGCTTCCCGCTTAGATGCTTTCAGCGGTTATCTCTCCCAAACGTAGCTAATCAGCGGTGCCCTTGGCAGGACAACTGACACACCAGAGGTTTGTCCAGCCGGTCCTCTCTACTAGGGTCAGGTCTTCTCAAATTTCCTGCGCGCACAGAGGATAGAGACCGAACTGTCTCACGACGTTCTGAACCCAGCTCGCGTGCCGCTTTAATGGGCGAACAGCCCAAGCCTTGGGACCTACTACAGCCCCAGGATGCGACGAGCCGACATCGAGGTGCCAAACCATGCCGTCGATCTCTGGACTCTGGGCAAGATCAGCCTGTTATCCCCGAGGTACCTTTTATCCGTTGAGCGACAGCGCTTCCACAAACCACTGCCGGATCACTGGTCCCGACTTTTACCTGCTCGACTTGTCAGTCACAGTCAAGCTCCCTTGTGCACTTACACTCGACACCTGATTACCAACCAGGCTGAGGGACCTTTGGGCGCCTCCGTTACTTTTTAGGAGGCAACCGCCCCAGTTAAACACCCACCGGCACTGTCCCAGAACCGGATTACGGTTCGTGGTTAGATCTCAGGTGACAAGAGTGGTATTTCAGCATTGACTCCACGTGAACTAGCGTCCACGCTTCATAGTCTCCCACCTATCCCTACACAAGCCACCGAACGCAATACCAAGCTATAGTAAAGTCACGGGTCTTTTTCGTCCTTCTGCGCGTAATGAGCATCTTCACTCATGGTGCAATTTCGCTGAGTTCATGGTTGAGACAGTTGAAGTCGTTACGCCATTCGTGCAGGTCGGAACTTACCCGACAAGGAATTTCGCTACCTTAGGATGGTTATAGTTACCGCCGTTTACTGGGGCTTAAATTCCTAGCTTTGCATTACTGCTCAGTCCTCTCCTTAACCAGCACCGGCAGGCGTCAGTCCGTATACATCGTTTGCAACTTCGCACGGACCTGTGTTTTTGATAAACAGTCGCTACTCACTGGTCTCTGCGGCCATGCAGTGCTTCTGGAGTAAATCCATACACACCTCAGGCGCCCCTTCTCCCGAGTTACGGGCCATTTTGCCGAGTTCCTTACCATGATTCTCTCAGTCCCCTTAGTATTCTCTACTTGACTACCTGAGTCGGTTTGGGGTACGGGCAGCTAGAACCTCACGTCGATGCTTTTCTTGGAGCATAGGATCACCCACTTCGTCCTTTGGACTCATCATCAGATCTCAGGCTATGTAGAGACGGATTTGCCTATCTCTCGCCCTACATCCTTGTAAACGGGACCAACCATCCCCCCGCGGAGAACTACCTTCTGCGTCACACCTGTTAATACGCTAACCGCACCAGCATGGGTCATTGGCTCCACTAGCAGATCGGCCCGAAGGCTTCACCAAATAGCTTCAGCAGCTTAGCATTACTGGATTGGTTTGGGCGGTTCTTCGCCGGTACGGGAATATCAACCCGTTGTCCATCGACTACGCCTGTCGGCCTCGCCTTAGGTCCTGACTTACCCAGGGCGGATTAGCCTGGCCCTGGAACCCTTAGTCTTTCCGGGTGCGGGTTTCTACCCGCATTTCGCTACTCATTCCTGATTCTCACTGTGCGGGCATCCACGGCTGGTCACACCGCCGCTTCGCTCGCCACACGACGCTCTCCCTACCCATCTGTACGCCTGGATCTTACGACCTAGCAATGTACAAATGCCACAACTTCGGTGACTTGCTTGAGCCCCGTTATATTGTCGGCGTGGAATCACTTGACCAGTGAGCTATTACGCACTCTTTTAATGGTGGCTGCTTCTAAGCCAACATCCTGGTTGTCTGTGCAACTCCATCCTTTCCCACTTAGCAAGCGCTTGGGGACCTTAGTTGGTGGTCTGGGCTGTTTCCCTTCGACTACGAAGCTTATCCCCTGCAGTCTCACTGCCTTGTTCTCCTCTCTGGCATTCCGGAGTTTGGCTGACGTCAGTAACCTTTTAGGGCCCATCGGCCATCCAGTAGCTCTACCTCCAGAGAGAAACACAAGACGCTGCACCTAAATGCATTTCGGAAGACCAGCTATCACGAGGTTTGATTGGCCTTTCACCCCTATCCACAGCTCATCCCTCCATTTTCAACTGAAGTGGGTTCGGTCCTCCACGAAGTCTTACCCTTCGCTAACTGGCCATGGATAGATCACCTCGCTTGGGTCAGGACCTGCGACTGAATCGCCCTATTCAGACTCGCTACGCCTTCCCCTCACGGGTTAAGCTCGCCACAGATCGCTAACTCTCAGGATCATTCTTCAAAGGCACGCTGTCACCAGAACAAGCTGGCTCCAACGGATTGTAAGCACACGGTTTCAGGTACTATTTCACTCCCTCCCGGGGTACTTTTCACCTTTCCCTCACGGTACTTGTCCGCTATGGATCAATAGGTAGTATTTAGGCTACGAGGTGGTCCTCGCAGATTCACACAAATTTCACGGGTTCCGTGCTACTTGGGATACTTTCCGAGCGGAGCAGCGTTTCCAGTACGGGGTTCGCACCCTCTATGACTGGCCGTTCAAGACCATTCTTCTACACTACTTGCACACTCTTGAAGGTCGGCAGACCTTCTGGTAAATCCCACAACCCCAAACATGCAACTCCTGCCGGATATCACACATGCTTGGTTTGGCCCCTTCCGCGTTCGCGCCACTACTAACGGAATCACTGTTGTTTTCTTCCTGTGGGTACTGAGATGTTTCATTCCCACGTTCCCTCTACCCCGCCTATACATTCAGCGGGGAGTAACCAGATCGAGTCTGGCTGGGTTTCCCCATTCGGACATCCTCGGATCAAAGTCTGTATCGACTCCCCGAGGCTTATCGCAGATTGCTACGTCCTTCTTCGGCTCCTATTGCCAAGGCATCCACCGTGTGCTCTTTGAAACTTGACACACAAAGATGATACATCTCGAATAAATTCGGTATAGATCGTTGACCTGGATAAATCCAGGTCTAAAGATACTCGCGTCCACTATGTAGTTCTCAAAGTACGGGCGGTTCCGCATTTGAAGGTTTCCTTCGCAATACGAACCTGACCAGAAAAGAGTCAAACTCTAAAATGGCCCCTGGGTTATCGTTTCCGATCCCCAGGACCCAACAGCGTGCTGATGTCCACTTGGCTTACTCTGCTTTCCAACCCGAGGGCGTACTTCGAAGAGAAAGTTATCTAGTTATCAATGCGATGTTCCACCCATGAGCTAACCAGCTGGAAAACATGTGTTTCCAAAACTGGCTCTCTATGAGAGACCGAAGTCTCTCAAGATGCTCCTTAGAAGGAGGTGATCCAGCCGCACCTTCCGGTACGGCTACCTTGTTACGACTTAGTCCCAATCACCAATCCCACCTTCGACGGCTCCTTCCTTGCGGTTAGGCCACCGGCTTCGGGTGTTACCGACTTTCGTGACTTGACGGGCGGTGTGTACAAGGCCCGGGAACGTATTCACCGTAGCGTTGCTGATCTACGATTACTAGCGACTCCGACTTCATGAGGTAGAGTTGCAGACCTCAATCCGAACTGAGACCGGCTTTGTGGGATTCGCTCCACCTTACGGTATTGCAGCCCTCTGTACCGGCCATTGTAGCATGCGAAGCCCAAGACATAAGGGGCATGATGATTTGACGTCATCCCCACCTTCCCTCCGAGTTGACCCCGGCAGTATCCCATGAGTTCCCACCATTACGTGCTGGCAACGGATGAGGGTTGCGCTCGTTGCGGGACTTAACCAACATCTCACGACACGAGCTGACGACAACCTGCACCACCTGTATAGAGACCTTGCGGGGAGTACATTTCTGCACTTTTCCTCTATGTCGAAGCCTTGGTAAGGTTCTTCGCGTTGCATCAATTAATCCGCATGCTCCGCCGCTTGTGCGGGCCCCGTCAATTCCTTTGAGTTTTAGCCTTGGCCGTACTCCCAGGCGGGGTGCTTAATATGTTAACTTCGTCACGGACCACGTGGAATGTGGCCTACAGCTAGCACCCACCGTTTACGGCGTGGACTACCAGGGTATCTAATCCTGTTTGCTCCCCACGCTTTCGCTCCTCAGCGTCAGTTACGGCCCAGAGATGTGCCTTCGCCATTGGTGTTCCTCCTGATATCTGCGCATTCCACCGCTACACCAGGAATTCCCATCTCCCTACCGCACTCTAGCCTGCCCGTACCCACTGCAAGTTCGAGGTTGAGCCTGAAATTTCACAGCAGACGTGACAAAACGCCTACGAGCTCTTTACGCCCAATAATTCGGACAACGCTTGCCCTACGTATTACCGCGGCTGCTGGCGTAGTTGGCCAGTGCTTTTCTGCAGGTACCGTCACTTTCGCTTCTTCCCTGCTAAAGAGGTTTACAACCCGAAGGCCTTCGTCCCTCACGCGGCGTTGCTGCATCAGGCTTGCGCCCATTGTGCAATATTCCCACTGCTGCCTCCGTAGGAGTCTGGGCCGTGTCTCAGTCCCAGTGTGGCCGGTCACCCTCTCAGGCTGGCTGCCCGTCGTCGCCTTTGGTGAGCCATTACCTCACCAACTAGCTGATAGGCCGCGAGATCATCCTTGACCGAAATTCTTTCTTCCCAGTGGATGCCCACCAAGGAAAGTATCCGGTATTAGCTACAGTTTCCCGCAGTTATCCCAGAGTCAGGGGCAGATTTCTCACGTGTTACTCACCCGTTCGCCACTAATCCGCCGGAGCAAGCTCCAGCCTCATCGTCTGACTTGCATGTGTTAAACGCCGCCAGCGTTCGTCCTGGGCGGGATCTGAGCTCTCCGTAAAAGTTTTGCCTACAAGTAGGCAAGCTTTCCACGAACCCAGCCCGAAGGCTGAGATCAATTTGATTTGGCTTTCAGAACTGTCTACTGACAATTCTTATTTTATCTTTATCAAAAGGAACTCTGCGAAACAAAAGTTCTCGCCGAGGTTTTGGCATCGACATTGTGCACGCTGTTGAGTTCTCAAAGATCGGATGCATCTGACTTCATCTCGCGAATCAGCTTCAGAGCAACTTTTCAAGTCTACCTATTCTGCGACCCCTGTCAACCCTAGGTTTCCCTTGAATTTCCTGGCTTATCAGCTTAGGCGGACCTAAATCCTAGACACTAAAATCACTGGCCACAAGGGCCAGTTTTTTGGCTTTAGGAAGTGTTGAACTTGAGCCGGCAATCTCAATCGGATTCTGCCAAACTTTGGTCAACTCGTAGAGCTTAGTGTCGATTTGGTAACAGTGTCAAATCAAACACGAGATTGATTTGTTTTTCTAGAAAAACAGTCCGGCAAGAGACTTCTTACCCTTTGAAATCAGGGCAAACTCGCCAAAGAGCAAGTCCTCAACTAGCTGCTCCTCAGACTCAACCCTGACCTTATTTACACTCACTCCACCCTGGGAGATTGCCCTGCGGGCGTCCGAATTACTGGATGCCAGCCCAGTCATTACCAGAGCGTCAATAACGCTGACATCCTTGGCCACCTGTGCGTTAGGAAGTTCGGCCAGCGCCGCCCTCAAAGTTTCTTTTGACAGCTGCCTGAGATCACCGCTTCCAAACAGCGCCTGGGCAGCGTCTTGAGCCGCTTCGGCCTCAGCTCCCGAGTGCACCAAGCCGGTGACCTCAATTGCGAGCCTGCGCTGCGCCTCGCGCTTGAACGGCTCCTGCAAAACCTTCTGCTCGTAATCAAAGATTTCATCGCGGGTTAGAAAGGTAAATACCTTTAGCCTGTCGATGACGTCTGCGTCATCGGTGTTGAGCCAGAACTGATACATCGCGTATGGGCTGGTCAGCTCTGCCTCGAGCCAAATTGCATTCCCCTCACTCTTGCCAAACTTCTTACCATCAGCATTTGTGATCAGTGGGGTGGCAATTAGATGGACGCTTTTGCCCTCAACCTTGTGGATTAAATCTGTTCCGGCCGTCAGGTTTCCCCACTGGTCACTGCCACCGGTCTGCATCACACAGCCGTAGCGCTGATATAGCTCGAGGAAGTCCATCCCCTGCAGAACCTGGTAACTAAATTCGGTGTAGCTGATTCCGCTATCTGAGTTAAGTCTTGCGCTCACGGCATCTTTGGAAATCATCTTGCCGACCCGGAAGTGCTTGCCAACATCTCGCAAAAAGTCGATCGCGCTGTAACCACTGGTCCAGTCGAGATTATTAACCATTCGTGCGGCGTTTGGACCCTTAAAGTCCAAAAATCGTCGGTTTTGCGCAGCGAGTCGCTCTACCCAGTCGGCGACTGTCTCACGGTCGTTCAGGGTCCGCTCGGAGTTTGGCTTGGGGTCGCCAATTAGCCCAGTTGCTCCACCCACTAGCGCGAGCGGAAGGTGCCCTGCGAGCTGAAGCCGGCGCATGGTCAGGAGCTGAACCAGGTTCCCAAGATGCAGCGAGGGCGCAGTTGGGTCAAATCCACAGTAAAAAGTGACCTGACCTGAGAGCGCGGCGCGCAATTCAGCCTCATCAGTAGAAAGTGCAACAAGTCCTCGCCACTTGAGTTCATCAAGAATATGGCCAAAGCTTGCGTCGTTGCTTTGATTTTCCAAGCTCTGATTACCAGCCATCAGCTCTTACCCCGTTTGGTCAATTTGCGCAGCTGAACCAGCTGTTCAATAACCTGCGATGAGGATGTGCCACCGGCACCGCTTCTAGACTCGATAGAACCAGACACGCTCAGCACCTTTTTCACTTCGGGCTTAAGGTGCTTGGAAACTTTTGCCAGCTGCTCGTTGGTCAGCATTTCGAGCTCGATGCCTTCCGTTTCGCAGAACCGAACCAGCTCACCGGTTATCTCGTGGGCATCACGGAACGAAACCCCTTCTTTTACCAGCCACTCAGCAACATCTGTTGCCAAGGCAAAGCCCTGGGGCGCCAGCGCCTCGAGCCTCGCCGTGTCAAAAGTCATGGTCGCGACCATCCCATTAAAAGCTGGCAGCACCAGCATCAGTGAGTCAAAGGAGTCAAAAAGTGGTTCTTTGTCCTCCTGCAGATCGCGGTTATAGCTCAACGGTAAAGCCTTCAGGGTTGACAGCAGCCCAGCCAGGTTCCCAATCAGGCGGCCGGACTTACCCCTCGCCAACTCTGCAATATCGGGGTTTTTCTTCTGAGGCATGATTGATGAACCGGTGGAGAACTCATCCGCTAGTTTGATGTAGGAGAACTCCTTGGTGGCCCAGGCGATGATCTCTTCGGCAAACCGAGAGACGTCAATTGAAATCATGGCCAGGATAAAGGCAAACTCAGCAGCCTGATCCCTAGAACTGGTGGCGTCCATGCTGTTTTCGGTCACACCCGCAAAACCAAGTTCTGAGGCCACCAGATTTGGATCAAGACCCAGGGTATTTCCAGCCAGTGCTCCCGCTCCGTAGGGGGAAATGTTCGCCCGTTTGCGCCAGTTTTCGAGTCGCTGCAGGTTTCGAACCTGGGGCCAGGCATGTGCCAAAAGATGATGTGACAACAACACGGGTTGAGCGTGCTGAAAATGAGTCCTTCCTGGCATCGCAACGCCAAGGTGATTCTCTGCCCTGGAGCAAAGTGCGTCGATGTAGGCAAGCAGTTGATTCTCTATTTCGGTGGCCGCATCAAGCATGAAGGAGCGAATCAAAGTTGCAATCTGATCATTTCTCGAGCGTCCCGCACGAACCTTACCCGCAATATCGGCGCCAGCAATCTCAATGAGTCCACGCTCAAGAGCCGCGTGCACATCCTCCTCTTCTGGCTTGGGCAAAAACGCTCGGCTGGCAACTCTCTTGGAGAGCTCTGTAACGGCGTCGGAGAGCACTGAGAGTTCCTCAGCTGTTAGATAGCCGGCGGAGTGAAGCGCCTTGAGGTGGGCTGAAGTGCCCCTCAGGTCATACTGGGCCAACCTCCAGTCAAAGTGCGTGGACTTGGAAAGCGCAGCCAGCGCACCATCGGGTCCGGAAGCAAACCTTCCACCCCAGAGGGCATCATTACTCTGTGCCATAACTTCCTAAGTGCTTAGCGGTGTCTCGCCAAGAAAACCATCAGGGCCTTCTGAGCGTGAAGTCTATTCTCTGCCTCTTGCCAAACCAATGATCGTGGGCCATCAATCACTTCCGCACTCACTTCGAATCCTCGGTAAGCGGGAAGGCAGTGCAGGAATACCGCCTCTGGCTTGGCGGCGGCAAAGAGCTCTTCGGTAACGCTGAAATCAGCAAACAGGGACGCCCGCTTTTCCGCTTCTGACTCCATACCCATTGAAACCCAGGTGTCGGTTGCCACCACATCGGCTCCTGAGACTGCGAGCCTTGGATCGGTTGTGATCATAATTTCCTGACCAAACTCAGCGGCGAATCGCATTGCCGTGTCGATGACCGATTGCGCCGGCAAAAAACCCTCCGGGGCACTTACCGCAACGCTCATACCCGCCATCGCACATGCGACCAAATAAGAGTTAGCCATGTTGTTATTAGCGTCGCCCACGTAGGCAATCTTGAGGCCCTGAGTCAGACCAAAGTGCTCTTTGATGGTCATCAAATCTGCCAGTAGCTGACAGGGATGCCAGTCATCGCTGAGCGCGTTAATAACCGGTGCAGCGGAATTTGCCGCCATCTCCTCTAGACCGGATTGGGCAAAGGTGCGCCAAACAACTTGTTCAACCTGGCGCTCCAAAACCCTAGCTGTGTCAGCCACCGATTCCTTTTTTCCAAGCTGTGAGACACCGGAATCCATTATCAGCGGCACTCCCCCCAGGTCACTGATCCCCACCGCAAAGGAAACCCTGGTTCTGGTGGAAGTCTTGTCAAAGATCACCGCAACAGTCTTAGGGCCCTGGAAAGGGCGCTCAGAAAACCGATTTGCCTTGAGGGTGATAGCAAGATCCAGAATCTCCGCCTGCTCCAAAGGAGTAATGTCATCGTCTTTCAAAAAGTGCCTGGTCATTTCCCTACCTCGTCACCTGAGTTCCAACACCGGCTTCGGTGAAGATTTCCAAGAGGATGCTGTGCGGTTGACGACCGTCGATAATGTGGGCTTTGGGGACTCCCCCGATGACCGCATCCATGCAGGCCTGCATCTTTGGCAACATCCCCGATTCAAGTTTCGGCAGCAAATCCTTTAGTTCCGCAATGCTAATTTCACTCAGCAGTGAATCCCGATCTGGCCAATTTTCATAGAGCCCCGGGACATCGGTCAGCACCATAAGTTTTTCCGCTCCGAGGGCAACCGCTATCGCAGCTGCGGCTGAATCGGCATTGACGTTCAGAAGCTGTCCCTGGGAATCCAGCGCGACGGAGGACACAACTGGAATCATGTTCTGACCTATGGCCTCAAGAATTGCTCTCGGATTCACCGTCTTCACCTCACCAACAAGCCCAAGATCAACCTCGCCATCCGGGCCCAAGCCCCTAATCTGCGAAGCTTTCAGTAGATCCTGATCTTCGCCAGAGAGCACGATTGTCTTTGCCCCGAAGCTTGTGATGAGCGCGGCAAGCTGGGCTGAAATTTGATTTCGCAGGACATCCCTAACCACTTCCATGGTCGCATGGTCAGTGAAGCGAAGGCCCAACCTGAACTCACTCTCCATGCCAAGCTCTGCCAACCTTGCCGTGATTTGTGGACCACCACCGTGAACCACAACCGGCTTAATCCCCACATACCGCAGATAAGCCATGTCCTGAGCAAAGGCTTCCTGAAGTGCACCGTCAACCATCGCATTTCCGCCGAATTTGATTACCACGATCCGGTCGTGGAACTCGCGCAACCAACTCAGCGACTCAATCAGAGTCTCAGCTTTTATTCGAGCCAGCGCCTGGTCTTGAGATAAAGGAATCATCAGCTCGAGTACTCGCTGTTCTCTGTGACGTACTCGTGAGTTAGATCATTGGTAACGACTGTGGCCTCAGCCGCTCCGGTATTTAGATCGATTAGGACATCTACTCGCTTAGCGGTTAGATCCACCATCGAACGATCGTTGGCCGGTTCACCCCTGCTTGAAATCAGGATTCCATTCATGCTCACATCGATGTTGTAAGGATCGAACTCCGCACCCGTAACTCCAACTGCAGCCAGAATGCGACCCCAATTTGGATCATTTCCGTAAATTGCTGCCTTAAATAAATTGTTTCTCGCCACAGATCGAGAAACTTCGACGGCATCCTGCTCACTTACAGCCCCACGCGTGGTGATGTGGATTGAGTGTGAGGCACCCTCTGCGTCATCCAGAAGCTTGAGCGCAAGCTCCTGACAAAGTGATGTCAAAAGATCTGTGAACTCATCAAGCTCTGGCCTTACCCCTGAAGCCCCGGAGGCCATCAAAGTCACCTGGTCGTTAGTTGACATGCAACCGTCGGAATCTAATCGGTCAAAGCTAAGCCTGGTTGCAGCCCGCAACGCTCTATCCAGCTCGCCACTTTCCAAAAGAGCATCCGTAGTGATTACCACGAGCATTGTCGCCAGTCCCGGGGCGAGCATGCCCGCACCTTTAGCCATGCCTCCGATTCGATAACCCGAGGCGGAATCCCTGCTTCCGGTCTTAGCCACCTTGTCGGTGGTCATGATTGCGAGGGCAGCCTCATCACCACCGAACTCGGAAAGTGTCGAGGTTGCCGATTGAACACCTGCGAATAACTTTTCCCGGTCTAGCTGCTCACCAATCAAACCGGTGGAGCAAACGACAACCTCTCCCGAAGACAACTCAAGCAGCTGTGCGACTAATTCGGCGGTGGCGTGTGTGGTCTGAAAGCCTTCTGAGCCGGTGTAGCAATTCGCTCCTCCGGAATTTAGAACAATCGCGCTTGCCAAGCCCCCTGAGATCACTTGCTCAGACCAAAGAATCGGGTTTGCCTTGCAGCGATTGCTTGTAAAAACTGCCGCGACATTATGAGTCGGTCCCAAATTCTGAACCAGCGCAAGGTCCCTGTTTCCCGAACCCTTAAGACCACAAGCAACACCTGCTGCCAGAAAGCCCTTTGCGTAGGTGACACTCACGGTGCAACACCAATGCTTATAAGTCCGGTTTGCTCGGTTAGGCCAAGAGCAATGTTCATTGACTGAATCGCGGCTCCCGCGGTTCCCTTGACCAAGTTGTCAATCGCACACACGATGACCGCTCGACCGGAGTGCTCATCGAAACTCAAGGCAATCTGGGCGTTATTTGAACCCAGCACAGCCGAGGTTGCGGGATATTCTCCCTCTGGCAATAGTTCCACGAAACTCTCATCGCCGTAAGCATCCTGGTAAACATCCCGCAGGTATTCCATGGAGAATCTTGAAGAGACTTTGATTGTGTTTACCGCCAAAATGCCTCGCGCCATTGGCACCAGGACCGGCGTGAATGAAACCGAAACAGCCTTTCCGGATGCCAAGGTGAGGTTTTGCTCGATCTCCGGAGTGTGACGATGGACACCTCCAACCCCGTAGGCTCGCGCCGAGCCGAGCAGCTCGCTGGCCAACAGCTCCGATCGCAAGGCTCGACCAGCCCCGGATGAACCAACCGACAGGACGCTCACTATGTCCTGGGGTTCCAGCAATCCAGCGGTTAGCCCAGGAGCCAGGGCCAAAGTGATCGCCGTGACATTGCACCCTGGAACTGCAATTCGCCTGGTCTCACGTAATCGGCCACGCATCTTGCCACCCTCAAACAGTGTCAACTCAGGTAAGCCGTATGGCCAGCTCCCAGCGTGCGGAGTTCCGTAGTACTTTTCCCAGGCAACTGGGTCAAAGAGCCTAAAGTCCGCACCGCAGTCAATGACCATGACGTGGTCAGGCAACGACCTTGCAATCTCGGCGCTTGTGGTGTGGGGCAGAGCTAAAAAGACCACCTCGTGACCAGCCAAGCTCTGCGCAGAGGTGGGCTGGATGACCCGATCCCGAAACATCGGAAGATGTGGGTGAAATTTACCTAAAGTCTCGCCAGCACTGGTGTTGGCTGTCACCGCACCCAGGTCAAGATTTGGATGCGAGGCAATCAGGCGCAACAATTCCCCGCCAACGTAGCCGCTGGCACCTGCAACTGCGACCTGGATACTCAAGCGCTTCTCAGTTCTGCACCGTGATTTTGGGAGGCAAGCAGCACCGCAGCGTCCCGAGCAACCGTTGCCTCAGCCTGCGTGAGGGTCCGATCCTTAGCTCTGAATCTAAGCGCGAAGGTGAGCGACTTTTTACCCTCCGTTATACCCTGACCCCGGTAGTCATCGATGAGCTTTAGCTCCTCTAAAAGCTCGCCAGCTCCGATAACCAGAGTTTGTGCTACCAGAGCTGCCGGAATGCTCTCATCGACCAAAAGCGAAATATCCTGAGTCGCGGCCGGCATCGGATTTATCTCGCCAGCTAACACAATCTCCGGTGCCAGGGCAAAAATCTTGTCAAGGTTTAGCTCGAAAACCCCAACCCTTCTTGGCAGGTGGTTGGAAAGTGCAAGATCAGGGTGCAGTTCACCAACGTGACCAACCACTTCACCAGCAACTAAAACATTTGCGGCTCGGCCGGGGTGGAGGCCAGGCAAAACTGCTTGACTCAATTCGAAGCTGGCACCGGCAAGTGAAACAGCTTGCGAAACGGCATCAATCATTTGCGGGTAACCAGCGGAGATTCCAGCAGCACCAAGCTGTTCTTCAGACCATTCGCCAATTGCTAAACCCGCAAGATGGCGAGGCTGCAACGGAATCGAGTCATTCAAAACCTGCAGGGTCTGAACACTTGGCCTGACATTGCCAACCGGGAGCAGTTTTGGCCCTTGGGACTTTGCATCTAAGAAGACCGAACCCTCTTCAACCAGGGCAAGGTTTGAAAACCCCCTGGATAGGTTTCGACTGGTGGCTTGAATAAGCCCGGGCAATAGCGAGCGCCGCATCTGTGAGCGCTCAGACTGAATTGGGTTTTCTAGTTCGATGCCCACGCGGCCACTAAAAGTTACGTTCTCTTCACCCGACACGAATGGATAGTTCAGCACCTCAACGAAACCCGCACCGGTGAGCCCGGCCAGTACCCTGCGGCGGAACTGCTGCCGCTTGGTGAAACCTCGGCCAGGGGGTGCAACTGGAATCGTGGCAGGAATCCTGTCATATCCCACCAGTCTGGCAACCTCTTCTACCAGGTCGGTTTTGTGAGTGATGTCAGGCCTCCAAGATGGTGCCACTGCATGCAGTGTGTCGCCCTTGATTTCAACCTGGGCACCTATTGCTTCAAGGCTCGAGACGATCTCGGCTTTCGAGTACGAAACCCCCACGTGGCGCTCCGGGAAAGAAAGCTCCATAGCGATTGCTGGTCGTTTCGAAACCTTGTTGAACTCGGCGCCAACCCCGCTGAGCTTGCCACCAGCCAGCACTACCAGAAGCTCTGCTGCTCGAGTGGCGGCATAGGAGGCGAGCTCCGGGTCGACCCCGCGCTCAAAACGTTTTGAGGCTTCGGAGGTTAGTTTGTGACGCCTCGCTGAGCGGGCTATCGAAATCGGATCAAAGACTGCAGCCTCAAGGATCACGCTGGTTGTGTCATCAGAAACCTCAGTGGAGGCTCCTCCCATGACACCGGCAATGCCAATGGGGCCCGACTGATCTGTGATCAGCAAATCTTCCTGGTCCAAGACTCTGACTTTGCCATCCAGGGTCTGAAGCTCTTCTCCCGCCTTGGCGCGGCGAACAGTGATGCCACCGGATAGTTTGGCCAGATCGTATGCGTGCAAAGGCTGACCCAGTTCGAGCATCACATAGTTGGTGATGTCAACCGCGATCGAAATCGATCGCATTCCGGCAAGCTTCAGACGATTTCTCATCCAGTCCGGCACTTGTGCCATGGCGTCTACGCCCTCAACACCTAGCAGCACAAATCTTGAACAACCCTGGGTTTCGTGAATTGGAGCGGAGTCAGAAACTGCAAGCGAAAAGCCTTTGCCGGACTGCGGAGTGACTTTGGTTACGGGGTCGGTAAAAGCGTGCCCGGTGGCGTGAGAGAACTCTCTTGCCACACCACGGATTGAGAGTGCGTAGCCGCGATCGGGTGTCACGTTTATCTCTGCGGCTGATTCATCCAAGCCCAGTAACTTGATGGCATCGGTCCCAACCTCTGGATCTAATCCAATGTCAGCAAGACGCAAAATACCTTCGTGCTCATCGCTCAGGCCAAGTTCGCGCGAAGATGCGATCATGCCGTCTGAGACGTGGCCGTAAGTCTTTCTAGCCGCAATCTGAAAACCACCAGGAAGTTCAGACCCTGGGAGTGTGACGACCACCTTGTCGCCAACGAAGAAGTTTCTTGCACCACACACCACACCGCGGATAGCTTCCTTGCCAGAGGTCCCAACCCGAACCTGGCACCAGCGAATTGTCTTGCCATTGGCCTGCGGTTCTTCAACAAACTCCAGGACTTCGCCAACCACGATTGGGCCCTTGAGTTCACCCCCGTGAGCGCCTTCTTCCTCAAGACCAACGCGCACTAACTGGGCCATAACATCATGCGGCGTCCTACTTGGACCCAGATCAACAAACTCGGCTAGCCAACTAAGTGGAACCTTCATCTAGATCACCGAACCAAACTGCTGCGAGAAGCGAACATCCGCCTCAACCATGTCTCGCATGTCAGTGACACCGTTTCTAAACATGAGCGTTCTCTCAATACCCATGCCGAAGGCAAAACCTGAGTACACCTCTGGGTCGATTCCTGCTGCCAGCAGCACGTTGGGATTCACCATGCCGCAGCCGCCCCATTCCACCCAGCGCGCTCCACCTTTAGCGGTCGGGTGCCAAACATCAAGTTCGGCACTGGGTTCGGTGAAGGGGAAAAAACTTGGACGAAGGCGAATCTTCGCTTCTGGACCAAACATCACCCTGGCAAAGTGCTCCAAAGTTCCCCGGAGATCGGCCATTGTGAGACCCTTGTCAATTGCTAGACCTTCGACCTGGTGAAATACGGGGGTGTGAGTGGCATCGAGCTCATCGGTTCTGAACACTCGACCAGGGCACAAGACGTAAACGGGTAACTCGCGCTCCAGAAGTGATCTCACCTGCACTGGTGAGGTGTGGGTGCGAAGCAAAAGATGTGCCTCCAGCGGGGCAACAAAGAAAGTGTCTTGCATTGCCCTTGCTGGGTGGTCTGGGTGGAAATTCAAAGCATCAAAATTGAACCACTCATTTTCAAGCTCGGGACCATCTGCTATTTCCCAGCCCATGCCAACAAAAACCTCTGAAACCTGATCCATCAAAAGTGAGAGCGGGTGCCTGGCACCTCGGCGCAATACCCTCGGAGCTGCGGTGAGGTCTACCGCCTCTGCTTGCAAGGCTAAGACTGACTCAACGGCATCCAGCTCAGCGGCCTTGACTTCAAAAGCCGCCATGAGCTCTGCCTTGGCACCACCCACCAATTTTCCAGCCTCAGCCTTTTGATCAGCGGGCAAATCTTTAATTAGCGCGTTGAGCTTGCTAATTGGGGAGTTTTCACCAACCAGCTGGCCCTTAACGGCTCTGAGTTCCGCAGCATTTTTCACCCGGGCGAGCTCGCTTAGCGACTCACTGAGCGCTTGGGCTACGGTCTGTTGGTTGAGAAGGCTTGGCACCTGCACAAGTTTAGCGATTCCGGTTCTGGCTGAAAGCACTCTGGTAGAGGCAGACTGACGCCGCAGTGGCCAAATTCAAGGATTCGGCACTGCCATAGATGGGCAACCCAACCAGTTCATCGGCTAAATCCAGCAGCTCACTTGAGATGCCGTGCGCCTCATTGCCAAATATCCAAACCGTCGGAAGCTCAAGCTGCTGCGACAGTTCAGTGATTGGTTTTCCACCGGTTGCTGCGGCAAGAACCTGCAGACCGGCCTTCTTAAGGTCCGCCAGTGCGTTGGCGCTATCCGCCTCAATAACGGTGGGCAGGTGGAAAAGACTTCCGGTGGTTGAGCGAACCAGCTTTGGGTTATAGAGATCCACCGACTCCTTGGAGAAGACAATCCCATCAGCACCAGCGGCATCTGCCGCCCTAAGAATCGTTCCGGCATTA
The DNA here is from genome assembly GCA_018402615.1 of Aquiluna sp. The sequence continues at coordinate 48,605 of JAGYIH010000005.1, forward strand.
CCTGGGTCCCGCACCTGGTCCATCAGCGCCACCAGTTTTGGCTTGTCGTTAATGATCAGCTCTAAATCGACATCCAGCTGAAAGACCACCGAAACCACACCTTGCGGCGTCCGGGTGTCAGAAATGCGCTCCATGACCTGCTCGGAAACTACAGTCACTTCCGTTTTAAGCTTTCCAAACAGCTCTGGCTGAGCATCCAGCGCGCGCTCAGTTGCAAAAACTTCGACTATTAAGTCACGATGCGGCAGAAGCTCTTTCAGCCCCTGAAACCCCTCAAGCAAAAAGAGCCCGGTTTCATACCGGGCATCTTTTTGATTAAGTCTCGCAATCCCCTTGACCCGTTCGGATCGAGGATCGCTGAGCACTAGCTAGCCTTTTGAGCGTTCACGTCCTTAGGCAGAGCTGCCTTGGCCGAGGCAACCAGAGTTGCAAAGGACTTAGGGTCGTGAATCGCCATGTCTGAAAGGATTCTGCGATCAACCTCAATGCCAGCCAGGTGAAGACCCTGGATCAGGCGGTTGTAGGTCATGCCATTTAGACGAGCCGCAGCATTGATGCGCTGAATCCACAGTCTGCGGAAGTCGCCCTTGCGGTTCTTGCGGTCGTTGTATGCGTAAACCAAAGAGTGCAGTAGCTGCTGCTTTGCCTGACGGTAAAGACGTGAGCGCTGACCGCGGTAACCCTTCGCGCGCTCGAGAGCGACGCGACGCTTCTTCAGCGAGTTGACGGCGTTTTTTACTCTTGCCATTTTCTACTCCTTCTCGCTCGTGCCTAGCGGCCGAGCTGTCTCTTTAGTTTCTTGAAATCTGCTGGCGATACCACCTGGTCCTGGTTCAGGCGGCGGGTGCGCCTTGAAGACTTGTGCTCCAGGTTGTGTCGCATGTTGATCTGCTGCTTCATCAGCTTGCCGGAACCGGTAAAGCGGAATCGCTTCTTGGCGCCCGAGTGGGTCTTCATCTTCGGCATTAGCTCTCCTTAGTCTGTTCTGCTGCAGCAGGCTTCTGCTGAGCTCTTTTGGCCTCGGCTCGCGCCTCAACCTTATTTTTCACCGGACCAATCACCATGACCATGCTTCGGCCATCAATCGATGGGTTCGACTCAACGGTTCCGAATTCGGTCACTTCTTCTGCCAATCGTCTAAGCAGCGTCACACCCATCTCTGGGCGAG
>JAGYIH010000050.1 GCA_018402615.1 Aquiluna sp.
TGGCGCAAGGCCTGGGCCAAGAACTGGGATGAGGTCAAGTACTGCAGTGAGAAGTGCAAGCGGACTAAAGCTCTTTAGCAAAGCCCTTCAACCAGGACCTAAGTTCTGGGCCAATGTCTTCGCGGTCAATCGCAATTCTGAGCGTGGCACGAATAAAGTCCAGCTTGTCTCCGGTGTCATAGCGACGACCAGAAAACACCACTCCCCGCACACCACCGGCAACGCTCGGGTTTTGGGTGGCAAACTGCAGGGCGTCGGTGAGCTGAATCTCTCCGCCGCGACCAGGAGCGGTGTTTTCTAAGACCTCAAACATTTCGTGGCGCAGCACGTAGCGACCAATCACGGCAAAGTTCGATGGGGCAACATCTGGTTCTGGTTTTTCGACCAGTTCCGTGACTAAAACCACATCCGCATCACTTGTTTTGCTAATCGCTGCGGATCCGTAGAGCTGGATTTGGTCCTTCGGGACCTCCATCAGGGCAATTACGTTGTCACCGGTCTGGGCGTGAACCTCAAGCATTCGATCAAGAATCGGATCTCTGGTGTCGATGATGTCATCACCGAGCAACACCGCAAAGCTGTGCAGTCCGACGTGGCTCTTTGCCCGCAGCACAGCATGACCCAACCCTCTGGGGTCTCCCTGTCTTGTGTAGTGGATATCAGCAAGCTGGCTGGACTCCTGAACCGCAAAAAGTCTCTTAGCATCACCCTTGTGGCTCAGTACCGCCTCGAGCTCGGCAACCCGGTCAAAGTGGTTCTCCAGGGTGTTTTTGTTTCTACCGGTAATCATCAATAGATCAGATAACCCGGCTGCAACGGCTTCCTCGACAACGTACTGAATCACTGGCTTATCGACGATTGGAAGCATCTCTTTGGGCATGGCCTTGGTGGCGGGAAGGAACCTGGTTCCCAACCCCGCAACGGGAATCACTGCTTTTGTGACGTGGTATCTCTGTTCGGCCATTTCTAAAGCCTAGACTTATTAGAAGCCAAATCCCCGACCTCGCTGTTCAGTCTGGGCATAAGTTTTTGAGATTCAAGGAGATGCGAGATGCTAAAACGCCTAATTGCAGGTTTATCGCTAATCGCAGTTTTGGTGACCGGGTTCGCCACTCCCGCTTCTGCTGCGGTCTCAGAGCCAGCGTTTAATGCGGTGGGTGCCTCAGCTCTTTGGGACCGAGGCTTCACCGGCGAGGGCGCCTCAATTGGGTTTATTGACCAGGGCGTGAACCTAAGTCACGAGTACTTTCAAGATCAGGTAGTTGACGGCTACTGCTCCTACTCGCAATTCACCGCATACCTGTGCCCGAATGGCACCAAGAACCAGACCGGACTGCAGGCCGCCTCACAGCGCAACGTGAACGGGTTCCCAGTGCTGTCAGAGAATCACGGCAACATGGTTGCCGGCATCGCAGCCGGTAAGCCCAACTCGGTGGCACCCGGTGGCATAGCCCCGGATGCAAAAATTGTGATGGCCAACATTGACTTCACGACCCTGGATGCCATCACCGCAGCAGCCCAATACATCGTTGATCGCGCGGAAATCAATAACACGGTTGCGCTTTCGCTCTCCTTTGGTGGCTTTTTCTCCGAGCGTGAGTTTCCAAGAAGCTGGTTGCAGTGCGACACCAACCCATCACTCGCCGCACTGGCAGATGTGTTCAAGCGTGCAAGGGATAAGGGCATCATCACCTTCGCCTCGGCGGGCAACACCCCAACCCTGGATATTGCAACCTCGATCTTCCCAAGCTGTCTAAAAGAGGTGGTTGCGGTTGGCTCGGTGAATCCAAGAAACGAGGTTTCTTGGTACGTGACCATGTCTGAAAAGGTTGAGCTTCTGGCCCCGGACTATGCCCAGACCGCAAACACCGTTGGTTACCAGACCGGCTCCGGAACCTCGGCAGCTGCTCCGCTACTAGCGGGAGCATTTGTGCTGTTGCGCCAGGCCTTCCCAAATGCCAGCTCCGAGACAATTTTGAACGTAATGAAATCAAGCGGCACCAAGGTCGATGACATTTTGAGAAAGCAGATTCCACTGCTAAACCTTTCGGCCGCGTACAACCAGCTTTCTTCGAATGTGGTTACCGCTCCGGCAGCCGGCCAGAAAGTGACCATTGGAACCTTCAATGGCTACATCGCCATCTACACCCAGGGCTATGAGGGACGCAGGCTGACCGCAAAGGTTGCCGGCAAATGGTTGGCGGTTGATCCGATCACACTGGTGCCGGGCAAGAACTACTCACTGGTCAAGCGCAATACCGGAGCCGGTTACAACATCAATGTCGAGGTCTTTATTGACGGGCAGCGGGTTGCGCTGCAGCAGGTGCTAACGCGCTAGGACGAACTTAAAAAGCTTGGCAAGACCGCCTAGCTCCTTGATGCGTCTTAGTCCAAAGCCCAGTCGGACTATTGGTGCGAACTTGCCAAATACCCTGGTGAAGATGGCGGCTCTTGCGATCCGGTCATTATCGCTGCCCCATCTTGCACCCGAGGAATCGGTTGGGTGAGAGGCAATGACTATTGGCACAAATACCGCCTTGCCTCCGCTTGAGAGCAAGTCGACAATGAAAATGTATTCATCCCCGAGGTAGTTCTTGGCCCCGGCACCAAACTGTTCGTCAAAGATCAAACCAAACTGCCGAACCGCATCAACCCGAATGATCATTTCGTAGGTGGCGGCTCTGGCCGAATTAAATCTATTTAGCTTGCGGATTCCCTTGGGATAGCGCTTGCGGTCCTTGCCTTCTGAGTCAACAGCTTTGCCCAACAAAAGCGAGTACTCGGGATTCTCATCCAGGTATTGCAAGGCCTTCTCGAGCCCGGCAACGTCAAAGCTGACATCGTCATCACCAAACACCAGGTATTCACCCTTGGCCAGGTAGATGTTTCTATTTCGGCTCTTGGCAACCCCGATGCTTTTGAGTTCTTCAACATCCAGGTTTGTCGAGAGCTTCAGCATTAATTCCGCCAGCCGGGAACCCCTCCAAGCCATCTCCTCGGGGTTTTGAATCACCAACAGGACTCCCCAGTTGTCCCTGACTGGGGGAGCGACAATGTCACCGACTCGGTGAGCCATGGTTGAGTAACCAAGGGTTAGCCGCTGCATTAGAAGCTGTTTGCCTTTGCCCTCGCGAATCTCATTAGCGAGGATGAGACCGAACTAAAGGTGGTGTTTTGAAGGCGAAGCCCCAGGAAGAAAACAATGGTGTTTGAAAGGCTGATCATGCCCTCGATGCTGAACCAGATCAACAGACCCATCAACAGCACCACACCAAAGCTTGCCAACAGGGTTCCAAACTCGGCCTGCTGGATTCGTGAACCCAGTCGCTCGGCTGGAGTCACAACTCCCTTGGCTCGCTTTTTCTCAACGAAGCCGCGCTGTTTTCGAAGCTGCCGCTTAAATAAAACTCCCACCACCTGCAGCACGATGAGAATCAACAGAAGGTTCAGACCTGCAAACCCCGGGCTCAGGAAAAAGAAAAAGCCGGCAATGACAAATAGCTGGGTCAAAAACGACAGCACGTTTACCAGCTCCAGACCCATCGCCCACTCCCAAGCCTCTTTGGTTGAGGAGCGCTCACGGTCATCGGCACCAAAGGCCTTGTCAAAAAACTTCACCCGGTAGGTCTTTTGGGCATAGTTCGCCACTCTGGTGGTGGCAAACAGCACTGCAAACAGAACAACCGCCAGCACTATCTCGGAAAGCGGTCTTCCTGAGCCGTCGACAACCAGGTCGGTAAATAGCTTGGCCACCAAAAGCTCGGTCACAGGAATGGCAGCGGCAATGATGACCAGCAAAATCAACTGCCAGCGGTAGCGGCCCTTGGGCACCAAAAGCCTTGAGGAGGCCCAGAGTTCGGTAACTATTTTTTTCACTTAGATTCCAAACCTTGAAAGGGCTAACTTCACAGCCTCGCGAACCTCGGCCTTTTTGTTCTCACTCACCTTGACATCGTGAACCAGGTGGTCAAAGTCGAATTTTCTAATGTCCAGTGGAATCACGGTCGGGTTAATAACTTCAACGCCTGCCCCAAGTGCGTAGTCCTCGTATTTGATTCCGGTGCCATGAACGTTGTCCTCGGCGCCCTCAAAGCTAACCAGGGCGCAAGGAATGCCATAGGACTGGCAGGTGATCATCACGTGCATCGCGCTGGTAACCACCTGGTCGTAGCCAATCAGGGTCTTTACAAACTCTTCAATGTCCGAAGGCCTTGACCGCATCACCGAGTATTCATCAAAGTTCTCTGGTAGCTGCATCGGCAGTGATGAGTGCGAGAAGTGCCTGATAAATGCAACCCTGCCGTTGCCACCAGAGCGAACCAGCGGCAGCACATCAGAGATCAGCACTCCGGGGTCACCAAAGCTTTCCAACACTGGACCACCAGACTGCCTCAGTAGCTGTGCGGTAAGTGGTCCGCGGACCGAGACGTAGTCGGCTTTTTTGTTCAGCTCGATATCCATTGAGCTGATGCCGGTTCCCAAAACCACAGAGTTTGGCTTAATAAACCTGCCAATCGAACCAAGCGAAATCAGGTGCTTCTTGTTTGTCGGTTTCACCGGGGACTGCAGCACGATCTTGGCGTCGGTGTGCTGGTTGATTATCAGCGGGCTCAGCCAGTCACCAAAGTTTCCGGGGAATGGCTTTG
>JAGYIH010000051.1 GCA_018402615.1 Aquiluna sp.
TCGATGTCCGAGCTCTCGTTGACCTCGCCTGGAACCTCATAAACAAAAGGCTTTGGCATGAACTTGCGAACAAGTGCTGCGACCTCTGAGTCCAGGGTTGCCGAGAACAAAAGCTTTTGGCTGGTTCCGGTAGCTTCCAGGATGCGGTTCACTGGCTCAATAAAGCCAAGGTCACACATGTGGTCAGCCTCGTCAACTACAACGCGCTCACACTCCGAGAGATCGATTTGTCCTTGCGCCATTAGGTCTTCCAGGCGACCCGGGGTGGCAATCAAGATGTCTACGCCGCGCTTTAGTGCCTGCACCTGGCGGTGCTGTGGCACACCACCGTAAACAACGGTGGTGAAAAAGCCAACGCTCTTGGCAAGCTGTGAAAGCGTGCGGTCGATCTGGTCGGCTAGCTCACGGGTTGGTGCTAGCACCAGTGCCTTTGGCTTACCTGGGTTGCGAGGCTGGTTGCCTCCTAGCGCTAAGAATGCAACCAGTGGAACACCGAAAGCAATGGTCTTACCCGAACCGGTCTTACCGCGGCCAAGGACGTGGCTGCCGGTCATGGCGGCAGGAATGGTTGCGGCCTGGATTGGGAACGGGGTTGCCGCACCCATCTTGGCTAGCTCCTGAGTTAGACGCTCTGGAAGATCCATCTCCTGGAAGGTTGCAAAGGTTTCGTAAACCTCTGAGGACTCAAGCTTTGCAAGCTTCTTGTCTCCCTGGAAGGTCTTACCAGTAGTTGATCTGGCCTTGGAGAATTCTTGATCGCGAGACTGGTCGCGCTGGACGCGGTCTGGGCGGTCAGAGGTGCGGGGCTTGCGATCTGGATCGAAGCTTCGCTCACCTCTTGGCGTGAAGTCACCCTTTGGAGTGTAGTCACCCTTTTTGGATGCGTAGCCCTTGCGGCCATCGCGCTTAGTTGGTGACTCGGTGCGAGAAGCTGCACCACGTGCTGGAGCAGATCTGGCAGAGTCGCCTCTTGGGGTGTCCCACTTCGGAGCTACTGCTCTTTTGGCGGCTGGTTTAGAGGTTCGTGGCGCGCGCGACGGCGCGTAATTTTCTTTTGGCATTATTTTGAGGATTCCTTAGGGCGTGCCTAAGGATATTTTCCTCTAGCACTACGAACCTAAAGCCTAAGTGCTGAGTATGAAAAAAGCTAGGGTGCTTACGCAATCAGCCCGCGGAGCTTGAGCTCCGCGTGCAGGATGGCATCACTTGGCTCAACCAAAAAAGCACCGTCTGCAAACTTGATTACCGGGATGTTGGTTCTGCCCGAGATCGCCCTTGCGGCTTCGGTGTGCTCCGCGCTGGTCTCAACGTCGAAGTGCTCGTAGGAAACCTCCAGGGTGTCCAATAACTTCTTTGATCTGCGGCAGTCGCCGCACCAGTCTGCTCCGTAGAACTCGATTTCTGCCATGACTACCTCAATCTCGTGTTGTCTACTATTACCAATTCACCATCAGTGTAGGTAATTCCTTCAAAGTTCTTTATTACAACATCTGCGACCGAGTCCATTGTCTGCTCCCCCAAGCCCACTAATAGCTTTGCCCCGGCACGTTGCCCTGCAAGCAGTCCTGCCGGAGCATCCTCAAAAATCACGCATTCTGAGATGTCGATTCCGATGCGGGATGCTCCATGCAGGTAACCCTCGGGGTCTGGTTTGCCACGCTCTACATCCTCTGCGCTAACCAAAGTCTTTGGAAGCGCTAGTCCTGCAGCATTCAATCTTTTGATCGCAAGCTCCAAAGACGCACCGGTGACAATGTTCCAGCAGCCTTTGGGCAACGAATCTAGAAACTTCTTGGAACCAGTCACAAACTGCGTGCCCTCGGCTTCTTTGAGTTCGAGCTGGTTTATTAGGTCAAAGGCGTTCTCAAAGTCACTTGGTGAAACCAGCTGGCGAACAATTTCGATTGCCTTTTGGCCGTGCCAGCTGGCAACCAATTCAAAGCCTGGTTGGTAGCGCTCGCCCCATTTTCGCCAGGCGTTCATGGCGCCAGGCATGGTGTCTACCACTACCCCGTCATTGTCAAATAACAGGCCTGAGAGCTCTACCTGCATCTACTTCTGCTCTTGGTTTCTGGCAACCAGTGACTTATAGATTCCTGTTTCGGCCAGCGCCAAAAGCACCACCGCTGGCAACATCTTGCCAAACCACCAGGCCAGATCGGGAGACATTAGCGGTGGTGGTGAGAAGACCTGTTGCTTTCCCTCCTCGAACGGTGGCTGGTTTTCGTAGTAGGTGCCCCAGTCGATCAGTTCACCGACCGCACTGGTTGCATAGCTAAATGCCATTGTGGTCACCACGACGCCGAACAGGATTGAGAGCACGAAGTTTAGGTTCACAGCTGCGACGCCCTGGCGTCTTGGCTTTGGCATCTCGGGGGCCGCCAGCTTTGCCTGCGCGGCAAAGCGGGTGCCAATCAAAATTGAAGTGGCAATAATCAGCTGAATAATTACCCAGATCCAGACATCCAGGCTTGTCCTGGTGACGTCATAGACCACCAGACCAAAGATGATGGCAAAGGCGGTTCCAATAATGGGTGATGCATAGGCAAGGCCAACCGCACGCTGTTTTTTGACCCGGTCCTCATCCCGCTCGTTTTTTAGATCTGGGGCGTCTTTGCGGAACACAAAACCAAACAGCAGGATGGTGACCACCAGTGCGGTGGTCAAAACGATTGGCACGTAGACGCCAAAGATTCGAACTAGCGCGCTGGCATCGCGGCTGAAGTCACCAAAGGCACCCAGGAAGTTACCAATTGCAAATACTGCACCCGCTAAAAGACTCAGGATGATTGCAAGGTTTGCAAAGCGGTGAGCAGCACGGGCCAGCAAAAAGTCATTTTGAATTCTCAGCCTTAGCGCAATGCGCTGTCCGAAAAGCGAAAAGACCGCAACCGCGGTGATTGCCAAAAAGATTAGGTAGATGGAGGCGCGAACCACCTGCTGGTAGGAACCATCCGGTGAGAAGTTAGCTGCCTCAAAAACCACGTCGGTATAGGCTGCAAAAACCACCAGGAGCCAGGCAATTGTTAGCCCCGCTAGTGGAAGCAGAATGGCTTTTTTGGCGCTCTTTATCTCTATCACGGCACCAGCCTAGACTTACGCCATGATTTTGGTAATTGGGGAAGCCCTGATAGATCTAATTGGGGATGCCCAAAACCCCGGCGAATACAGCTCTGTTGTTGGAGGTGCCAATGCCAATGTCGCACTCGCACTTTCTCGCCGCGGAGCGGCCCAGAAGTTTATGGGCCGAATCTCAAGTGACGGCTTTGGCAACCAGATTCGAAACCGACTGCAATCAAACGGCGTTGATCTGAGTTGGTCGATTGACGCGTTAGAGCAAACAACACTCGCGGTTGCCACCATCGACTCTTTAGGAGTTGCCAGCTACTCGTTCTATGTGAACGGGACTGCGGATTGGGGTTGGACTCCCAAAGAGCTACCGAGCATTGAAAAGCTGTTGGTAGAGAATGTTCAAGCGGTGCAGTTTGGCTGTTTGGCAATGGCTGTTGGACCAGGAAACCTGGTGCTCGAGGCCTGGCTGAAGAGCCTTGCAGAATCTGGCAGTTTCACACTCTCGCACGATCTGAATATCCGCTCGGCCCTTGGATTTGAGCGAGGCGTGGAACTAGCTCGGGTTAGTCGCGTGAATGAATTTAGTAATTTGATCAAGGCTTCCGATGCCGACATTGAGTGGCTTTACGATCTTCCCGCCGGCCACGATCTGGATGAAATTGCAACTGAATGGGCCGGCGAGGAAAAGCTTGTTGTTATTACTCGCGGTGGTGATGGTGCCGATCTATATTTCGGCGGCCAGAAGCACACGGTTGCAGCCCCCAAGATAAGGCTGGTTGACACGGTTGGCGCTGGTGACACCTTTATGGCAAACCTGCTTACCGAGCTTTCACTTATTGATGGTCTGGGTTCTGACCCCGCTTCGCGATTTGGCAGACTTGCAGAAAAAGACTTGCTTCGAGCACTTGACGTTGCAGCAAAGGCGGCCGCTTTAGTTTGTGAGCGAAAGGGCTGTGAACCACCTACCGAAGCTGAGGTTTTGGCGGCGCTGC
>JAGYIH010000052.1 GCA_018402615.1 Aquiluna sp.
TGTTGATCAGGTGACCCTTCAGCTGCGCGCTGGTAATGGCGGTGATGGTTGCACAAGTATCAAACGTGAGAAATTCAAGCCACTTGCAGGGCCTGACGGCGCCGATGGTGGCGATGGCGGTTCAATAACTTTGATTTCGGATCACAATGTCACTACCCTGCTGGATTACCATCACCGACCACACAGGGTCGCAGATTCAGGCGGTTCCGGGGCCGGGGATTTTCGAAACGGGGCTCGTGGCGAAAACCTTATGTTGCCGGTACCGGTTGGAACAGTCGTCAAGGATTCAAAGGGCAAGCTAATTGCTGACCTTGCAGAACCCGGCATGGAACTTTTGGTTGCTGCGGGTGGCATTGGTGGTTTGGGGAACGCCGCACTGGCAAGCAGGAAGCGGATAGCGCCGGCTTTTCATCTTCTTGGTGTGCCCGGTTGGTCCGGCGAAGTAACTCTCGAATTAAAAGTGGTCGCGGATGTCGCTCTTGTCGGTTTCCCGAGCGCCGGAAAGTCTTCTCTGATTGCTGCCATGAGCAGCGCCCGGCCAAAGATTGCCGACTACCCCTTCACCACCCTGCACCCAAACCTGGGCGTGGTTCAGGCTGGGGAGAATCGATACACGGTCGCTGACGTCCCCGGGCTAATCGAGGGTGCGAGTGAGGGCAAGGGGCTTGGTCTTGAGTTCTTGCGACATGTTGAGCGGTGCTCAGCCCTGCTGCACGTTATTGACTGTGGCACTTTAGAACCTGGTCGTGACCCCATGAGTGATCTCAAGGTTATTCTTCGAGAGCTTGAGAATTATCAGGTGCCCGAAGGTCAGACCCCCCTGATCGAGCGTCCACAATTGGTTGCCTTGAACAAGATCGATCTGCCCGATGCACTGGAGCTGGCAAAGTTTGTGGAGCAGGACTTCAAGGACTTGGGTTACCCGGTGTTTTTGGTTTCCACCGCTTCGCGCGATGGGCTTCGAGAACTTAACTTTGCGCTCAGCGAGTTGGTGCTAGAGGCGAGAAAAGCGTCCGCGCCTGTCGCCACAAAGCGTTTCTCGCTTATCAGCAGCAAGAGGGATGACTCCTCATTCAAGGTTCGAAAAGAGTCGATTTCGGGCCAGGATGTCTATCGGATTATTGGACCCAAGCCTGAGCGCTGGGTCGCGCAGACTGACTTTGGTAATGCAGATGCGGTTGGTTATCTTGGTGAGCGGCTGCAGAAATTAGGAATTGAGGACGAACTTCTTCTTGCCGGAGCGGTTGGTGGTTCTACGGTCATTATTGGAGAGGGTAACGGTGTCGTTTTTGATTGGGAGCCGCTGATTGACTCTGTCGCCGAAATGGTTGAAGAATTTAGGACCGATACAAAGTCAGATGGCACTCAAAGGCGCACAAACCAGGAGCGACGCGAAAAGTATTACGAGATGATGGATCAGCGTGCAGCCGGGCGTGAGGAGCGGCAGGCCGTTCGTGAAGCGAGCGTATTTTTGGAAGATGAGCAGCTGTGAGTAGCGTAAAGAGAATTTCTGATGCCAAGCGCATTGTGCTGAAGGTGGGTTCCAGCTCAATAACCGGTGGCAACGAATCCAACCTTCAGCTAATTGCAGACTTCGCTAATCGCATGTCAAAGGCCGGTAAGGAGCTTGTGATTGTTAGCTCCGGGGCTATTGCAACCGCAGCTCCGCTATTGGGGCTAACCATCAAGTCTGAGGACCTCCCAACTTCCCAGGCCTTGGCGAGCATTGGCCAAGCCAAGTTGATGGGTCGCTACGAACGAGCACTGGGCGTTCACGATTTGATTCCAGGGCAAATCCTTTTGACGGTTGACAATCTGGAGCAGGGTCAAACCTCGCGGAATGCACTCTTGGCATTGGAGCGACTTTTGGAAATTGGAGTGGTGCCAATCATCAATGAGAATGACTCGGTTGCCACATCCGAAATTCGGTTTGGAGATAACGATCAGCTGGCGGCCAAGGTAGCGAAGTTGTTGCGAGCAGATCTGCTAGTTCTACTGAGTGACATCGACTCTTTATATACAAAGCCACCCACTGAACCCGGGGCTGTTCGTCTCGAGCTGGTCTCGGTGAGCTTTGATCTGGATTCGATTGAGGTTTCTGGCACTTCCACCGGCTACGGGACTGGGGGAGCGGTAACGAAGTTGGTTGCAGCTCGACTGGCTACTGCAGCCGGAATCGGCGTGCTGCTAACGGAAACCTCGAACATTTCCCAGCTTGATAGTAAGAATTTGATTCACACTTGGTTTGAGCCATGGGTTTAGACTCCCATCATGCAAATTCTCGGCATCTTAGAGCAGGCAAAGGCGGCCAAGTTGGCCTTGGGGCAGGCCAATACAGGCCTCAAAAACGCTGCCCTGGAGGCAATTTCAGTGAGCCTTCTTGATTCCGTTACAGAAATCATGGCGGCTAACAAAAAAGACCTAATCACCGGAAAAGGCAATGACCTTGCTCAGTCCATGCTGGACCGGCTAACTCTGGACGAAAAAAGAATCCAGGGCCTGGCCTTTGCTGTCAGGCAGATTATTGAGCTACCCGACCCGATCGGAAAAGTGACGGATGGCATGACTTTGGCCAATGGCCTCATGGTTTCTCAAGTGCGGGTTCCGTTTGGGGTTGTGGGCTGCATCTATGAGGCTCGCCCCAATGTGACCGTGGATATTGCAGCTCTCGCTCTGAAAAGTGGAAACGTTGCCCTGTTGCGAGGTGGAAGTGCTGCCCTAGAGACCAATCGGGTATTAATCAGTCTTATTCAAAAGGCCCTTTCCAAGGTTGGATTGCCCAAGCATTGCGTCCAGAGCGTGGACGAGTTCGGGCGTGACGGCGCGGTTGAACTCATGCAGGCCCGTGGGTATGTGGATGTTTTGATTCCGCGCGGTTCTGCCAACCTCATAAAAACAGTGGTTACAGAATCCAAGGTTCCCGTGATTGAAACCGGTGATGGTGTGGTTCACATTTTTGTTGATGACAGTGCGGAGTTGGACAAGGCAATTCCACTGATTTTGAATTCGAAGGTTCAGCGCCCATCGGTTTGCAACTCGCTTGAGACGCTTTTGGTTCACAGGTCAGTGGCAGCAGAGCTACTTCCTAGTTTGGGAGAGGCACTAACCGCTTCGTCTGTTTTGGTGCACGGCTGTGAAGAAACATTGCGCTACCTGCCTGATGCGGTTTTGGCCACCACGGCAGATTGGGAAGCAGAGTATCTCGGACTGGAGCTTGCCATAAGAGTTGTCGATGATCTGTCTCAGGCTCTTGAGCACATTGCAACCTATTCCACCAACCACACCGAGTCGATTTTGACCACCAACACGGTCAATGCCGACAGGTTTTTGTCCGAGGTCGATTCTGCTGTCGTGATGGTAAATAGCTCGACAAGGTTCACCGATGGCGGGGAATTCGGATTTGGAGCCGAAGTTGGTATTTCAACGCAGAAACTGCATGCCAGGGGGCCGATGGGGATTCGAGAATTGACCTCTTCCAAGTGGTTGGTTCGGGGTTCTGGCCAGGTGCGTGGCTAAACTAAAGAGAGTTTTCCGAAGGAGAAGAAAATGATTTACGCAGCCGAGGGTGCAATAGTCCACTACCAAGAAATTCCTATGGACCCAATCCTTTACGGAGTAATCGCCCTTGGGGTCCTGATTGCGCTGGCCTTCATCACATTTTCCTATCGCGATGTAGCCCACCGCCATTCGAACAAGACCTCTTCGCAGCAGGCTGGTCACTAGGTCCTTCGTGATCAATTCGCGGCCACGCATAGGTGTGATGGGTGGGACATTCGACCCAATCCACAATGGCCACCTTGTCGCAGCAAGTGAGGTTGCGGCTGCCCTGAAGCTCGACGAGGTGGTCT
>JAGYIH010000053.1 GCA_018402615.1 Aquiluna sp.
GCATTGCCGTTATCGAAGAAGGTGGGGCTGAGCAGTCAGTTGAAATTGGGCCGTCGGGAGCCGTTACCAAGAACTTCTTTATCGGCGAAGGAGAGCGAATCGTAGTCAGCCTGTTCGATCAGGTCATTGCCCGAGTAATTTACGGATTGAACTTTGGTTTGATGCTCGGACTTGCCGCCGTTGGACTCTCACTGGTGTTTGGAACGACTGGATTGTCAAACTTTGCCCACGCCGAGATGGTTACCTTCGGAGCCCTCGCTGCGTTTTTCGTGAGCAGCGTTTTGGCGCTCCCAATTTGGATTGCAATTCCGGCTGCCGTGGTTTTGAGCGGAGCTATGGGTTGGACTCTTGACTCTGGACTCTGGCGACCTCTTAGAAGGCGCGGTCTTGGACTCGTCCAGTTGATGATTGTTTCAATCGGTCTCTCACTCGCTGCTCGGTACACCTTCCAATTCTTTGTTGGCGGATCAACCAATCAGCTCCCCGGGTTTGACTCTCCAAAGATTAATATCTTTGGCGCTACTTCGTTGAGCGTTATTGACATAGCAAGTATGGTCTTAAGCCTGGTCGTAATCATTATCTTCGCTTGGTGGCTACTAACCACCCAAACCGGTAAAGCCACCCGTGCCATCTCCGATAACCCCGATTTGGCAGCTGCCTCGGGTATTGACGTTGACAAGGTGATTCGAATTGTTTGGATTGTGGCAGCGGGCCTTGCCGGCCTTGCCGGAGTGCTCTGGGCTTACTTCCGCCCAGGCATCAAGTGGGATATGGGAATGCAGATCCTGCTTCTTATCTTTGCGGCAGTGACTCTGGGAGGCCTCGGAACCGCCTTCGGAGCTTTACTTGGAGCCCTGGTGGTAGGTATGTTGGTCGAAGTTTCAAGCCTTGTGATTCCATCGGATCTGAAGTACGTAGGAGCGTTGGTCGTTTTGATCGTGATTCTGCTAGTGCGGCCTCAAGGAATCCTCGGGCGAAAAGAACGAATAGGTTAGGGAAAACTCATGGACTGGTCATCAATTCTTTCAAATACCGCTCAGGGTTTCTTCAGCCCAGCAACTATGGCCTTCGCCCTGGCTGCTCTGGGCCTTGCGATGCACTTTGGTTTCGCAGGCCTATTGAACTTCGGTATCGCAGGTTACATGGCGATCGGAGCCTACGGCTACGCAATCTCAATTCTGACCTTCGGTTTTGAGTGGTGGCAGGGCATCTTGGTAAGCATGGTCGCCTCGGTTATCTTCTCTTTTATTTTGGGAATGCCCACACTTCGACTTCGAGGAGACTACCTCGCCATTGTTACAATTGCGGCGGCAGAAATCCTGCGATTGCTATTCCTCACCACCGCGTTCATTGATGTAACGGGAAGTGCGGACGGTCTATTCGGCTACCACAACAGCTTTAGAGCTGCCAACCCATTCCCGGAAGGAACCTATGGTTTCGGGCCTTGGACATATAACAACCTTGAGTTGTGGGTTCTGGTTGTCGGCCTGCTTGTCTTGGTGGTCTGCGTATTCCTATTGCTTCTTCTAATGAAGAGCCCTTGGGGTCGAGTCATCAAGGGTATTCGCGAAGACGAGGACGCTGTTCGAGCCCTCGGTAAAAATGTGTTCGCCTACAAGATGCAGGCACTAATTATTGGTGGCTTGTTTGGTTCAATGGGTGGAGTCATTTACGCTTTGCCGTCCTCTGTCAGCCCGAGCGTCTACGTGACCTCGTTGACATTCTTTGTTTGGACAGCGCTTCTATTGGGAGGTGCCGCAACCATCTTTGGTCCGGTGCTTGGGGCCGTCATCTTCTGGGTTCTTCAATCATTCCTATCCAATGTTCTACCCCAGCTAGTTTCTAGCGGACTCATTCCATTCATGAGCAGTATCCAGGCCTCCACAATCAGGTTCATCCTGGTTGGTGTGGGTCTGATGCTGCTAGTCATCTATCGTCCTCAAGGAATTCTTGGGAACAAGAAGGAGCTGACCTTTGTCAAGTAGCGCAAAGACACCGGGCAAGGCCGCACGGAAAACTACCGGCCTTCACAAGGGGGAAATACGACCGGGAGTTGCCAAGGTAGACCCGATCCTCACAATGGATGGCGTCTCTCGCCACTTCGGTGGACTAACAGCCGTTGATGTTGAACACCTTGAGATACCCAGGGGTGTAATCACAGCACTTATCGGCCCCAACGGTGCCGGCAAGACAACCCTGTTCAACCTGTTGACTGGCTTTGACAAGCCAGATACCGGTAGCTGGACGTTCGAGGGTAAATCCCTTGCCGGTATTGCAGCGTTCAAAGTTGCCCAGATGGGACAGGTCCGCACTTTCCAGCTCACTAAGGCACTTAGCTTGCTTACTGTTTTGGAGAACATGAAGCTGGGCGCTAAAGACCAGAGGGGTGAGAAGCTGCTTTACTCGATTTTTCCATTCCTCTGGAAACCAAAAGAGGCGGAAATCGAGGCCAAGGCCTTGGAGCTGCTGAAGAGATTCAAGCTCGACACGAAAAAGGATGACTACGCGGCCAGCCTCTCCGGTGGTCAGCGAAAGCTTTTGGAGATGGCCAGGGCACTAATGACAGACCCTGTTCTTGTGATGCTTGATGAGCCGATGGCTGGAGTAAACCCGGCCCTGACTCAGTCACTTCTCGATCACGTGTTAGCTCTTAAGGATCAGGGCATGACGGTCTTATTTGTTGAGCACGACATGCAAATGGTCCGTCACATCGCCGATTGGGTGGTTGTTATGGCCGAGGGTAAGGTCGTAGCGGAAGGTCCAGCTGAAGACGTCATGAAAAATCCAGCCGTCATCGACGCCTACCTGGGTTCTCACCAGGATACGGACCTAGGAACCATCACCGGGCGAATCACGCTTCCAAAAAAAGGAAAGAAGTAACCAATGGCAAAGACTCCAGTAATTGAAACTAAGGACCTAGTTGCCGGCTATCTTCCAGGCGTAAACATATTAAACGGCGCTAACTTTTTTGCCGACCAGGGTGAGCTGGTTGGGATCATCGGGCCTAATGGAGCTGGAAAGTCGACTCTTCTAAAGGCAATTTTTGGTCTGGTGAAGGTTCGCGAAGGTGAAATTTTGCTAAATGGCGAATCTATCGCCAATGTGAAAGCTAACGAATTGGTAGCCAAGGGGATCGGGTTTGTGCCCCAGAACAACAACGTCTTTCCCTCCTTGACTATCGAAGAGAACCTACAGATGGGCCTTTTCCAAAAACCCGGGACCTACAACGAGCGCCTCGAGTTTGTGACGGGCATCTTTGCCGAGTTAGGCAAGCGCCTAAAGCAGCGAGCTGGGTCGCTTTCGGGAGGCGAGCGCCAAATGGTGGCCATGAGTCGTGCGTTGATGATGAATCCAGAGGTGCTGCTTCTTGACGAGCCATCGGCTGGGTTATCACCGGTGCGTCAGGATGAGGCGTTTATCCGAGTTTCTGAAATCAACAAGGCCGGTGTGACCACAATTATGGTGGAGCAAAATGCCCGCCGCTGTCTTCAGATATCTGACCGCGCCTACGTCTTGGATCAGGGTAAGGATGCGGTCGTTGGTACCGGACGCGAGCTTCTGAACGACCCCAAGGTTATTGGCCTTT
>JAGYIH010000054.1 GCA_018402615.1 Aquiluna sp.
TGATGGGCAAAGTCGTCACGGTACTGCGTAGCGTTTAGTGTTGGCGGGGTCGGCCGGTACGCCGGGTTCTGTCCCGAGTTTCCTCGGTGGCAATCATCTTTCTCGGATAACTGTTACCAGCCATCTCTAGCGGCCTACCCGACACTCAGGCGAGCAACCTGATGGGTGTCTGTTTGGCCTTGCTCCGGACGAGGTTTACCGAGCAGATTCGGTCACCCGAACCTCTGGTGGTCTCTTACACCACCGTTTCACCCTTACCCAGTTGCCTGGGCGGTCTATTTTCTGTGGCACTATCTCGCGGATTGCTCCGGGTGGGTGTTACCCACCGTCCTGCTCTGGGGAGCCCGGACGTTCCTCGGCAATGCCGCGACCGTCTAGCCGACCCTTCCGCAACCGAGCCTAATCAGAAAATAGATGTTGGCAAGAGTTGATTACAAACTGCTCGGCGAAGTCTGGTCCAAAAAATCGCAGGATGGAAACCGAACCGGGAGAGAAATTCGTGCCCCAATAAAGCGATGGGGCACCCTTGGCACTAAGAGCTGCAATAGTCCTAACGGGCATCATGTGTGATACCAACACCACGGTCTCCCCCGATCGCTGCTCACACAACTCTTGAATGAGCGGCCGAACTCGTTCGACCAGATCGTCGATGGACTCTCCACCCTCCGGCTTCACGCTCATAGAACCCTGCCAGCTTCCAACCAGCTCAGGCTTCTCAGCTGCAATTACGGTCATTTCCTGCCCGTTCCAGTTACCGAAACCGATTTCTCGAAGCCGCTCGTCCTGCGTGATTGGAATAGGAGCTTTCCCCGCAATGATCTCGGCAGTCTGTCTTGTGCGAGTCATCGGTGAGTGAATAATCGATGAGGCCGCTGGAAGCTTGAAGTATTCCAAGAGGGCGGGTATGACCCTAGCCGCCGCTTCGGCATCCGATAAGCCCAACTTACTTAGTTCCGGGTCAGAACCATCGCCACCCGCTATCAGATCGCGCTCGGTTACTGCCGTGTGGCCATGCCGAACCAAGACTAGGGTTACCGGCTCTATGCGCTGTCTTGGAGCTCGAATGCTTCTTGGTTGGACGCCAGATAGTTCAAGAAGTGAAGGTACATTCTGAAAGTCACCTCCATCAAGAGCTTCATTCGCCATTTGATCAGCCCGAGAGTTTTGCTCACGCGGAATCCATTCGAGGGTTGCGTCAAACGGGCCGAGCAATCGACTCGCTTCACCAACAAGCTCTCGCATGTCATCGCTTTTCACCTTCCAGCGACCTGAGAGCTGCTCAATAACAAGCTTGGAGTCCATACGAATCGTTATTTGGCGATGTTCTGTGCTCGAGAGAAAGCGCAGCGCCGAAATAACCCCCTGGTACTCCGCGTAATTATTGGTTCTAATCCCGAGTTGTTCTCCGAACTCTGCGATCGCATTGCCAGCTGCGTCCACAATGCTTACCCCGTAAGAAGCGGGCCCCGGGTTACCTCTGGAAGCCCCATCGGCATAAACGAAAATCATTAGCGAACCAAAATGGCCGTGCACTCAGGGCAGCGGGCCAGCTGTTCGGCTGGAATGCGCTGCAGATTGGTGAGCGCGGTTGAGGTCAGACTCATGTTGCAGGCGCCACAGGTCGACTTCAAAAGCTTGCCAACTGGAACACCGCGTATTACTCGCTGGTCATAAATTGTCAGCAGGTCTTCAGAGGGCTGCAAACGGAGCTTCTCGATCTGATTTGTGAAATTCAGAATCTCCGCCTTGCGCCTGTCAATCTCCGTCCGGGTCGACTCTTTAGCAATCGCAAGTTCCGACTCTAAAGTCTCCTTCCTGACAAGAAACTGTTCGAGCTTTGACTTTTCCATGTCGATTGTTTCCATAAGTTCCAGCTCTTGGGTTTCCAGCTCGTCCTTGCGCTTTGCGAGAGTCTCCATTTCATGCTGGATACCAGAGATGTCCTTCGGGTTTGATGAACTCTGCAACCGATCTGAATCCCTGGTAATTCGGTTCTCTACCAATTCAAGGTCAGAAGCAATCCGCGCCACTTCCCTATCGCTCTCTTCAACCAGGGAGCGTTGAGCACTCACCTCAGTGGCTAGAGCCAGAATCTCATCCTGAAGCGCTGCTAGCGAGCGACCAGAGGAAAGGTCGGCCAGTTCAGCCCGCAACTTAATCAACTGGGTTTGCTTTTCATAAAGCTCAACAAGAGCTTCTAGTTCAACACTGGTAACTCTCACTGCATCACCGCAAAATCCCATGGGTCAGTGCTGAGCTCACTGATGACGAAACTAACATCTGGGTGCATTTTGGAAAGCTCCTTCTGGGCTTTAGGAAGCCAAATCGATTCCGCGGCCCAGTGACTGATGTCAATAAGTGCAATTGGGCGACCAAACGCGTTGGTTTCTAAAAACTCCTGGGATGGATGATGCCGCAGATCAGAGGTGATGAATACGTCCAACTGCCTTGAAAGTGCGGTCTCCAAAAGCCCATCTCCTGCGCCAGGAGCAAGTCCAACCTTTAGAATCATGGCATCGGGATCACCCGCCACCTTTACTCCGGCCGCAACGCTTGGCAGCAGTTTTGCAATCCTGGTCGCAAATCCCAAGAGAGTTTCTGGGCTGTCCAGTGACCCAACCAGTCCATGGCCAGTTATCAAATCCAGGGGCCCCGAGTCATTGATTCCAAATACTTCGGCAAGCGCAGCCGCGGTGCCGACTTCGGCCACGTCAGAGTTGGTATGCGCGGAAAATATTGCAAGTCCAGACTTGATTGCCTGTGACACAATGTTGCCCTTCACGCTTTGCTCTGCTAACTCGCTCACACCGCGGAGTAAAAGTGGGTGATGAGTTAGCAACAGGTCGGCTTTTTGGGCAACGGCTTCCTGAACCACCGCGTGGGTTGCATCTACTGAGAGCAAGACTTTAGAAATTGGCTGCTTGAGATTTCCAACCGTTAGCCCCGGACGATCCCATTGTTCGGCGGTGGCCTTTGGCCATAGTTTCTCGAAGCTCTGAATCAAAACCTCTAGAGAAACCATGGCCAACCACTTCATATCGAAACAAGCTAAATAGCTTGCCCTGGTGTTCGAGTGGGCCCTACCGGGCTCGAACCGATGACATCCACGGTGTAAACGTGGCGCTCTACCAACTGAGCTAAAGGCCCGTCCGAAATACTACAACTAATCCCTCCGCTATAGAAGCTCGAGGGCTTTTTTGTATGCGGCCAGATCACGAGGTTCGCCCGGAGAAGTAATGAACTTCGCTATTACTTCACCCTCGGTGTTGATCAAAAAGGTACCGCGGGTTCCATGTCCGCGCTCCTCTAAGAAGACCCCGTAATCCGAAGTGATTTGACCATGAGGCCAGAAATCGGCGAGCAATTGAAACTCATAGCCCTCAGATTCCGCAAACTTCGCCTGTGTGAACTTGGAATCAACGCTGATAGCGATTAGCTCAACACCCGCCGATTGGAAAAGATTCATATTGTCGCGAAGCTCACAAAGCTCTCCCGTGCAGGTGCCTGAAAATGACAGTGGGTAAAACACGA
>JAGYIH010000055.1 GCA_018402615.1 Aquiluna sp.
GGGTCTTTTTGGACACGCCTACTGGTGGGCCGTATGGCCAATGCACGGATTAGTTTTTCCTTCCATGGTCAAGAACATGGCAGGCTCAACAGCGCGCAAAGTGTAGCCCGGGTAAAAAATTATGACTAAAACTTACTGGGCGATTATTGCCCTTTTTGGGGTGACCTTCGCTTGGGGCGCATCCTTCGTACTGATGAAAGACGCCATCAACGAACAGCCGGTCTTTGATTTTCTGGCCACCCGATTCACACTGGCAACTCTCGTCATGATTGCGATTAGACCTCAAGTACTAAAGGCAATAGATAAAAAATTGCTTTTCCGAGGAACAATTCTTGGTGTCATGTTGGGCCTTGCCTATATCACCCAAACAATTGGTCTTGATCTGACAACCGCTGCAATCACAGGCTTTCTAACCGGACTCTATGTGATTTTCACGCCCATACTTTTTTGGGTCATCTACCGCAAGAAAGTTCAAGGCAAGGTGCTTGTCGGATCAATCACGGCTTTCGTTGCTCTACTTTTTATCTCCTTCAACGGCTTCTCCCTAGACGCCGCTCAGGTGTGGCTCATTGCTTGCGCCGTGTTGTTCGCTGGACACATCGTGGGCCTTAGCGTTTGGAGCACAGCCAAAGACATCTACCCGCTCACGGTTATCCAGCTGGGAGCTGGGAGCGTCGTGTGCTGGATGGGTGCGCTAGCTGATGGCTATCAGGCTCCCCCCAATGCATCGGTTTGGGCGGTCATTGTCTTTACCGCCGTGTTTGCTACCGCGGCCGCGTTCCTAATCCAGACCTGGGCTCAGTCGATCATGGACCCGTCTCGAGTCGCAATCATTTTGACCACGGAAGTTATTTTCGCCGCAGTGATTGCGGTTGCGGTGGGTCAAGAAGTCCTAGCCCTTAGGGTGGTAATCGGTGGAGCGCTGATAGTTCTCGCGATGCTGATTGTTGAGTGGCCAGATAAACAAACTAAAGCCCGGATAGCCCCATCGCGTCATCTTTAGATTTTTACAGATTCGAACGAACCCTCTTTACTGCTCAGCCCATTCAGTTGTCACAGTGTTGGCTGCCTCACGAACCAGCTCACCCAGGGCGTCGTAGCGGTCACTTATTCTCTCTCTTCTAGCGCCCACCGCAATCGCACCGATGGCATTTCCTGCCGGGTCATAAATTGGTGCCGCAGCATCGACGATACTTTCGGTCAGCTCACCGTCGCTAATTGCATAACCGGTTTTTCTAATTACTCGGATCACCTTCATAAGCTTTCCAAATGAGCGAATGCTTCCCTGGGTTCGCCTGAGCCGCTTCAGCACAATTGTGTCTGGCAGTTTCGGACCCGGCATACCCTCGGGCCTGGGTTTTATAACCCCATGCTCTTGCCACCAACTATCTATTTGCTCGTTGGAGAATGTGCTCAACATCGCTCTACCTGAGGCTGTTCGAAGAGCTGGAAGAGAAACTCCACTAAGTCGCCCATCTCTCATGGTGTGTTGAGCAAGCTCGGTGCGAACTGTCAGGACTGAACCTCCCCTAAGCACCGTAAGGTGAGCAGACTCTTCTGAAACTGCTACCAGCTTCAGAAGGGCTGCGTGACTTAGGTTGGCAAGATGTGCCTCCCTGGTTCGCATAGCGAGAGTGTAGATATGGTGGCCGAGAGAATATCTCTTGGTTGCCAGGTCTCTTCCAACCAGCCCAGATTGCTCTAAAGTCCTGCAAACCCGCGAGATTTGTCCCTTATCTCGATTCAGCATCTGGGCCAGCTCCTTGACCCCTAGACCCCCGCTATCCCAGGCGTGTTCGCTAGCCAGTAGCTCCAAGACCTCTAGATCCCGCTTCAAGCCTGAGGTGTGGTTTCTCATCTTTCAAACCTATCCACTAGTTGACCTATGCACAACCGAGTTAGGCATTAAATCTATGTCCTCCTAGCATGAAATTTAAACAAAGGAGAAAAGTATGAGACATTCAAAGAAATTCTCGCTAGTGGCAATCGTTGCTGCTTCAGCACTAACGCTTTCTGCGTGTGCAGCCGAAACAGAAACTGCAAGTGGTGGATCGCTATCCGAATATGATCTATCCGGCATCACAATTTCAGTTGGGTCGAAGGACTTCGACGAGCAACTGATTCTCGGCGAAATGATGGTCGCAGCATTCGAAGCTGCCGGCGCAACAGTTGATAACAAGGTAAACCTTGGCGGAACCAACGTCGCTCGTGCCGCACTTGAGTCCGGTGAAATCGACGTCTACATGGAATACAACGGAACCGGTTGGGCCGTTCACTTGGGTCTCGAAGACCCTAGCTTTGATTCAGAAGAGCTAACCCTTGGAGTAAAAGAGCGTGACCTGGCAGCAAATCAAATCGTTTGGGTTGGAAGATCACCTTTCAACAACACCTACGGTTTCGTTTCTAGCCCTGAGTTGACGGAGTCTAACGGCGGAGGATTTACCCTCACTTCGATGATGGAGTACGTTCGAGACAACCCAGCTGCAATCGTTTGCATGGAGTCAGAATTTCCTAGCCGTCCCGATGGACTGATACTGACCGAGACCCACACAGGTATCGATCTTCCAGACAATCAGCAAAGAATCCTGGACACCGGAATCATTTACACCGAGACTGCAGCAAATAACTGCGAATTCGGAGAGGTATTTACTACCGACGGTCGAATTCCAGCTCTTGGTCTAACCCTGGTCGAAGACCCGGGTGTAAACATCCTGTACAACGTCTCCGGAACCATGCGCGAAGACATGCACAGCCAAGCACCGGATGCATTTGATGCAATCATCTCCTCCATTTTGGATCCTCTTGACAACATCAAGATGGCCGAATTGAACGGTCTAGTTTCTGCAGAGGGATTGGAACCAGCAAAGGTGGCCCGGGATTACCTGGTTGCCGAGGGCTTGATCGGCTAACAACTCAGTGGAATTTCTGCTGAGCCTGTGGGACTTTGCTCTTGATAGACAAGACCAGGTCTTAGTTGGGCTTGCACAGCACACCGGATACGTGGTCTCGGTGCTGGTGAGCGCTGGCTTATTTGCCATCGCCACCGGCATCTTGACCCGCCGTAATCTATTGGCCAAAGAGCTTGCTCTGTCGATTGCTTCGGTATTTCTAACAATTCCCTCATTGGCCCTATTTGTTATTTTTATCCCTCTCGTTGGATTGGGCTTTGCGCCCTCGTTCATAGCTTTGTTTCTTTATTCACTACTTCCGATTCTTCGAAACACCATCACCGGTCTCGATGCGATTGATCCCGGTGTTCTTGAAAGCGCCAAGGGAATGGGTCTCAATCGTGTTCAGCGATTATTCAAAGTTGAACTTCCGCTGGCGTGGCCGGTGATTTTGGCTGGAGTAAGAGTTTCATCAATGCTCGTGGTTGGTATCGCTGCCATCGCAACGCTGGTTGCCGGTGGCGGACTGGGTGATTTCATCAAGA
>JAGYIH010000056.1 GCA_018402615.1 Aquiluna sp.
GTCAGCTAGTGAACCTTTACTTTTCGGAACCGACCCCCAGCCACCCCGTCTATTTGATTTTGGAGTCCGGCATAGACATTGGACTTGACCCAATCAGCATTGGTATTAGGCAGCAGGAGATTGAGATCAACTGGCTGACCGCGTTTTATGCGCTGGAGTGGGCGTTTTTTGCCCTGGCGGCTTTTTATGTGTGGTGGCGACTGGTTCAGGATGCTCGCGTCCGAGAGGCCGAGCTTGCCGCGGAGCAAAACGAAGAGCCAGCAAAATAGGTAGCAAGGTTTGCTTTGCACGTTTGTGAAACGTGGAATTGAACTTGAGTTGAATTGCTACTCTTGCGCTTGATTAGTTAGGTGGACAGATGTTTTCTTCTGAACTCACGGTGCTGGACCCAATCGGTTTACACGCGCGTCCGGCAGGGCAAATAGTGAAACTTGTCAAAGAATCCGGTCTCGAAGTGATGATTGGCAAGCAGGGGTCAGAGCTAGTCAAGGCCTCTTCACCATTGCGCATGATCGGACTGCAGGCGAAGACCGGCGAGGTGCTGGTGGTAGAAATTGAAACCGAGGACTCCTTGCTAGCCGAGAAGCTGGTAGACCAAATGCAGGATTTCCTGCGGGGCTAAGTTGACCGAAAAAGTCTTTGTGGGGTTGGGCGTTGGGCTAAACGCAGCCCAAGGCGAGGTGCTGATTATTGCTCCCCACCCGGCAATTCCAGGCCCCACCCGGCACGCAGGCGATGACACCACAGAAACCGCTTCGCTGTCAGCTGCCATAGCCGCGGTTGCATCAGACATGCGCAGTCTTGCCGAGAACTCGGATTCTTCCAGTGCCGAAATCTTTGAGGCGTTGGTAATGATCCTGGAAGACGAGGAGTTGTTCGAGGTCGCCTCCGAGGAAATCAGTAGTGGCTGGGATGCTGCAACAAGTTTTGTCAGGGCGGTAGAGACCTTTGCCGAGCTGTTCAAGGGTGATGCGGCATTTGAAGAACGACTTTCAGACATCAGAGACATGGCCAAGCGCGTGGCAGCGAACATTCACGGGATTGAACTCGGACTCAATATTCCAAAGAGCGGAAACCTTATCTTGGTAGGTCAGGACTTTGCTCCTGCGGACACCGCTCAATTCACCAAGGCCGTGGTTGGCGTCATAACGATTGCCGGTGGACCAACCTCCCACACCGCAATCATCTGCCGCTCTAGAGGAATTCCGGCACTGGTTTCCTGCCAGGGGGCAGCTGAATTGCGCTCCGGGGATAAGGTGCTGGTTGACCCGGTTGGGGACCGCGTGGTTGTTGGCGGCACACTAGATAGTGCAACTAGGGCGCTCAGTTTTGTTGCGAGGTCTGAAGAGCCGCTTATTTCAGTGCGAGCAAACATCGGCTCACTCGCCGATGCAGTGAAGGCTGGCACCTCTGCAGCCAATGGCATCGGTTTGTTTAGGACCGAACTTTTGTACTTGGCCGCCTCTCAGAAGCCAACCTTGGCAGAGCAGGTCGATAAGTATTCAGAGATACTTGCGGCCTGCCCTGAAGGCCCGATCGTGGTGCGGACCATTGATGCCGGAAGCGATAAGCCGGTGCCATTTTTGGACATGCCCCACGAGGAGAATCCGGCTCTGGGCGTGCGTGGTTTCCGGCTCATCAAGGAGCACCGCGAGTTCATTACCGAGCAGCTTCAGGCACTGGAGAGTGCCAGATTGGCAACGGGACGAGAAGTCTGGGTAATGGCACCGATGATTGCGACCCTGCAGGAAGCGGTGGAGTTCTCCGAGCTGGCAAAATCTATCGGCGGCTACAAGGTTGGCATCATGGTTGAGACCCCAGCCATCATTAGCGCAATTCGGCACCTGAAGGGCAAGTTGGACTTTGTTTCGGTAGGGACCAACGACCTCTCGCAGTATCTTTTTGCGGCGGACCGAATGCACTCCCAACTCGGCTTGCTGATGGACCACTGGCAACCCGCACTGATTTCGGCGCTCGCGGATATTGCAAGGTTTAGTGAGGATGCTGGAATCGAGAGCGGAGTTTGTGGTGAAAGCGCATCCGACCCAAGCTTCAGCATCGTGCTTGCAGGTTTGGGCTTTGGCTCGGTTTCCTCATCACCCTCTCAGGTTGGTCAAGTGCGCGCAGCACTTTCTAGCCTGACCAAAGACCAGGCCAAGCTGGTTGCCGAAGCGGCACTGCAGGGCCAGAGCGCAGCGCAGTCAAAGAGTCTTGCGCTAGAAATGCTGACCAAGCTAGAAGACTAAACTTGGGGGCATGCCGCTAGCCCAAAGCCAAATCGAACCAGCCAAGAAACTGCTTCGCTACTTCAAGATCTCCTCCTACGTGACCGGCACCTTTTTGATGCTGCTAATGATCACCTGGGGCATCCGCAGGCTGCCATTTTTAGGTTTTGACCTTTGGCTCTTGGGCCCAAATGGCTTTATTTCCTTCGAGGATTATGGAGTCGAGGGTGAGGGCCTGCCGGATGTTGGGTTTAACCTGACAGTTTGGATACTGATTGTTCACGGCTGGCTCTATGTCGTTTATTTGATTGTGGACTTCCGGATGTGGACAATCATGCGCTGGTCGTTCATGAGGTTTTTGTGGATCGCGCTTGGTGGCGTGGTGCCGATGTTGAGCTTTTTCACCGAGGCTCACTACCAAAAGCTTGCCAGGCAAGAGATAGAGCAAGCGGAGAGTAAAGCATGAGCACGGTACTGGTTGTAGATTTCGGAGCCCAGTACGCCCAGCTAATTGCTCGCCGAGTGCGCGAGGCAAGCATCTACTCCGAGATTGTCCCTCACACCATTACCGCTTCGGAACTTGAGGCTAAAAATCCCGCGGCAATAATTCTCTCCGGTGGACCATCAAGTGTTTATGAGCCGGGATCACCGCAACTTGACTCCAAAATCCTTGAACTGGGTATCCCGATTCTGGGTATCTGCTATGGCTTTCAGGTCCTAGCTCAGGCCTTGGGTGGCAAGGTGGATCAGACCGGCAAGCGCGAGTATGGCGCTACCGATCTAGAGGTATCAAGCTCAGGAACGCTTTTGGCTGGGCAACCGGATCTGCAGGTTTGCTGGATGAGTCATGGCGACCAGGTGGTCGCAGCCCCAGAGGGTTTTGACGTCTTGGCCTCCACCAAGACCACGCCAGTTGCTGCCTTTGAATCAAAGTCCAAGCGCATCTATGGCGTGCAGTGGCACCCAGAGGTAAAGCACTCTGAGCAGGGCCAAAAAGTTCTGACCAACTTCTTGTATGACGGCGCGGGGCTGAAACCGAATTGGAACTCCGGCAACGTAATTGCCGAGCAGGTTCAGAAAATTCGCGACCAGGTTGGCGATGCCAGAGTGATCTGCGGACTCTCTGGAGGGGTTGACTCGGCGGTTGCTGCTGCGTTGGTTCATAAG
>JAGYIH010000057.1 GCA_018402615.1 Aquiluna sp.
TCGAAAGCCAGCACCGAGCTTGATTTGGCAATTAGACCTGAAACCAGGGCTTACTCACTTGGGTCAGAGTTGATTTTTGACTGCGGTCTTAGTGACAGCGCTATTGCAGCGGGCAAGCCGCTGCACCAGTCCTCCCAGGGCGCTAGCTAACTGGGTGGTATAACTGAGCATGCGTAAAATTCTTGGCGCCACCCGCTACGCGGTAATAGTTCCCTCTATAGCCTCCATGATTGGTGCGCTGCTATTGATGGCTCAGGGTTCTATTCAGATGATCGTGATTGTCTTTCGGGCAGCCTTTGAACAGACCGCTTTGAAGGACACGATTGTCGATGTCCTGACCGCCGTTGACGCGATCTTGCTTGGAACTGTTCTATTGGTGATTGGCTACGGTCTCTACGAGCTATTTGTCGATACTCACATCCAGGTTCCACAGTGGTTGCAGATTAATGACCTGGACGATCTGAAGTCGAAACTAATTGGCGTTGTGGTGGCGATCATCTCGGTGATATTCGTTGGTGTGTTTGTGGATTCGAACCGTGCGGGTGACGTGATTGCCTATGGAGTTGGAGCCGGAGCCCTGGTTACCGGGCTCGCAATCTTTGCCTGGGCGACTAAGAAGCCAGATAGGTCAAAAGAAAAGCCGGTCGCCGGAAAATAGCTTTAGCTGGCTGAGGCCAGGGCAATTTTTACCATGGCTGCAAAACCCGTTTCGCGTTCCTCGCTTGAGGTGTGAGCGGATCCATCCATCATGTCCGAGACCGTGACAATACTTAGCGCTCTCCTGCGGAACTTTGCTGCCAGGGTATAGAGCTGGTTGGTTTCCATCTCGAGTGCCAAGATGCCCAACTTTTTCCACTGCTCTAATGAATCTGTTTCGTCATAAAACAGATCTCCTGAGGCTATGCCGCCAACGTGAAAGTCGATGCCCAAATCACGAGCTTTTGCAACAGCTTTTTCCAAGAGCTCAAAGCTGGCCGATGGGGCAAAGTCCAAACCACCGTTGTCACGGCGATTGATGTTTGAATCCGTCGAGGCTGTCATTGCAATGACGACATCCCTGAGCTTGGTTGGTGGCAGACCGCCGCTGGTTCCAACCCGGATGGCGGTCTGCACCTCGAAGTCATGAAACAGTTCGTAGGCGTAGATGCCTATTGAAGGTGCTCCCATGCCGGTGCCCTGAACTGAAACTCTTTTGCCTTCAAAGGTTCCGGTGTAGCCAAGCATGTTTCGAACGCTTGAGTAAAGCTGGGCGTCTTCTAAAAAGGTTTCCGCAATCCATTTAGCCCTGAGTGGGTCGCCAGGTAGTAAAACCACATCTGCAATCTCGCCTTTTTTGGCTGCAATGTGAGTGGACATCAGTTACAGATCCTCGGGCATTGGAGCGGTTGGTCCAATCAATGATTCCAAGTCACCC
The DNA here is from genome assembly GCA_018402615.1 of Aquiluna sp. The sequence goes on from JAGYIH010000057.1 coordinate 1,415, forward strand.
AGAATCGCGTCAAACTCCTCCAAGGTGAGATATCCGAGTTCAATAACGGTGTCTTTCACGGAGGCATCATTTGCCTGGGCACGCCTAGCAACCATCGTGGCTTTTTCATAGCCGATCTTTGGTGTCAGCGCAGTTACTAGTCCAATTGAGTTCTCAACTGTCTTTAGCAGTAGCTCTCGGTTTGCTGTGATGCCAATAATGCAGTTTTCCGTCATGGTGTTGCAGCCACGTCTGAGGTAACCGATGGACATCAGTAGCGCTCGAGCGATTACTGGTTCAAAGGCATTGAGTTCAAGTTGTCCGGCCTCTGCGGCCATTGCCACGGTCAGGTCGTTGCCCATTACGGTGAAGGCAATTTGGTTCATAACCTCTGGAATAACCGGGTTCACCTTGCCAGGCATGATTGAGGAGCCGGCCTGCTTGGCAGGCAGGTTGATCTCGTTGAATCCTGCCCTTGGGCCTGAGGACAAAAGCCTAAGATCGTTTGCAATCTTGGACTGCTTGATTGCTACTCGCTTGAGTGCGCTCGAGCAGGAGACAAAAACCCCGGTGTCCTGGGTTGCCTCAACCAGGTTTTCGGCCGTTGTGAGGTGCTCACCGGTAAGTTCGCTGAGTTCTTTGCAAACCGCTGTTACATATTCAGGAGAGGCGTTGATTCTGGTGCCAATCGCAGTTCCACCAAGGTTGATTTCGGTCAGTAGCTTGGTGATCTGGTGCAATCGGTCAATGTCGTCCCTGGTGGTGACGGCGTAAGCCTCAAAGGTCTGACCAAGGCTCATCGGAACGGCGTCCTGCAACTGGGTGCGACCAATCTTGAGAACGTCGGCAAATTCCTTTGCCTTCATTCGGTACGCGCTCTCCATCGCAATGAGCGCGTTGATGAGCTCGTGAAGTTCAAAGATGAGTGCAATCTTTAGTGCTGTTGGGTAGACGTCATTGGTGGACTGTGAGGCGTTGACATCGTTTATCGGGTGGATGTCTCCGTAGCTACCGAATGGCTTACCCAAGATCTCTAATGCCCGGTTGGCAATTACCTCGTTGGCGTTCATGTTGGAACTGGTTCCAGCACCACCCTGTATTGCGTCTACCACAAACTGGTTATCTAATAGCCCGTTCGCGACATCCATGGAAGCGCGGTGAATAACATCGGCTTTTTCATGGCTCAATACTCCCGCCGTGGCATTGGCTCTCGCAGCAGCAGCTTTTACTAGGCCAAGTGCCCGAATGAAATTTCGGTAGTGGCCAATGGCAACCCCGGTGATGGGAAAGTTTGCTACCGCCCTGGCGGTGTGCACTCCCCAGAGGGCATCGATTGGAACTTCGATATCGCCAATTAGGTCGTGTTCTATGCGCGTCTTTGTCACACAGTGATACTGCCAGCAAGCCAGAGTTTTTGGACTTAGGCGCTCAGGTCAGTTCGAACTGGCCGCCATCGAGCTGACCCTGCTTGCGATACATGTCCAGCTTCTGGCGAGTGTCCTGGATATCTAGATTGCGCATGGTTAGTTGCCCAATACGGTCCTCAGGCCCAAAGGCCTCTTCGGAGTTACGCTCCATCGAGAGTTTTTCGGGGTGGTAGCTAAAGCCCTCGCCCTTGGTATCCAGGATCGTGTAGTCATCACCGCGGCGAAGCCTTATGGTCACGCTGCCATTGACTGCACCTGCAACCCACTTCATCAGTGACTCGCGAAGCATCAGGGTCTGTGGGTCTAGCCAGCGGCCCTCATATAAAAGCCTTCCCATGCGGCGACCCTCAGCGTGGTAGGCGGCAATGGTGTCCTCGTTGTGAATCGCACTCAAAAGTCTCTCAAAGGCAATGTGCAATAGCGCCATGCCTGGAGCCTCATAAATACCGCGGCTCTTAGCCTCAATAATTCGGTTCTCAATCTGATCGCTCATGCCAAGACCATGGCGACCGCCGACCTCATTGGCCTTCATGACAATTCCA
>JAGYIH010000058.1 GCA_018402615.1 Aquiluna sp.
TCAAGGCCGAGTTCGAGATCCTGCACTCACCAACCATCGTGCAATCGCCGGATGTGAAGCTGGCACTAATGCAAGAGCCGAGTGTGAAGAGCGTTATTGATGCGGCCAAATCCGCCGATGTTGCTTTTGTTGGCATCGGTGCCAAAGATGCCACCAGCTCGAGCTACATCCTCGAAGCGGCAGGCCTAAACAAAGATGAGTTCCCAGACTTCTTCAACCGGCTAGCTGGGGATGTCGCAGGAAGGTTCTATGACCTAGACGGCAAGGTTATTGACACCCGGCTGGAGGCAAGAACCGTGGGCATTGATCTGGCGGATTTGAGAAAGATCAGAAGAGTGGTCGGTGTTGCCGCGGGCGAGGATAAGACCCTTGGTATCTTGGCTGCACTCAGGGGTCAACTAATTTCGGAGCTGGTCACGAGTTCCAGTTGCGCACTGAGGCTTTTGGGCATGGCAGATGACAAGGAGGTCAGGGGCTAATGGAAGTACTTATTTGGGTCTTTTTGCTGATTGCGGTGATGTGGGTATTCCAGCTCTACCTCGCAGTCAAGCAGTCTCAGCGCTTCACCGATCAGCTAAGAGAGATTCGAACCGAGGGCACCACCACGGCGGTTGGCATGGGTGGATATCGCTATCGCGGTGGCCGGGCATTTGTTGCCCTTGCCCACAAAGACGGAGTGGTCGTGGGTGCTCGAAAGATGACCGGACTGAGTGTTTTTCAATCCGCCAAGCCCTTTCCCGAGGTCGAAGGTCATCACATTCGTGATTTAGCGAAAGGTGAGGGCATGGAGGGCCTTAGGTTCAAGCTTGTAGAGGCAACGAAGATGAGTGCAAGCACGCTGTTAAATCAAAAATCACAAACGTGAACTAAAACCTAGTTTTTCCCAATCCTCTGGAGCTATAGATTGACCAACAGCACGGTCAAAGATGACCGCGCTTCGATCCAAAGGAGGGTTGATGAACCTATACACCGGCGCCGCAACGGTTGGAGAACCGGAGGGCGTATGGGGAGCTATCGCAGGTGGAGCTGAATACTTCATCTCGATATTCAACGAAGGTGGTGCTGTCTTCTTCGGTCTAATGGGAGGAATCCTGCCGACCCTAGTTGTTCTACTAACCGCTGTTAATGCTCTCGTTCGACTCATCGGTCCGGAAAAAATCGAGAATCTGGGTAGGAAAGCTGCCCAGCCTGGTTTGATCTGGTATCCGGTCCGCTACATGATCCTGCCGTTTTTGGCAGTGTTCTTCCTGACGAACCCAATGGCTTACACCATGGGTCGTTTCTTGCCCGAAAAGTACAAGCCAGCGTTCTATGACTCGGCTGTGTCTTACGTGCACCCAATCACTGGACTATTCCCCCACGCAAACCCAGGTGAGCTTTTTGTTTACCTAGGTATCGCAGCTGGTATCACAACTCTTGGCTTTGGCCTTGGTGACCTAGCCTTGCGATTCCTGCTTGTTGGTCTAGTGGTCATCTTCATCCGAGGCATTGTGACTGAGTTCATTACCACTCGAATGATGGCTAAGAAGCAAGGAGCGGAAGCATAATGGACGGTCTAAATAAAGTACTGGTCTCAATTGGCCGCGGTGTTGGTGGCGTCGTAGGAACCCTGTATCAAGCGGGTCGCGAAACCATTGACACAATCATCCGCAACATCTTGCCGTTCATGGCTTTCATCTCCTTCATCATCGGTTTGGTACTCGTTACCGGCATTGGAGACTTGATTGCAAATGGCATCAAGGGACTGGCAGGAAGCCTCGTTGGTCTTCTGATTGTCTCTATCGTTTGTGCTCTACCGATTCTTTCCCCACTGTTGGGTCCAGGTGCTGTTATCGCACAGGTAGTTGGAACCCTGCTCGGTGTTGAGATTGGTCGAGGCAACATTCCTCCTCAGTACGCTCTTCCAGCTCTATTCGCAATCAACCCTCAGGTTGGCTGTGACTTCATTCCAGTGGGTCTTGCCCTTGGAGAGGCTGAGCCGGAGACCGTTGAGGTTGGAGTTCCAGCAGTTCTGTTCTCTCGTCTGATCACAGGCCCACTAGCCGTAGTAATCGCTTACTTCGCTAGCTTCGGCATGTACAGCTAAAGAACCAGCAGATAGGTTACGAACTCAGGGGGTGGGCCGGACTATTTGGCCCATCCCCTTAGTTCAGAACAAGTGGAATTAGATTCCAAAGACAATGACGTTCAAGGAGATAGAAATGGCAGATTACAAAGCAGTCATAATTGAAAAGGGCCCAGGCGGCTGGGGTGGACCACTAACCATCCTTCCAACAGCTGACCGCCCACTTATCTACTCAGTCACCGGTGGTGGTATTCACCCAGTGGCAGCTCGCATCGCGGAACTAACCGGCGGCGAAGCATTTGATGGCTTTAAATCCAGCGCACCTTTTGAGAAGATCGCAGTAGCGGTCATCGATTGCGGTGGTACTGCACGTATCGGCGTCTATCCCATGAAGAAGGTAAAGACGGTAGACATTCACGCCACCAGCCCTGCCGGACCGTTGGCGATGTTCATCACCGAGGAGCTATTGGTCTCCGGTGTGAAGCCAGAGCAGATCAAGTTGGTCGAATAACTAGTGATTGTTTATAGCAGCACCGTCACCTCAATAGGCGAACTGGTTCCAGCCTTCGCCGCCGAGGGGATACTTGTGTTTTTTGGTGAGGATGCTCCCGAGGAGCTCCATAGCTTCTGCATCATGCATGAGGTGAAAGAGAAATCAGGCGAGCTTTCGGTCGGGGACATTGTCCAGATTGCCGATCAGGAGTTTGAGGTTTTGGCACTGGGATCAGTGGCAAACGAGAACCTGATGAACCTCGGGCATCTGAACCTTAAAGCAAATGGCAACACTGAGGCTGAACTACCGGGGGATGTGTGCGTTCGTGAAACGCAACTGCCTGAGGTAACAATCGGCAGCACGTTCAGCATCATTAGGAGATAAAAGTGCAGTACCGCTTGAAATTGCAAGAACTAGCCAAGGCGCAGGGCAGGCCCTACCGAATTGGTTTGGTTGGCGCAGGCCAGA
>JAGYIH010000059.1 GCA_018402615.1 Aquiluna sp.
CGGTTCATCTGATGCGCTCGTTCCCTGAGGTGCGAGCCCAATACCAGCGCAAGTTCAGACATGTTTTGGTTGACGAGTACCAGGACACCAACCACGCTCAGTACGCACTGATTCGAGAGCTCACCAGACCACTGCCAGACGAGCATGCCAATTTCAATGAGGCAACCGGTGAGGTTCTGCCACCCGCTGATCTGACCGTGGTGGGTGACTCGGATCAGAGCATCTATGCCTTTAGAGGTGCGGACATTAGAAACATCACGGAATTTGAGCGCGACTTTCCAGGTGCCCAAACCGTGCTTTTAGAGCAGAACTACCGATCGACCCAAAACATTCTTTCGGCCGCCAACTCGGTGATTTCGCAAAACCCCTACAGACCAGCAAAGAACCTTTGGACCGACGCCGGAGCCGGCGAGAAGATCACTCTGTTCACCGCTTTTGATGAGCGCAACGAGGCTGCGTTTGTTGTGGACAGGGTGAAGAGCCTGCACGCAGAAGGCGTGAACTACCGAGACATGGCAGTGCTTTATCGAACCAACGCCCTCACTCCATCCTTGGAAGCCGAGCTCAAGACCCAAAGGATTCCCTATGCGGTCATCGGTGGTCTCAAGTTCTTTGAGCGCAGGGAAATCAAGGACGCTCTTGCATACCTATCAGCGGTCTCAAACTCCCGAAACGATGAGGCCGCCCGCAGGGTGATAAACCTGCCGGCAAGAGGAATTGGGGATAAAACCGAACTCAAGATCGCGCAGTTTGCCAGGGCTAATGAGATTTCCTTCCGTCAGGCACTGGTGCGCTCATCGGAGCTAGCTCTTGGTCCAAAGCTCACGGCTGCGGTGCAGGGATTTGGTGAGCTACTGAATGAGATGGAAGCCCTAACCGCTACCGATGGTCCTGCGGAGATTCTGAAGTTTATTTTGCAGCGCTCCGGTTACCGCACCGAGCTTGAACTTTCGCGTGATCCCCAAGATGAGGCCCGAGTTGAGAACCTGGATGCACTCCTAGGTCAATTATTTGAGTGGCAGGCTCAAAACCCAGAGGGCACGGTTGCCGACTACCTTGCAGAGGTCACACTGTCGGCGGCAGCCGATGAGATTGAGGACGAGTCCGGCACCCTGTCGTTGATGACCCTGCACACCGCAAAGGGACTGGAATATCAGGTGATCTTTTTGATCGGCCTCGAGCAGGGAACCCTGCCTCACATCAGATCCTTTGACGAACCCGGTGGACTGCAGGAGGAACGCAGGCTGATGTATGTCGGTATGACTCGAGCTCGCGAACGACTTTTGATTTCAAACGCACTGCAGCGAACACTGTTTGGCAGCACCTCGAGCTTCATCCCCTCCAGCTTCCTCTCTGACATCCCCATGGAGCTGGTTGATGTTGAGGGCACCGAACGCTCTATCTCACAAACCACCATGTCAAGACCAAGAGAGCGAACCGCCTGGGCGGGGGCTATCAATGCCCCAAGCGCGGTTCGCGACAACAAGGATCTGACTCTGGAAGTTGGTGATCGCATCAATCACGACAGCTTTGGTGAGGGCCAGGTGATTGCGGTGAGCGGCAATCCACCAAAGCAAACCGCTGAGATTCGCTTTGATAGTGGAACTACCAAGCGGCTTTTGGTCAAGATGGCCCCAATTGTAAAGCTCTAGCGGATTCTGGACTGGGCATCGCTCGCTAGACTCTAAGCATCATCCGTAGGCTCAAGAAATGAATTACTAACCGTGGATCTTTTTGAATATCAAGCCCGCGACCTGTTTGAAGCACATGGTGTTCCAGTGCTGCAGGGCGCAATCGCAGACACTCCAGAACAAGCAGAACAGGCGGCAGCCAAGATTGGCGGCACAGTCGTAGTCAAGGCCCAGGTAAAAACCGGTGGTCGCGGGAAGGCCGGTGGCGTAAAGGTTGCCCACTCACCTGCTGAGGCTCGCCAGATGGCAGAGCAGATTCTTGGGTTAGACATCAAGGGTCACGTTGTGAAGCGCGTCATGATCGCTCAGGGTGCCTCGATTGACAAGGAGTACTACTTCTCGGTGCTGCTTGACCGCTCCAATCGAACCTTCCTAGCTCTGTGCAGTGTTGAGGGCGGCATGGAGATTGAGCAGCTTGCAGTAGAGCGCCCAGAAGCACTGGCGCGAATTCCAATTTCAGCCGTGACAGGTATCGATAAGGCCAAGGCCGTTGAGATTGCCAGGGCAGCGAAGTTCTCTGAGGACCTGGTTGACCGGGTTGCCGATGTCTTCGTGAAGCTCTACCAGGTCTTTGTGAAAGAAGATGCCACCCTGGTTGAGGTGAACCCACTGGTTCTAACAACTGATGGTGACATCGTTGCCCTGGATGGCAAGGTCACCCTGGACGAGAACGCAGAGTTCCGCCACGAGCGCGAGGCAATGGAGCGCGACTCACTTGACCCACTAGAGGCCAAGGCCAAGGCGATGGACCTGAACTACGTGAAATTAGATGGCCAGGTTGGCATCATCGGTAACGGCGCAGGACTTGTTATGTCCACCCTCGATGTTGTCGCCTACGCCGGTGAGAACCACGGCAATGTAAAGCCAGCAAACTTCCTAGACATTGGTGGCGGTGCTTCAGCTGAGGTTATGGCTGCGGGTCTCGACGTCATTTTGAATGACCCACAGGTCAAGAGCGTGTTTGTGAACGTCTTTGGTGGCATCACTGCCTGCGATGCTGTTGCTAACGGAATCGTCGGGGCTCTAAACACCTTGGGCGACCGGGCCTCTAAGCCACTGGTTGTCCGTCTTGATGGCAACAACGTGGAGGAGGGTCGCAAGATCCTGGCAGATTTCAACCACCCGCTGGTTAGCCTTGCGGACACCATGGATGGCGGAGCAGATGCCGCCGCAGAACTAGCGAACCGGTAGGCAAAAGAAGATGGCAATTTACCTAGACAGCAACTCCAAGATCATCGTCCAGGGCATGAC
>JAGYIH010000006.1 GCA_018402615.1 Aquiluna sp.
TCCATCGTGAACTTTGGTGCCTTCATCGACCTTGGTGGCGTAGACGGTCTGGTCCACGTTTCCGAGCTGTCCTGGAAGCACATCGAGCACGCCTCTGAAGTTGTTGAGGTTGGCCAGGAAGTAACCGTTGAGGTTCTGGAAGTAGACAACGACCGTGAGCGCGTTTCACTATCGCTTAAAGCAACTCAGGAAGACCCATGGCAGCTGTTCGCAAGAACCCACGCAATTGGTCAGTACATCCCGGGCAAGGTCACCAAGATTGTCCCATTCGGTGCGTTCGTTCGAGTGGCCGATGGCATCGAGGGTCTCGTACACATCTCAGAGCTTTCTGCCAAGCATGTTGAGCACGCTGACCAGGTTGTCTCGGTTAATCAGGACGTATTCGTCAAGCTGATTGACATCGACCTTGAGCGTCGCAGGATCTCGCTATCGCTAAAGCAGGCGCTGGAAGAGGTGGACCCAAACGGTACCGACTTCAACCCTGTTTTGTACGGCATGAGCGCGGACTACGACGAGACCGGACAGTACCGCTACCCAGAGGGCTTCGATCCAGCCACATCAGAGTGGAAGTCAGGATATGAGGAGGCCCGCACCAAGTGGGAGGCTGAGTACGCTGAGGCAAGATCTCGTTGGGAGCTACACAAGGTTCAGGCCAAGGCCGCTTTCGAGCACCTGGCCTCCCTGCCGGACACCGCCGTTGCCCAGGAGCCTTCGGGCACCACAGGCAGCGCCTCGGACCAGGGAACGCTTGCTGACGACGAGTCACTTGCCGCTCTGAGGGACAAGCTCACCGAAGACAAATAAGACTCACTATCGACAAACGGGGCTGCCAATGTCAGCCCCGTTTTTCGTTTATCCTGTGGTGATGTTGATTGGGCTTACTGGCGGTATTGGTTCCGGAAAATCTACGGTCGCCAAAAGACTCACGGAACTTGGTGCGACCGAGATTGACGCCGACCTATTGGCAAGAGAGGTGGTTGCTCCGGGTAGCTCAGGAATCGTCGCGGTTGCGGCCAGATTTGGCGCGGACCTAATTTTGAGTGACGGCAGTTTGGACCGTGCTGCTCTGGCAGAGCGGGCATTTGCGAACGAAGAATCCAGGAAGGATCTCGAGGGTATCTTGCACCCCCTGATCCAAGAGCTTTCAAAAGAGCGAATAGCAAAAGCTTCGGGAGTCGTTGTCTACACCATTCCGCTTTTAGTCGAATCCGGATCAAAACTGCCTTTTGACAAGGTAATCGCGGTGAGCGCACCTGAAGCGGTTCGAGTTCAACGACTGGTTTCGTCAAGGAATATGACTCAGCAGCAGGCTCAGGCCAGAATATCGGCTCAGGCAACGGATTTTCAGCGTGAGGCAGTGGCGGATTACGTAATCGACTCGGACTGTAGCCTGGCCGAGCTTATGAGCCGAGTGGATCGGGTTTATGCGGAAGCGACAAAGTGAATAGCGAGCAAAAACCATTTCGTGTTGTTAGCGATTACACCCCCGCGGGAGATCAACCCACAGCCATAGCCGAGCTAGAAACTCGGATCAATAATGGTGAGAAGGATGTCGTGCTGCTTGGTGCCACTGGCACTGGTAAAAGTGCGACCACGGCATGGCTGATTGAGAAGCTGCAGCGGCCAACCTTAGTCATTGCGCACAATAAAACCCTTGCTGCACAACTGGCCAGTGAGCTAAGGGAGATGTTCCCGGAGAACGCCGTTGAGTACTTCGTTTCCTACTACGACTATTACCAGCCAGAGGCATACGTCCCGCAAACCGACACATTTATCGAGAAGGACTCGACCATCAATGAAGAGGTTGAGAGGCTGCGCTACTCAGCGACGATGTCGCTTCTTTCAAGAAGAGATGTGATTGTTGTGGCAACCGTCTCCTGCATCTACGGTCTGGGAGCTCCAAAGGAGTACCTCGCTCAATCATTGCCGCTTCAGGTTGGCCAGCGGATTGACCGGGATGAGCTAATTCGCGGCCTGGTCACTATCCAGTACCAAAGAAACGACATCGAGTTCACCAGGGGAAACTTCCGAGTCAAGGGAGACACCGTTGAGGTGATTGCGGTCTATGACGAAGAGGCCACGAGAATCGAATTCTTTGGTGACGAGATTGAGAAGATCTATCGCATTCACCCGCTCACCGGAGAAATCTTGATGGAACGCGATTCGGTTGCGATCTACCCAGCCTCCTACTACGTGGCTCCCGCCGAACGAATGGGTAAGGCAATTGAGGAGATTGAAAATGAGCTCGAAGTTCGCTACAAGGAACTCACGACCCAGGGCAAACTCTTAGAGGCGCAGCGCATCAAGATGCGCACCACCTTTGACCTTGAGATGATTCGTGAACTTGGTTTCTGCTCCGGTATCGAGAACTACTCGCGTCACATTGACGGTCGCGAGGTTGGGGAACCGCCCGCCTGCCTCTTGGACTACTTTCCAGAGGACTTCCTCACAGTCGTGGACGAATCTCACGTTGCGATACCGCAGATTGGTGCGATGTATAGCGGCGACTCCTCACGCAAAAGAACACTTGTTGAGCACGGCTTCAGGCTTCCCTCAGCTCTGGATAATAGGCCCCTGAAATTTGAGGAGTTCTTGGAGCGCACTGGACAGACCGTTTATCTCTCCGCAACACCATCAAAATATGAGCTTGAGAAATCTGATGGCGTCGTGGAGCAGATCATCAGACCAACCGGACTGGTTGATCCGAAGATTGTCGTGAAGCCCTCGACTGGTCAGATAGATGACCTACTTGAGGAGATTCGACTTCGTGTGGAGCGCGATGAGAGAGTGCTGGTCACCACCCTCACCAAGCGCCTTGCGGAAGAGGTGACCGACTACTTCACCGAGATGGGAGTGAGGGTGCGATACCTGCACTCTGACGTCGACACCCTCAGACGAGTCGAACTTCTTAGAGAGCTTCGGCAAGGCCTCTTTGATGTCTTAGTGGGGATTAATCTGCTGCGTGAGGGTCTTGACCTACCAGAGGTCTCACTAGTGGCGATATTGGATGCCGATAAGGAGGGCTTCCTCAGATCAACCACCTCCCTAATTCAGACAATTGGTCGCGCCGCTAGGAACGTTAACGGTGAGGTCCACATGTATGCCGACGTCATGACCAAATCCATAGTGAATGCGATCGAGGAGACCAACCGGAGACGTGAAAAACAGGTTGCCTACAACCTCGAGCGCGGTGTCGACCCGCAACCGCTTCGCAAGAAGATTGCCGACATCACCGATGCTCTGGTTCGCGAGGGGGTGGACACCGAGAAACTCATGGAGCAGTTGCGCAAGGAACCAAAGCGCAAGGTTGGCTCAACTCCGATGCGCGGGCGCAAGGCGATTGGCAAGGAGGGCATTGATCAACTGTTGGACACAATCGTTGAGCTGGATGCCCAGATGAAGTTTGCGGCCTCAGAGTTGAAGTTTGAATTGGCAGCCCGCATCAGGGATGAAATTGCCGAACTCAAGAAGGAGCTTCGAGCCTTTGACGCTGCCGGGCATGCGTAAACTTCTACGGTGATTATCCAGCAGCCCAAGGGTTCAAAACTAGCCATCAAGGGCGCTCGCGTTCACAATCTAAAAAACCTAAATCTTGAAATACCAAAAGACTCAATGGTTGTCTTTACCGGTCTGAGCGGCTCAGGTAAGTCTTCGCTTGCCTTTGACACCATTTTCGCCGAGGGTCAACGACGGTATGTGGAATCGCTCTCCGCTTACGCAAGACAGTTCCTGGGCCAGGTCGACAGACCTGATGTCGACTTCATTGAGGGACTAAGCCCCGCGGTGTCTATCGATCAAAAGTCAACTAACCGCAACCCGCGCTCCACTGTTGGCACGATTACTGAAATCCACGACTACCTGCGCCTACTCTGGGCGCGCATTGGAGTCCCGCACTGCCACGTTTGCGGTGAGGTGATCTCCAAGCAGACTCCTCAAGCGATTGTCGACCAGCTGCTGACGCTTACCGATGGCACCAGGTTTCAATTGCTAGCACCAATCATTCAGCAGAAAAAAGGCGAGTTTCAGGACCTGTTCGCATCACTTCAGGCTCAGGGCTATGCCCGAGCGGTGGTGGATGGAGAGACGGTGGTGCTCACCGAGGCAAAGCCGCTGAAGAAAAGCTTTAAGCATGACATTTCGGTAGTAGTTGACCGCCTTGTGATCAAAGATGACATTATTTCCCGTTTGACTGACTCGGTTGAAACGGCGCTCAAGCTTGCCGACGGCAGGGTGATAGTCGACTTCATCGACGACAAGACGCAGCGCACCTTTAGCGAGCGGTTGTCTTGCCCTAATGAGCACGAGATTGCACTCACCGAGATCGAACCCAGAACCTTCAGCTTCAACGCTCCTTTTGGAGCCTGCCCGTCCTGCACCGGACTGGGCACCAAGATGGCGGTTGACAGTGAACTGGTGATTGGTGATCCGGGAGCCAGCATCAACGAGGGGGCCATCCTGCCATGGTCAACTCAAGGCAAGGGGCTTTACTCGTATTTTGTGAGACTGCTTGATGGTTTATCCAAGGACATCGACTTCAGCCTGGATACCCCTTGGGAAAAACTTTCCGATGAGTCAAAAGACGCGATTCTGAACGGCAACGACTTTGAGGTCCAGGTTCGCTGGCGCTCAAAGTATGGTCGCGAGATGCGCTACACATCAGGTTTTGAGGGAGTGCTTCCCTATGTTGAACGCCGCTACCTAGAGTCTGATAGCGATTGGGCTAGGGGCAAGTGGGCGGAGTTCTTGCGAGAAGTGCCCTGCCCGGCCTGTGAGGGAGCAAGACTCAGACCCGAGGTGCTCGCGGTCAAGGTGCATGGTAAGTCGATTCACGACGTTGCCGTGCTTTCGCTGGGTAAGAGCCATGAATTTTTCGACAAGTTGAATCTCAACCAGCGTGAAGCTCAGATCGCCGCACAGGTTCTAAGAGAGATTCGCGCCCGATTGGACTTTCTGCTGGCGGTTGGTCTTGACTATCTCTCTCTCGAGCGCAGTGCCGGCTCACTGTCCGGCGGCGAGGCGCAGCGGATCCGATTGGCAACACAGATTGGTGCCGGGCTAACCGGAGTGCTCTACGTGCTTGACGAGCCCTCGATTGGATTGCACCAACGAGACAACCGCAGGCTTATTGAAACCCTGATCAAACTGCGTGATTTGGGCAACACGCTAATTGTCGTGGAGCACGATGAAGACACAATCAAGGCAGCAGACTGGCTGGTTGACATTGGCCCCGGAGCCGGAGCGCACGGGGGACAGGTAGTTCACTCCGGTAGCTACAAAGACATTCTGAAGAACAAGGATTCGATCACCGGCGATTATTTGTCCGGACGTATCAGGATCGAGGCCCCCTCAAAAAGACGCAAGGTGGATAAGACTCGCAAAATCAGGATCATCGGTGCAAGGGAAAACAATCTGCGAAATGTGGATGTTGATATCCCGCTGGGCGTAATGACCGCGGTCACTGGCGTCAGTGGATCAGGCAAGTCCTCACTTGTGAACGACGTGCTTTACCAGGTGCTGGCAAATAAGTTGAACAATGCCAAGGGCGTTGCGGGTAAGCACACCCGGGTCGAGGGCCTAGAGCAACTGGACAAGGTGGTCCACGTCGACCAGGGTCCCATCGGAAGAACTCCAAGATCCAACCCGGCAACCTATACCGGGGTCTTTGACCACATCAGGAAGCTATTCGCTGAGACCCAGGAGGCAAAAGTTCGTGGCTACCTGCAGGGTCGCTTCTCCTTCAACGTCAAGGGTGGACGCTGCGAGACCTGCGCTGGTGATGGCACCATCAAGATCGAGATGAACTTTTTGCCGGACGTCTACGTAATCTGTGAGGACTGCAAGGGGGCTCGCTACAACCGAGAAACGCTTCAGGTGAAGTACAAGAGCAAGTCGATTGGCGATGTTCTGAACATGCCCATCAGCGAGGCTGCAGAGTTTTTTGCACCCATATCTCAGATTTCGCGATACCTCAGCACGCTGGTGGATGTCGGTCTTGGCTACGTGCGCCTCGGTCAGGCAGCAACAACTCTGTCTGGCGGGGAAGCCCAGCGCGTAAAGCTGGCAACCGAACTTCAGCGCCGCTCCACTGGAAAGACCATCTACGTGTTGGATGAACCAACCACCGGTCTTCACTTTGAGGATGTCCGCAAGCTGCTGTTGGTGCTAAGCACCCTGGTTGAAAAGGGCAACACCGTAATAGTGATTGAGCACAACCTGGATGTGATTCGCTGTAGCGACTGGCTTATCGACATGGGGCCTGAGGGCGGTTCTGGTGGCGGACTGGTGATTGCCCAGGGAACACCGGAGCAGGTCGCCAAGGTTGAGGCGAGCCACACTGGCAGATTCCTCAAAGAATTACTGGTTTAGCCATGGCAAATGACCTGAGCTTTCGCCCCAAAACCTCGGAGATACCAAAAAATCCTGGGGTCTACCGCTTTATTGATGCCAATAACCGCGTCCTTTACGTTGGCAAGGCAAAGAACCTGCGGGCCCGTCTCACGAGCTACTTTGGACCGCTGCAAAGCCTTCACGAGCGCACTCAGCGGATGCTCAAAAGCGCATCCGACGTCATCTGGACGATTGTTGACAGCGAATACGATGCCCTTCAACTTGAATTTCAATGGATAAAAGAGTTTGACCCGCCGTTTAACGTGCGATTCCGCGATGACAAGAGTTATCCCTACTTGGCGATTTCGATGGGAGATGCCGTGCCACGGGCATTTACGACGCGCAATCGTGAACTAAAGGGAGTTCGGTACTTTGGCCCCTACACCCAGAGCTGGGCCATCAGAGAGACCCTGGATACCCTTTTGAAGGTCTATCCGGTGCGCTCCTGCTCAATAGGGGTCTACCAAAGCGCCAAGAAGCAAAATCGACCCTGCCTGCTTGCAGACATCGGCAAGTGTTCTGCGCCCTGTGTGGACAGGATTTCGCAGCCAGACCATAAGGCCCTGGCAAAGAAACTCGGAGACTTTGTTGGGTCCGGTAACGACTCTCACCTGCAGGAACTCAAAATTCGCATGGCGAAAGCCAGCAAGGAAGAAAACTTTGAGCTAGCTGCCAATTATCGTGACGACGTTTCGGCGTTGGAAAAGGTTTTAGAGAAAAGCACCGTGGTCTTTTCGGATCAGACCGATGCAGATCTGATCGGCCTGGCAAGGGACGAGCTTTCGGCAGCGGTTTCTATTTTTGTTATCCGTGGCGGGAGAATCCGGGGTAATCGGTCGATGATTGTCGACCTGGAGCTGGACCGTCCAAACGCAGAACTGCTGGAGTACTTGATTCAGGAGCTGTACACGCCATCCAAAAAGGCAGAATCTGTAGAGGTCCCCAAACTCCTGCTGCTACCAGAACTGCCTGCCGAACACAAAGCGCTTCAGGATTGGCTGACGGGACTCAGAAAGGGCGCGGTAACCGTATCAATGCCACAGCGCGGTGACAAGGCAAAGCTGATGGAGACGGCAAACCGAAACGCCCAGCACGCTCTTCAGAGCTACAAACTCAAGCGCAGCTCGGACTTTAGCGCTCGAGCAGATGCGCTCTCGGGAATCCAACGGGCACTGAAAATGGAAAACGCTCCGTTGCGGATCGAGTGCTTTGACATCTCACACCTCTCCGGGACAAATATCGTTGGTTCCATGGTGGTTTTTGAAGACGGCCTTCCCAAAAAAGACCACTACCGGCGCTTTAACCTAGACACCGCTGATGACACCGAATCTATTTACGAAGTGCTCAGGAGACGCCTGAAATACCTTGCCGAGGACGATGCTGGGGAAAAATTCAGCTACCGGCCCGCTTTGCTACTGATTGATGGTGGCATGCCGCAGCGCAATGCAGCGCTTCGGGCTTTGCAGGAGTCAGGTGTCAAAGACATCATGATTGCAACCCTTGCCAAGCGACTCGAGGAGGTTTTTGTTTCGGGGAGCGACTATCCGGTAATACTTCCAAGAACTTCTGAGGAGCTATTTTTACTGCAGCGAATCCGAGATGAGGCTCACCGCTTTGCCATAACCGCGCAGCGAGAAAAACGAAGCAAGAGCATTTCTAGCGCCCTGGTTGACATTCCCGGGCTAGGCGAACGCAGAGCCCGACTGCTGCTGAGGAAGTTTGGTTCGCTCAAACGCATTCGCCAGGCAAGTGTCGAGGAGATTGCTTCGCTCCCAGGATTTGGGCCAAAGATTGCGGCAAGCGTTGTTCAAAATCTCTCGGAATCAGAAATTTTTGACTCGCACGACACGCCGAAGGGCTAACCTTGTCCTGACTGGAATCAGGGGAGAGATGAACAGCGCAAGAAAGCCAGAACTGCTTGTCGTTACGGGCATGTCGGGAGCTGGGCGCTCAACGGTTGGAAACGCTCTTGAGGATCAGGGTTGGTACGTTATCGACAATCTGCCGCCACAACTTCTTCAACCAATCAGTGACCTGTTTGCTCTGAGCAAGGCTGCACTCCCAAAGATTGCCGTTGTGATTGACGTGCGTGGCGGGGAGTTTTTCGCCGAGCTGCAGTCTCACGTGCTGGGACTGCGGAACAAGGACATAAACGTTCGAGTTCTGTTTTTAGAGGCAAGCGATAGCTCTCTCGTAAAGCGTTTTGAATCGGTTCGCAGGCCCCACCCACTGCAGGGCGACGGCACCCTGGTCGACGGCATAGCGGCAGAGCGAAAAGAGCTTTTGCCAATTCGCGAGAGCGCGGATGTAGTTTTTGACACCTCAGATTCCAACGTTCACCAGCTCACCAATCGCGTAGCCGAGGCCTTTGCCGCCGACTCTAAAACCCTGAAACTAAACGTTCTGAGTTTTGGTTATAAGTACGGTCTACCGCCAGACGCAGACCTGGTGGTAGATGCAAGATTCATTCCTAATCCGCATTGGCAAGATGAGCTGCGCGCAAAGACTGGAAATGACTCCGAGGTGGCTTCTTACGTTTTAGCCCAGCCCGGGGTGGAGGGCTTTGTTTCGAGTTACACGGACGCAATCAGGCACGTGCTGAACGGCTATCGGAGTGAAAATAAAAGGTTTGCAACACTTGCAATTGGTTGCACCGGCGGCAAGCACCGTTCGGTGGCGCTGGCAAATAAGATCGCCGAGGTTTTGGCGAATGAGAACGACATCAGGGTTTCGGTCTCGCACCGTGACCTGGGACGAGAGTAAAAGTGGCACTGACAACCGCAATTAAAGAAGAGCTTGCGAGAGTTGCATCAAAGAATGGCCTGGAGCGCGCTGCGGAGCTAGCAACCATCCTGAGATTCTGTGGTGGATTGCACCTGATCTCAGGACGAATAGCTATTGAGGTTGAGTTGGATTCTTCAACTCTGGCCCGAAGGATAGCAAGAGCGATCCAGGAACTTTACGGTATTCAGTCCGAACTCTCAGTGGTCCAGGCTGGAGGCCTGCGTCGCACAAGTGGCTACCAAATCAGGGTTTTGAAGGACGGCGAACTACTGGCAAGGCAAACCGGGCTAATCGATAATCGAGGCAGGCCGGTTAGAGGACTGCCGGCCACCCTGGTTAGCTCCACCATGGATGAGGCAAGGGCTATTTGGCGTGGTGCTTTTCTGGCGCACGGCACACTCACAGACCCTGGTCGTAGTACATCTCTTGAGGTAACGGCGCCGGGCAATGAATCGGCAATGGCCCTGGTGGGCGTTGCGAGAAGGCTCGGGGTAAGCGCAAAGGCTCGCGAGGTACGTAATGTTTACCGCGTGGTCGTTCGAGACGGTGAGGGGATTACCGAGCTACTAAAGCAAATGGGTTGCACCGAACAGGTTGGGCGCTGGGAGGAGTTGAGGAACCGAAGAGAGGTTCGCGGTGTTGCCAATCGACTGGCTAATTTTGATGACGCTAACCTCAGGCGGAGTGCTCAAGCTGCGGTTGCCGCCAGCGCTCGAGTGCAGCGCGCTCTAGAAATCTTGGGAGACGGAGCTCCGAGCCACCTGAAATATGCGGGGCAGCTAAGACTTCAACACAGGGACGCATCCCTGGATGAGTTGGGGCGCCTGGCAGATCCACCAATGACTAAGGATGCCGTTGCAGGTCGCATCCGAAGACTGCTGGCTACTGCGGACCGCAGGGCTCAGGACCTTGGGATTCCAGATACTGAATCTGCCATCAACGACTTGCTCGAGGAATAAAACCCGCCCTTTTTGACTGCACCTTAAGAAGAAAGAGAGAAACACATCATGACTTACAGTCTCCCCGAACTTTCCTACGACTACGCAAGCCTCGAGCCACACATCTCGGCTCGCATCATGGAGCTTCACCACTCAAAGCACCACCAGGCCTATGTAACAGGGGCAAATGCCGCTTTAGAGGCAATGGCCAAGGCTCGTGAGGATGACAACTTTGGAGCCCTTCCAAAGCTTCAAAAGGACCTCGCCTTCAACCTTGGTGGCCACATCAACCACAGCATCTTTTGGAAGAACCTTTCGCCAGCAGGCGGACAGGCCGAAGGTGAGCTGTTGGCAGCAATCACCGACAACTTTGGCTCCTACGAGGCATTCTCGAAGCACTTCACCGCGAGCGCGATGACCATCCAGGGTTCAGGCTGGGCTTACCTTGCATGGGACTCGATTGGAAACCAACTGATCATCGGGCAGCTATACGACCAGCAGGGGAACCTTCCGGTTGCAACCCTGCCGCTTTTGATGCTGGACATGTGGGAGCACGCCTTTTACCTGGACTACCAGAACGTCAAGGCTGACTACGTGAAAGCATTTTGGAACATCGTCAACTGGGAAGATGTAGCTTCCCGTTTCGCAAGCGTGAAGGTTCAGTCGAAGTCCTTACTGCTAGGCTGACCAAGCCCGCTCAAAGGCGCGTGGAGCAGTAATTTATAAATCCACACAAGTCTGGAGACTACGTTGACTCGTATTGGCATTAATGGTTTTGGTCGAATTGGGCGCAATTATTTGCGGGCCGCTCTTTCCCAGGGTTCTGACCTAGAAATAGTTGCGGTAAATGACCTGAGTGATCCCAAATCACTTGCCCACCTTTTGAAATACGACTCAATCACCGGTCGTCTGGATGCAGCTGTGTCCATCGAGGGTGATGCAATTGTCGTAAACGGTAAGCACATCAAGGTGCTTGCAGAGCGTGATCCCAGCCAGCTTGGCTGGGGTGATCTCGGGGTAGACATCGTTATTGAGTCAACCGGTCGATTCACGGACGCTTCCGATGCCAAAAAGCACATTGAGGCAGGAGCCAAAAAGGTAATCATTTCAGCGCCTGCAACCGGTGAGGACGCAACATTTGTAATCGGTGTAAACGATCACCTTTACGACCCAGCCAAGCATCACATCATCTCTAACGCTTCTTGCACGACCAATTGCCTGGCTCCACTGGCCAAGGTTTTCCACGATCGCTGGGGCATTAAAAATGGTCTTATGACCACTGTTCACGCATACACGGCTGACCAGAACCTGCATGATGGTCCCCATGCTGACCTGCGCAGGGCACGAGCCGCCGGCATCAACATCGTTCCCTCAACAACCGGTGCCGCAAAGGCCATCGGTCTGGTTATGCCTGAGCTGAAGGGCAAGCTTGACGGCTTCGCGCTTCGGGTGCCAGTGCCAACTGGCTCAATCACCGATCTAACTCTGGTTTCAGAGAAGCCGGTCACCATCGAGGAGATAAAGGCTGCCTATAGGGAAGCAAGTGAGGGTCCCATGAAGGGCATTCTGCTTTACACCGAGGACCCAATTGTTTCCTCGGACATCGTGACCGACCCGCACTCCTCAATTTTTGATGCGGGTCTGCTTCGCGTGATTGACAACACCGTCAAGCTTTCCAGCTGGTATGACAACGAGTGGGGTTACTCCAACCGCCTGGTTGAACTAACCGAGCTAGTCGCCGCCAAGCTCTAATGCTTCGAACCGTCTCTACCGCACCGGACTTGCAATCCAAGACCGTGATTTTGCGCTGCGATCTGAATGTCCCGCTTAGCAATGGCCTGATTAGTGACGACGGCCGAATTCGAGCCTCAGTTCCAACGATTCAGAAACTGGTTGCAGCCGGAGCGCGAGTAGTAGTTGTTTCCCACCTGGGTCGGCCAGATGGAGAACCAAACCCCGACTATTCCTTGGAGCCCGTCGCGGAAAGGCTAGAACAGTTACTGGGACAGCCAGTGGTGTTTGCAAAAGACACAATTGGGGTTCAAGCGACAGCGGCAGTCAAAATGCTTGAGGATGGTGGAGTCGCACTTCTGGAGAACCTCCGATTTAGTACTCAGGAGACCTCGAAAGATGAGGCCGAGCGACTCGAATTTGCCAGGGAGCTTGCCTTGCTTGGCGAAATCTTGGTGTCTGATGGTTTCGGGGTGGTCCACCGCAAGCAAGCGAGTGTGTACGAGCTTGCGAAGCTTATTCCGAGCTATGCGGGCGATCTGATTTCCGCTGAGCTCGAGGTTTTGCGAAAGCTCACCCAGTCTCCAGTGCGGCCTTACACCGTAGTTTTAGGCGGCTCCAAAGTCTCGGACAAGCTCGGTGTGATAGCTAATCTTCTCCCTCAAGTGGACCGCTTAATTATTGGTGGCGGAATGGTCTTTACGGTTCTCAAGGCTATGGGGCACAACATCGGAAACAGCCTGTTCGAGGTTGACCAGGTTGAGGTCGTTAGCAATGTCCTGGAGCAGGCTAAGGTCCTCGGGGTCGAGGTGGTTTTACCAACCGACATCGTTATTGCCGCAGGATTTAGTTCCACCGCCGAATTTAGAACCGTGTCGATTGACCAGATCGAGAGCTCCTCGCTTGGGCCCGATGTCATGGGACTTGACATTGGACCAGATACTGCAAAACACTTTGCTGAAAAAGTGGCGGAATCGAAGACCGTTTTTTGGAATGGCCCCATGGGTGTTTTTGAGTTCGAAAACTTTGCCCACGGAACCAAACTCCTTGCTCAAGCACTCACGGAAGTTCGAGGTCTTTCAGTGGTGGGTGGGGGAGACTCCGCTGCAGCCGTAAGAGCGTTGGGGTTTGACGATGCTTCTTTTGGCCACATATCAACCGGCGGTGGAGCATCGCTTGAATTTCTGGAGGGAAAGTCTCTCCCCGGACTGGAGGTCCTGAATGACTAAGCGCATCCCACTAATCGCCGGCAACTGGAAGATGAACCTTGATCATCTCCAAGCAATTGCTTTGATTCAGAAGTTGAGTTGGACTTTGAAGGATGCAGACCACGACTTTGAACAGGTCGAGGTAGCGGTATTTCCGCCTTTCACCGACCTGCGCACCGCGCAGACTTTGATAGATGCTGAGAAGTTTGATCTAAGTCTTGGAGCGCAGGATTTATCAGAGCATGAAGCAGGTGCCTACACCGGCGAGGTCTCCGGAGCTTTTCTGTCCAAACTTGATTGCAAGTACGTATTGGTGGGCCACTCTGAGCGCCGCCAATATCACGGTGAGGACGATGCAGTCATTCAGGCCAAGGTGAAGACAGCATTTAGGCACGGCCTGATTCCCATTATTTGCGTGGGCGAGACTTTAGAAGAGCTTGAGTCCCAGGGTCAAAGCGCCGTTCCAATTCGCCAGATTTTGGCTGCACTGAGCGGTCACGAGTCTCTCGGGGAATTTGTTGTCGCTTATGAGCCGGTATGGGCTATCGGAACCGGAAAAATCGCAACTCCAGAACAGGCTGCTAGCGTTGCGGGTGCAATAAGGACTGCAATTACAGACCAATTTGGAGATCAAGCCGGCGAATTCAAAATTCTCTACGGTGGTTCGGTGAAGGCGAATAACGTTGCTGGCTTCATGCAGCACGAGGATATCGACGGAGTTTTGGTCGGTGGAGCATCGCTTGATGCGGAAGAGTTTTCCGGCATAGCGCGCTATCAAAAGCACATAGTTCTATAATTTGGAAGGCGCTTTTATAGCGCACCAGGAATTGAGGAAGTAAATGGCCGCCCTACAAACTGCACTTTTGGTGCTGCTGGCGATTACCAGCGTGTTGCTTATATTGATGATTTTGCTGCACAAGGGTCGTGGTGGCGGAGTTGCAGACATGTTCGGTGGCGGTGTGACCAGCTCAATGAGCTCCTCGGGTGTCGCAGAGCGAAACCTAAACCGCATCACAGTTGTGCTGGGTCTGGTTTGGGTCGCTGTAATAGTGATTCTTGGACTCTTTAACCGATTTGGATGGGCATAGTGTCATCTTCACCTTCGATTAGAGGCGCTCGTGTTGGCGCCGGTCCAATGGGAGAGCAAGACCGCGGTCACCAGGTAGAGAAGGTCACACTCAGCTTTTTTTGTGCCAACGGTCACGAGTTTCATCCGAAGTTTGCCGCAAACATTGCTGCTGAAGAGCTCCCAAGTGAAATTGACTGCCCCCACTGCGGCCTACCCGCCGGACTAGACAAGTCCAATCCGCCACAGGTGGCCAAGATTGAGCCGTATAAGACTCACCTCGCATACGTCAAGGAACGCAGAAGCGATGAGGAAGCCGCCGAAATCTTGGATGAGGCACTCGCGCTGATTAGAGAGCGCCGGGAACGAGCTGCCGCTGCAGCTAAAGCTCGTCAGTAATTTCTTGATCTAGAAACCAACGAGTTTCAAGCTTCCCCCGCACTCTTGACGCTGGGAGACCACTGTCGGCTCGCATGCTCTCTTTTACAGCCCAGGTCTTGGCAGAGCCCGATGCAACAAACCAAACCCGCTCAGAGCGATTCAGGGCCTGATAGGACAGGCTCAGTCGCTCTTTTGGTGGCTTCGGTGATTCTGGCTCCGCCACAATCCAGCCACCGGGCCGCTCGTGATCTGGGAAAAGGCTCGCGACATGAGAATCCGGGCCCATCCCCAAAATAGTGATGTCAAATAGGGCACTTTGCTCAGCTACCGGTCCAAGCTCTAGAAATAGCTTTTTCTCCATTTGCTCAGCCGCAAAACCCAGGTCCCCGGATGCTTCTGGAAAACTGGTCAGGTGCTGCGCCAATGCCGGCCATGCTTTGATTCCCTGTAGTTCGTTTCTATCTGGGTCTGTTATAGGAACATATCTTTCGTCGGAAAACATGAGCCAGATTTTGGACCAGGGAAGATCGAGCTTTGACAGCTGAGAAACAAACTGGATCCCAAGTGTTCCGCCCGTGAGCAAAATTCGAGCCCTGGGTTTTTGCCGCAGCACCTCAAGAACAACCCGCTCAAACTCTGTCGCTGCCGCTTTCACCAGTTCAGTTGGGTTGATCGAGCTCGAGACTTTCACTTCAAACCCGCCTGAAGGACTTCGCCGTAGACATCATCCTCGCCAAGAAACCTCATGTCCTCTATCAGACAGTCCTGGTCACTTCGTTTTGGAAGCAGTACTGATGAATCTGGGAATCCAGTGTGGCTAATGTTTGCAACCTCAGCGCTTCTTAGAATTTCAAGTTTTCCGTCCGTGAAAATAATCTTCACTCCCGCAATGCCTTCAATCTCGGATCCGGAAACCTCGTTAATGATCCTTGATTCAGAACCGAGTCTGAGTTCTAGCCAAAGTGCAAGTAATTCGGCACTCGGGCTTCGCGCCGAACCAAGAACCTCGATTCCAACTACGGTTCGATGCTTGTGCTGTTCAAACAGCGCTGCCAGTTGCGAGCGCCACAGCGTGATTCTGGTCCACGCCATGTCACCGTCTCCGGGGGAGTAGTTCCGAGCCAACTGACGCAAAAAAGCGCTTGGGTCATCCTGGCAAGACGAGTCTGTGATGCGTCTGGTGGCAATCCTTCCAATAGCCGTTTTGGCCGGATTTGGACCACAGCTCGATGGCCACCACGCGACCACGGGAGCATCCGGGAGCAAAAGGCCAGTTACCAACGACTCCGGGTTTGAACTTGCTGCCCCGTAAGCGCGAAGGATTACTACCTCGGAGGCGCCAGCATCACCACCAACCCTGATTTCTGCATCCAACTTCGGCTCAGCGTCAGACTTCACGCTAGCCAGCACGATTATTCTCGACGGATGAAGCCGAGATGCACCGTTGGCAGCCGAAACTGCACCCTCAACGCCAGCGGCATCGGTCTCAATAATCAGCGTTAGCACTCTGCCCAGCGCTACAACGCCACCCGCCTCCCTGAGCTCATTCAGCCTCAGGCCAATCTTTGAGGCCGTGGTTTTCGGCATGTCTACGATCATGGACGCCTCCAACTTCTGCCATCAATTTCGAGCATTCGATTCGCGCTTTCGGGTCCCCAGGAACCTGGGGCGTAGGCTTCGGGCGAACCGTTATTGCGCCAGAACTCAACGATTGGATCCAGGATCTTCCAGCTCAGTTCGACTTCCCGCTGCCTTGGGAAAAGTGGTGGTTCTCCCAGCAACACATCAAGAATTAGACGCTCATAGGCCTCCGGGGAGTCTTCCGTGAAGGCGTGACCGTAACCAAAGTCCATGGTGACGTCTCGAACTTGCATCGAAGGACCCGGCACCTTAGAGCCAAACCGAATTGTGATTCCCTCGTTTGGCTGCACCCTGATAACCAGCGCGTTTTCACCCAGCAGCGCTGTTTGACTCTGGGCAAAAAGTTGCTGCGGAGCACGCTTGAATACAACTGCAATCTCGGTGACCCTTCGACCAAGACGTTTACCGGTTCTCAGGTAGAAGGGGGTCCCATGCCAGCGTCGGGATGCAACTTCGAGTCGCATAGCGGCATAGGTCTCGGTTCTGGATTCTGGGTTAGTACCGTCCTCATCGAGGTAGCCAACCACTCCCTCGCCACCCTGCCAACCCGCGGCATATTGACCCCTTGAAGTTTGGTTAGCCATGTCAGTTGGAATCTTTACCGCGGCCAGCACCTTTTCCTTCTCGGCCCTCAAATCAGCCGCGTCAAAGGAGTTGGGCTGCTCCATCGCAGTTAGCGCCAGCAGTTGCAGCAGGTGATTTTGGATAACATCTCGAGCCGCCCCGATGCCGTCGTAGTATCCGGCCCTGGAACCAATTCCGATGTCCTCGGCCATGGTGATCTGGATGTGGTCAATGTAACTCGAGTTCCAAATTGGCTCGAAGAGCTGATTCGCAAAGCGCAGCGCAAGGATGTTCTGAACTGTCTCCTTACCAAGGTAGTGATCAATTCGAAAGACCGAGTCGGCCGGGAATACCCGCTGCACAACCTCATTCAGCTCCTGAGCAGTCTTCAGATCAGAGCCAAAAGGTTTCTCAATAACAACTCTGCGGAAATTCCCGCTAGCTGCGCTGGCAAGACCCGCGATCTCCAATTGATCGATCACGACAGGGAAATCTCTAGGAGGAATCGAAAGATAGAACGAGTGGTTTCCGCTCGTGCCGCGTTGTTCATCAAGCTCGTCGACGGTCGCCTTCAAGCGGGCAAAAGCCTTCGGGTCATCGTGCCGGCCAGAAACAAAACGAATGCCCTTTACCAACTGGCGCCAGACATCATCAGACCATGGAGTGCGCGCATGCTCCCTGACGGCCTCCTGCACGACCTTTTCGAAATCCTCTTTTGACCAGTCCCGGCGGGCAAAGCCGACCAACGAAAAAGCTGGCGGCAGCAGTCCTCTGTTTGCAAGGTCATAGATGGCAGGCATCAGTTTCTTGCGCGACAGATCTCCGGTGACACCGAACAGAATCAGACCGCTGGGACCAGCGATTTTCTGAATTCTGATGTCACCGGGATCACGAAGTGGGTTAGTGGTCACGAAGCAATTACCTTGGAGAGCTGCTCGAAACCAGCAAGTGGGTCGGCAAACTCAAGTGAGACAACCGATAGGCCGCCGTTGCTCAAAACAATCGCATCACCCTGGGCCTGAGCATGAATTAGGGTTCCGAAGCTAAAGGGGCGTCCTGGCACATCTAGATCGTGGCCATGCTCGCCTGTAATCTGAATGACCAGGGCTTGTTTTGGACCTCCCTTGTGATACTGCCCTGTGGAATGCAAAAACCTTGGGCCCCAACCAAAAGTCACTGGCCTGGAAGTCCGAGCCGCAAGAATGTCGCGCAGCTTCTCAAGCTGCGGATACTCTTCACGGTTTAGGTAGGCCTGAATCGAAAAATAGCTAAGTGAGGTTGCCTGCTCCAGTAGCTGCTCGATCGCGGCTTCCACAGTAGACCCCATAACCTCAAAGCCGTAGGCCTTCACCTTGGTACCGCGATCAACAAAATCAACCTCGGTAATCTGCGCTGGGGCGTCAAGTAGCTCTCTTGAGGCGATCTTGGCTGATTCAACATTGGGTTGATCAAATGGGTTAGTCCCCATTAGATACCCAGCAATTGCAGTTGCGTGCTCCCACAGCAAAAACAGTTCCCCAAGATCACCACTGAAGGTAATGTGCTCTGAGAGCGGTTCTTGGTCACTGAATCGAATAATCAAGACATCCGTTAATTCCAGACTCAACTCCGGAGCCGAGGATGTCACCACAACTGGCAAAATGCCTCGACCCTCTTTACCGGTGCTCTCGGCAACTAGCTGTTCAGCCCAATCGCCAAAGCCCGGAAGGCGATCGGTTTCAATCAAAAACTTATCCCTGTAACCACTGCTTCCCGTGCTTCGGGCAAACGCGGCCCCAAGCCAAAGTGCCGGGTTATCGGTCGAGTTATAGCTAAAGGTTGGGGCCGCCTGATTGGCACTTGCAACCAGGGTTGTGATGTCCGCCCCGGCAAGGCCAGAGGGAACCATGCCAAAAGCGGTTAGCGCCGAGTATCGACCACCCACATTTGGATCGGCGTTGAAAACCTGAAAGCCCGCTTGCCTGGAAGAGCTGTCCAGAGGGGAGCCAGGGTCAGTGACAATGACTATCCGAGCGGCGGGATCGATACCAGCTTCAGCAAAAGCTTTTTCAAAGATTCGCTTCTGACTGTCAGTTTCAACAGTCGCTCCAGATTTTGATGAGACCACGACCGCAGTTCTGTGAAGCTCAGCTACCGCGGCCGCAACCTGATCTGGAGCGGTTGAGTCTAAAACCACAAGCTCAACACCAGAGTTTTTCGCAATCACTTCAGGGGCGAGTGAAGACCCTCCCATGCCGCAAAGCACGATTCGGTCGACACCCATCTCCCTAAGGCCATCTCGCAGTTTCAGAATCTCTGGGAACAGCTCAACGACCGACTTAAATGAATCAGTCCAACCAAGCCGAACGCTTGCTTCAGGGGCGGCTTCAGGACCCCAGACCGTGGCATCCTGATCTGAGATTCGTGATGCAATTTCTTTAGAAACAAGATCTTCAACTACTGGCTGTAACAGCGAATGCAATTCTGGGTCTAACGAAAGTTTCATTAGTTTTCCGCCAGAGCCGCCGAAACAGAGGCAACCAGCTCGTCCCAACTTGCGATGAATTTCTCCACGCCCTCAGTTTCTAGCTTTGCGGTGACGGCATCGAAGTCAACTCCGGCTTGCGCCAGCTCCGCCAAAAACGCAGCCGCCAGAGTCACGTTCTTGGTGATGGTGTCGCCGACGATAACGCCATGATCGGCAGTTGCCATCATGGTCTTTTCGGGCATCGTGTTCACGATGTCCCTAGCAACCAACTCGGTGACGTAAAGGGTGTCGGAAAGACTTGGGTCCTTAACACCGGTGGAGGCCATCAATGGTCGTTGAAGTCTTGCGCCCCTGACCTGAAGTTGCTGCCAGCGCTCGGATGCAAATCTCTTCACAAATAGGTCGTAGGCGAGTCTGGCATTTGCCAGAGCGGCCTTGCTCTTGAGTTCGGGTTTACCCAACTCGTCAAGCAGAGCGTCCACCTCGGTGTCGACCCTGGAAACAAAGAATGAGGCCACCGAGTGAATCTTGCTCACATCAACCCCATTGGCCAGAGCCTTTTCTACCCCCTCAAAGTAAGCGTCTATGACCTCGTCATAGCGCTCGGTGGAAAAGATTAGGGTCACGTTTACGCTGACCCCTCGGGCAGTCAGTTCGGTAATTGCACCCAGTCCGGGCTTGGTGGCAGGCACCTTGATCATGACGTTTTCTCTGCCAACCAGAGCGTGCAGTTCGAGACCCTGCTCAATGGTTCCCGGAGTGTCAAAAGCAAGATTTGGCTCAACCTCAATTGACACTCTGCCGTCTACTCCGTCGGAATCCCGATAGACACCGTCAAATATGTCGCAGGCGTCGGCAACATCTTTTGAGGTTATCTGCTTGATCGCCTCATCGACACTGTTGCCGCGCTGAGCTGCAATCAGTGGCTGGTAGCTCGAACCTTTTAATGCCGCGGCAAAAATGGTTGGGTTTGTTGTTACGCCCCGAACCGAGTGATTAGCTATCAGGTCGGAAAGGTTTCCTGACTCGATTCGGTCTCGGGAGAGATCATCCAGCCAGATTGAGACTCCGGCACTGGTTAGTTCGCTTAGATTCTGGTTCACTTGCTGCCTTTCAAAACTTGATGAGCAGCCTTCAGAACCGCATCGGTGGTAATTCCAAACTCTCGGTAGAGGGTTTGATAGTCGGCTGAAGCGCCGTAGTGGTCGATACCAATTGCAATGCCATGGTCTCCTACGTACCTGTGCCAGTGCGAGGTAATGCCCGCCTCAATCGACACCCTGGCCTTGACACTTGCTGGTAAGACGCTTTCGCGGTACTCAGGGCTTTCCTGGTCAAACCAGTCCAAACACGGTGCCGAGACCACTCGAGTTGAAATGCCCTTGGCCTCCAGTTCGATTCTGGCCTCAACGGCAAACTGCAACTCGCTGCCGGTGGCAATCAAAATCAAATCCGGACCATTAGATCCGTCAACGTATACATAAGCCCCTCGGCTCAGCTCACTTGCCTGACCAAACTCACCACCACGCGGTAGCACGGGGAGATTTTGTCGGCTTAGGACTAATCCCGAGGGTGAACTGTTGCGCTTCAGGATTTCAACCCAGGCAACAACGGTTTCGTTGGCATCCGCTGGTCTCACGACGGAAAGATTTGGGATTAGGCGCAATGCCGCCAAGTGCTCGATGGGTTGGTGGGTTGGTCCGTCCTCCCCAAGAGCAACAGAATCATGGGTCCAGATATAGATCGGTGCGATGTTCATGAGTGCCGCCAGGCGGACAGAGGGCCGCATGTAGTCGGAGAAGACCAAGAAGGTACCGCCAAAAGCTCTTGAATGGCCCGAAAGTGCGATGCCATTCAAGATTGCTCCCATCGCGTGCTCGCGCACACCAAAGTGCAAAATACGACCGTTTGGCTTGGGGGTCCAGGCCTTGGTGCTCCACTTCGCAGGCACAAATGATCCGCCGTCTTCAATGGTGGTGTTGTTGCTATCGGCAAGATCCGCAGACCCACCCCACAGTTCAGGCATTACCTCTGCTATGGCGTTTAGCACCTTGCCGCTTGCAGCGCGGGTTGCGATATCGGTACCAGCTTCAAACACGGGCAATACGGATTCAAGCCCTGCTGGCAGCTCACCACTCATCATTCTTGCGAGAAGTTTTGCCCGTTCGGGGTTACCGGCTTGCCAAAGGGCAAACTTCGCGTCCCACTCAGAACGAAGCTGCTTGCCTCTTTTGACAAGCTCTCGGGTGTGTTTGATTACCTCGGGGGACACCTCGAAGTGCTGCTCTGGATCAAACCCAAGCTCCAGCTTTAGACCCGCAAGCTCCTCGGCACCCAACTTCGAACCATGAATCTTTCCGGTGTCCTTCTTTGATGGCGAAGGCCAACCGATGATGGTTCGAAGGGTGATTAGCGTCGGCTGATCCAGATTGGCCTTGGCCTGAGCGATTGCCTCGTGCAGGGCCTTGACATCCTCGTGATAGGGATCGGTTCTCCAATTCACCTCAAGCGTCTGCCAACCGTAGGCACGGTAGCGCGCTGCAACATCCTCAGTGAAGCTGATGTTGGTGTCATCCTCGATAGAAATTTGATTGGCATCGTAAACCACAATCAAATTCCCAAGTCCCAAGTGACCAGCCAATGATGCCGACTCGGCACTGACGCCTTCCTGTAGGTCGCCATCGCCCGCAATTACATAGACGTGGTGATCGAAAACTGAGTCCCCGGCAACAGCTTCAGGGTCGAGAAGATTGCGCTCAAAACGTGTTGACATGGCGAAACCAGTTGCGGAAGCCAAGCCAGATCCCAGAGGTCCAGTAGTGATCTCCACACCCTTGGTGTGACCATATTCTGGATGGCCGGGCGTCAGCGATCCCCAAGTTCGCAAAGCCTTGATGTCGTCAAGCTCGAGTCCAAAACCACCTAGGTAGAGCTGATTGTAAAGCGTTAGCGAGGAATGACCAGCGGAGAGAATAAAGCGATCTCGACCAAGCCAGCGGTCGTCAGATGGGTCAAGGCGCATTTCCTTCTGGAACAGTAAGTAGGCGGCTGGAGCCAGGCTGATCGCAGTTCCGGGGTGA
Source organism: Aquiluna sp. (assembly GCA_018402615.1). The sequence continues at coordinate 22,248 of JAGYIH010000006.1, forward strand.
CCATTCCCTACTTTTTCAACGGCGTCTGCCGCAAGTGCCTTTGCGGTAATTACCGCCTGGTCATCAATTTCGTTCCAGTTCAACAACGCGATCCCATCTCGAGCTTTTTGTTAGTAAAAGAGAGGCTTTGGCGCCAATGCCAGAGGTTTCCTGAGAGTCTATACCCAAGGCCGTAGTGCAATTATGACTCGGTTAGACTTGGACAAATGTCAGTTTCCACTACTCCTGTGCGCGCTCGCTTTTTCGGAAAGCTCAGAGCGTATTTCCTGCTGACCAAGCCTCGCGTCATTGAGCTATTACTGATCGCCACTGTGCCAACCATGATTTTGGCGCAGCGCGGTATCCCAGAGCTCTGGCTGATTCTTGCAACTCTTTTCGGTGGAGCACTCAGTGCGGGAAGTGCCAACGCATTCAACTGCTACATAGACGCTGACATCGACAAGGTGATGAAGCGCACCAAAAACCGACCGCTGGTAACCGGCGATTTAACCATGCGCGAGGGTCTGATCTTTGCCTGGGTGATCGGTGTCATGTCTTTTATTTGGTTTGCACTTGTGATCAATCTGCTTTCAGCGTTTTTGTCGCTGGCCGCAATTCTGTTTTACGTATTCGTCTACACGCTCGGCCTGAAAAGGCGAACCCCGCAAAACATTGTCTGGGGTGGAGCGGCCGGGGCAATGCCGGCCCTGATCGGCTGGGCTGCGGTCACAAACGAGGTTTCGCTTACCGCGTGGGTGTTGTTTCTGATCATTTTCCTGTGGACACCACCGCACTACTGGCCACTTTCAATGCGCTACCTGGAGGAATACAAGCTGGCAAACGTGCCAATGCTGCCGGTGGTTGCCAAGAACGAGGTGGTCGGCAGGCAAATCATTTTGTATGCCTGGGCATACCTGGCCGCGACCTTGCTTTTGATTCCGGTGGCTTCCATGGGCATCATCTACAGCGTGGTCGCAGTGGTGGCTGGAATCTGGTTCACGCTCGAGTCACACAAGCTCTACAGGGAGGCAAAAGTTAGGGTTCCAGAAAACCCGATGCGGCTATTCCACGGTTCGATTACTCACCTGACAGTCTTGTTTTTGGCCATCGCGATTGACCCGCTGATTACTTTTTAATCTCCGCAAGCCGCGCTAGCGACTCATCTCGCTCCTTGGAGTGATCCACGACACGTTCTGGGTAGCCGTTCTGATAGCCATCAATTAGCTCCCAAGGCTCGTGAATCTTTGGGCCCTCAATGTGTCTAAGCTCCGGAACGTATTTTCTAACGTAGGCGCCCTTTGGATCAAATTTCTGACCCTGCAAAACTGGGTTGAATACTCGGAAATATGGCGAGGCATCGGTTCCGCATCCGGCAGTCCACTGCCAACCGTGCGAGTTTGATGCCGGATCAAAATCCGTTAGCTGCTGTTCAAAATAGCGAGCGCCGACCAGCCACTCAAAGTGCAGATCCTTCACCAAAAAACTGGCGACGATCATCCTGGAGCGGTTGTGCATCCAGCCGGTTTGATTTAGCTGCCGCATTGCGGCATCCACGATCGGGTAACCGGTGTTTCCACTCTTCCAAGCATCTAATAGCTGTGAGTCCCTTACCGGGTCGGCATATCGCATTTCACTGAATCTTGCCTCGTAGTAATCGTCATAGGTGTGGGGATTCCGATACAGCACATCGGCATAAAACTCTCGCCAGGCTATTTCTCTTCGATAAACATCGTGTGCTTCGCTGTCTCCGAGTTCGACTAAAAGGGTGCGCGGGTGAATCTCGCCATGGGCCAGTGCGTGCGAGAGATGCGAGGTCCCACCCAAGTCGGTGCGATTACGAAGCTCATCGTAGGTTGCCAACCGGTCTGCCTTGAAGCGTGTCCAGGTTGCCAGGGCGGCTGCCTCACCAGCTCTTATCTGAAATGGTGCGGGACCGGTTGGTATAGGCAGCGCACTGTTCCTGGGCTCTGCCCAGGTAACAGCGCTCACCTGCAGTTCAAATGGCTTAGCCCAGCCATGGTTCATCCAGCGCTTATAAAAGGCTCCGTAGACCTTGAGGGCACCACCATCATCCTTGGCGATTGTGCCTGGTGTGACCGCATAATTTGACCCGACCAGTTCAAGCTTTATCCCTCGTGCGAATAACGCTTCGGCAAGCTCGGCCTGAAAGAGCATGCCCGCCGGGTCATAGCTGCGAGTAGCCACCACTTTCTCAGGAGCGAACCACATAAGCCCTGCAATCGCATCCACCGTCGGTCCTTGGGCTATCTCTAGACCATGGGGGAGCGAAGCCGAGAGACTACTGAGGCTCTCAACCAGTGAGTGCTGCCTAGCACTGGAGAGTTCCGAAAAGCCAGTCTGAACGATGTATGCCGGTAGAACCTCGGATGCACCCTCAGACGCGTAACTAAGAGCCTCATTGTCCTGAAGTCTGAGGTCTCTGCCAAAGAGGAAAAGGGTCTTCATCTGCTGATTCGCCTTGCAGATAGCCACTGGAAGGTGACAAGGGATGCCAGCACCGCAGCTCCCAACATGTGAGCGCCAACCAGCAATTCTGGAACACCGAGCCTTGACTGCACGACACCCAAAATGGCCTGTACTGAGGAGACTAGGAACAACAGGGTCAAGATTCTGGTGCCGAGGTCTTTCCAAAGGCTTCTGGTCAAGTTCACTTGCGTAACCAGCTGTATGGCGATCAAGCTGATCATTAGGTAACCAGGGTAGGAGTGGTAGTGCTGCCAGACCTCAAGATCGAAACCGTTTCTTGGGGTTGAGGCATCTCCGGCGTGCGGACCGGCACCGGTGACCACCACGCCCACCAAAATTGTCACCACGCTAACCAGCACGGTAAAAGGAGCCAGGAGCACGTTTGCCCTAGAGAGCTGACCCGAGGGTTTCGGGAGTGCTCGCCATACCAAGAGCGACGCCAGTGCGATCAGCACCATCGAGATCACGAAGTGAAGGCCGACAATCCAAGAGTTCAAGCCCGCTAGCACCGTAATGCCACCGACCACTGCCTGCAGGATGATGCCCACACCAAGCATGAATGCCGGCCAGACTAGGCCCTTGGGCTCTGAAGCCCTAGCCCTGCGAACCACAACAAAACCAAAGCCAAGCATTACCAAAAGCGATAGCGCAAAGACGCTAATTGCAACGCCGCCCAAGCCCAAGAAGTTGTGGGCAACCAGGCCAAGGATGAAGATTGCGACACCGCCAAAAAATGAGAGCGTCGGGGACAACAGGGCCTTGCCACGGCCTGCCCTGCGGGTCACCACTATGAATGTCAACAGCGCCACAATCAACAGCACGAAGGTCAGTAGCCGGTTGCCAAACTCGATAACTCCGTGAATGCCCATTTCCCCAGCGGTGGAAACCAGCGATTCGTCTGTGCACTCTGGGCCAGGTCAAAATCCGGAGACCTGAGCCGGTCAGGCGAACCAGACCCCCGGTTACGACAATCAGGATTTGGGCTGCAAGCGACAGCCAAACGTAAAGCCGAAGCCTTGCAGGGGACACCAGAGTGCCAAACCAAAACCTTTTTACACCAAATCGATCCTCTACTTAGGTATGCCTTACTGGTATACAACAGCATCCTCGAATAACCTTTGAGACAGCTGAATAAGGTAAGTTTCATAGAATCCACCGCTTGGAAATACCTGCCACCCAATTGGGCTGGAACGTAGTGCGAGCGAAAGAGGCTGAAGTGTCAGAAAAGATTATCGACAGGCCAGAACTAGACGATCTGGGAAACTACGAGTTTGGTTGGTCCGATAAGGACGACAAGGGTCTAGGCGCAAAGCGCGGAATCAGCGAAGAGGTTGTTCGCAGATCTCCGGCCTCAAGAGCGAACCAGACTGGATGCTTGAGCGTCGACTGCTACATGAGTTCTTCTAAGAAAGCCGATGCCAAACCCGGGGTTCTGATCTAAGGAATTCACTTGACAACATCAAGTACTTTGTGCGCCTGCAACCGAGAAGCAGGCCACCACCTGGGAAGAGCTTCCGGAAGACATCTGCAACACCTACGAGCGACTTGGTATCCCGGAGGCAGAGCGTCAGCGCCTGGTCTCCGGTGTTGCAGCGCAGTACGAGTCCGAGGTGGTCTACCACCAGATTCGAGGACCTGGAGGCGCAGGGAGTCTTGTTCTTGACACTGATAACCAGCCCGCGAGCACCCTGAGAGATGTTCCAGTGAGTACTTTGGGACCGTTATTCCAGCTGGAGACAACAAGTTTGCTGCTCTGAACACTCTGTTTGGTCTGGTGGGATCATTCGTTTACGTTCCAAAAGGGCGTTCTACGTTGAGATTCCACTGCAGGCCTACTTCAGAATCAACACCGAGAACATGGTCAGTTTGAGCGCACCCTGACTGACAGGACGAAGGCTCCATGTTCACTACACTGAGGGCTGCACAGCCCGATTTACCAGTCCGACTCACTGCACTCCGCAGTGGTTGAAATCATCGTGAAGAAAATGCTCGTGTTCGCTACACGACGATTCAGAACTGGTCCAACAACGTCTACAACCTGGTAACCAAGCGCGCCATCGCTCACGAGGGTGCACCATGGAGTGATCGATGGAAACATCGGATCCAAGGTCACCATGAAGTACCTGAGCGTGATTTTGGCCGGTGAGCGTGTGTCGCGGAGAGACCCTTCAGTGGTGCATTTGCCGGTGAGGGTCAGCACCAGGATGCCGCGGAGCGAAGATGATTCACCTGGGCGCCCTACACTACAAGCCGATCGTCTCAAAGTCGACTGCCTGCGGTGGCGGAAGAACCTCTTACTCGCGGTGAGATTCGAGTGAACCCGGTGCCCACCACAGCGCTAACACGGCTAGGTGACGCACTGCTGGTCGACACCATTTCACCGCCCTGACACCTATCCCCAAAACGACACTCGTGAAGACGATGTATCAATGGGACACGAGGCCACTGTCTCCCAGATTCTGCTGAGCAGCTGTTCTACCTGCAGTCCCGGGGTATGGCGGAAGACGAGGCAATGGCAATGATCGTGGTGGCTTATTGAGCCACCGCTAAGGAACTACCATCGAATATGTACCTGGAGCTTGAACAAGCTGATCGAGATGCAAATGGAAGGAGCTGTGGGCCAGCAATGGCACAGCACGGCATTGAAGAACACTCCCACGGCAACATCCCAATTCAGACCCGAAATGAGCGTCCGCGCTCCGCTTCAGTCTCTGATTTTCCAGAGGTCTGCTTCAGGAGATCTGCGCTACATTCCGCAGGACAAGCTTCTGCGGTCTAGACCAGGACGGGGATGGGCGAAGTCGAGGCTTCGGGCTATTGACCTCAGGCTTGCAAAGGGCGTAACCAGCCGCTGGGTTGATTCCACTGACCCACTGGGTTGGCCTCCGCTGGTTTGCCAGAGGACTGCCCCGGCAGCTGCCTGACCAACGCCTCCAAAACCCTTGTGATTGAGATTCCGCAGAACACGGAGATTGAGGGTCCGAGCGAAGCTGCCATCAACCCAAAGTCTCACGAGGCCAAGGCTTTGCTAATGCTGTTCTGACAATCGGTGCGAATCAGCGCAACCGTGGTCTTGACCACGTTGGTGATGGAGTTCTAGGCGAAACGTTGAGCTGGTGTTGGCGGATGGTGCGAGATTGACTTCATTTCAATTCTGCACAGTGGAACAAGGGCTCATCCCACGTCTCCGCTCAGCTCTGCCAAGATCGGCAAGGACGCTGCGCCAGCACGTCGTGTAGTTTCGCTCGGTGGCGATCTGGTTCGAAACACTCCGGTTAGCTACCTGTCCGGCTCCCGCGGCCAGACCAACATGCTTCTGGTGTCTGCCTGGCTGATTCTGGAAACTACTGGAGCACAGACCTTTGTGACCAAGATTGCACCGAAAACTTGCGTATCGGATGTTTCGGTTTGGTAAGGGCGCACTGCAGGTGTTGGAGCAATACACGGTTTGGGTTGAGACGTGCTGGACCATGAGAGCGCAACCGGAAACCAAGTCCTACGAGCTAAACCGCAACTTGCTATTGACCGATGGTGCCAGGGCGACCTCGGTTCCAAACCCGGGAAATCGAGACCGGCAAGATTGAGGGAGTGGGTCACGCTAGTGCCCGGGCCGCATGGATGATGAGCAGCTTTTCTACCTAATGGCTCGTGGAGTGTCAGGAGTCCGATGCCAAGAAACTTGTGGTTCGTGGCTTTTGCATGAGCTGGATTCAGAAGATTGGGTGTTCAGGAAATTGGAAGACCGGCTAATCAAGAGCATTGAGCTGGAGCTGAGAGGGTAGGGGTCTAATTGGCCATCAAAATCTGTCCTCTGGAGGACCTAAAGCCCGAAAGGATTCGCGTCAAGGCTGAGAGCATGCAATTGCAATCGTTCGCACTCTGGCGAGGTAAAGGCACTTGACGATAAGTGTTCACACGGTGAAATTTCACTGGAGGAGGGCTTTGTTGAAGGAGTGGCACCATTGAGTGCCAAGCACGGAGCCAAGCTTGTCTGAAAACCGGTGTGCCACTGAGCTTGCCTGCCCAAGGAACCAGTCAACACCTATGAGATTTGATCGGAAAACGACGAGATCTACCTCGAGTACGAAAACTAAGACTTAGAAGAATCAGGAAAAGGAAACCAAAAATGGCAACTCTAGAAATCAAGAACCTCCACGTATCGGTAGACACCGACCAGGGACCGAAGCAAATTCTGCAAGGGGTTGACCTGGTAATTCGTTCGGGGGAGACCCACGCGGTTATGGGCCCAAACGGTTCTGGCAAGTCGACCCTGGCCTACTCAATCGCCGGTCACCCGAAGTACGAGATCACCGACGGCGAGATCTTGCTCGATGGCGAGAACGTTCTGGAGATGAGCGTTGACGAGCGCGCCAAGGCCGGACTTTTCTTGGCCATGCAGTATCCGGTAGAGATTCCTGGTGTTTCGGTTTCAAACTTCCTCAGAACTGCCAAGACCGCGCTCAGCGGTGAGGCTCCGGCCTTGCGACAGTGGGTTGGAGATCTTCGAACCGCAATGAAGAATCTGCGCATGGATTCAGACTTTACCGAGCGAAATGTGAACGAGGGCTTCTCCGGTGGCGAGAAAAAGCGTCACGAGATCTTGCAGCTCGAGCTACTAAAGCCAAAGATTGCCATTCTGGACGAGACTGACTCAGGCCTCGACGTAGACGCCTTGAAGGTAGTTTCTGAGGGCGTGAACCGAGCCAAGGCAGATAATGACCTGGGCATCCTGATGATCACCCACTACACCCGCATCCTGCGCTACATCAAGCCAGATTACGTTCACGTTTTTGTTGCCGGAAAGATTGCCGAGCAGGGTGGACCAGAGCTGGCTGACCGCCTGGAGGCTGAGGGTTACGACCGCTACCTAAAGGCAAGTGCATGAGCGAACCAAAAGAACTAGATGCCGCTCGCTTCGATGAAGTCATCGAGGCGATGAAAGAAATCATTGACCCCGAGATTGGCGTCAACATTGTCGATTTGGGTCTGGTCTATGGCCTGCAGGAGTCTGAGGACGGCGCGCTGCTAATCAACATGACCCTGACCTCGGCAGGATGCCCCTTGACTGACGTGATTGAGGAGCAGACCGCTGAGGCGCTTGAGGGCGTCGTGGAAGCGTTTCGAATCAACTGGGTCTGGATGCCACCATGGGGCCCAGAAAAGATCACCGAAGACGGCAAAGAGATGATGCGGTCGATCGGGTTCTCGATCTAATTACTTCAGTAGCTTCCAAGCCATTGGCAATAGCGCTGCTGCAAGCACTGCCTTTGCAGCATCGCCGATCAAAAAGGGAATGACTCCAACTGAAATTGCGGTGACCAAATCAAGACCCAGAGCAATCATCAGGCCGCTCACACCAAAGGCATAGATAACCAGACTGCCGGCCGCGAAGCTCAACGCAACCTTGACCGGTGTCGAGGAAAAGCCTCTCGAAGCCAAAAAGCCAACCAGGGCGGCGGCAGCCACAAAGCCGATGATGTAGCCGGCAGTTGGTAGCACGCCAGTCAAAGACTTAGCTGATGAAAAAACGGGCAGTCCAGCTGCTCCCAGTGCGAGATACAGGGAGAGCGAGAGCGCTCCGCGCTTTGCTCCAAGAGCTGCTCCCACCAGCAAAACCGCAAAGGTTTGCATGGTCAAAGGAACCGGCCACATAGGCAACTGAATCTGCGCGGCCAGCGCTGTCAAAGCTGCTCCAGCTGAAACCAGTGCAATGTTGGTGCCCACGCTGCGTGGGAAGATGCGATCTGCAATAACCGTGGTTGCAATTGACATGGTGCCTCCTTGAAAACTTTGGTCAGTCTATTGGTTCTGATCTTCAAAGTCGTTGTCCAGATCCGACAGAGTCTTCTTTCGAATTTTGGGGGCCAGCAGACCCTGCTCCTCTAATCGGATTCTTCGGTCGTTCCGATAGGCCCAGATCAATGCCCGCAAAGGCCATGATTCCAAAAAGTATCCACTGCAACGCATAGCTGAGGTGATTGCCCTCGCTCAGCGTGGCTTGGGCATCCCCATTGGGGCAGTCAAGTAGCCGGGGGATTCAGTGTGAACAACCGGCCGTAGCGGTCAGTGATCAGTTCTCCATAGCTTGATAGCGCCTGGGCTGGTTGGGGGCCGGGTGATTGAGGCCAACCGTCCGGGCAACGGGTTCGCGGGCCAAGGTCAACCTCTGGGGCCCGCAGTCGCAGTTGCAGCTCCGCGCCTGCCCGGGTTAGGCGGTGGGTGCTGCAGGCTCAGATGATTTGCGGCCCATGCCACAGCGCGCCGCTGGTCTGCAAATCTGGCATCACGTGGCGCGCTGGCGCAGTGGCACAGAGAATCTGCCTGACTTCAGAAAGCGGCCTGTTTCGGACAATAACCGCTTCTTGGGGGAGGTAGCTGCCGGAGACCATAACCGGTGTCCACTCATCATCTGTTTGACCAAATTCATCCAACTGCCAATTCAGCGCGGCCAATGGCACCGCTGGTTTGTCATAGTTCTGAATGACCTGGTCGATACGCTCAACAATCTCTTCTCGTCTGGAGAACTGCCACCAGCTCAAAAGTGTCGTGGCAATGGAAAACAACACCACGAGGGTGATCCACGGCGCCCAACGCCTAAGAGTTGTCAGTTTCAAACGGTTTGTCCTCGAGGTAGAAGTTTCTCGCTGCTAAATAGTCAACCAGAAACTCGCGATGCTCTTTGCATGCACCCCAAATTTTCCTTCTGTCTGCTGTGTGAACCTTGGGATTGCGCCAGAAGATTAGGTGCTTGGTTGGATCTTGGCAGCCCGCTCTGGAGCACTTATCTTGACTCATCAAACTTGATTTGGTCGGACCGAATGGTCAACTTTGGCGCAATCACGCTGGTGTTTACCCTCTTGGTAACACCCTGCTCGTTAGCGATGATGACCGCAAAGTAGGGAAGGAAGATTGCCAGCGCAAAAAATACCCACATCAACCATCCTTGCGAGAAAACGCCCAGCACCAGGCAGACCATGCGCACCGACATCGCGACGGTGTACTTGATCATTCTCGATCGGCGTTCCTCATCGGGTGAGGCCTCTAAAGCTGTCGCACTTTGGCGCTTTTCCAATTGGCTGAACCCGTTCTCAAAAGTTGGCAATTACTAGACTGTGGTATTCGTAAGCGTAAAGCCCTAACGGGTATTCCCAAAAGGAGTAGTTAATGCAAACTCCCCGCACAGTTTTAGTAACCGGTGGTAACCGAGGAATCGGTTTTGCCATAGCCGAGGAGTTCATCGCTGCTGGTCACCGTGTCGCGGTCACCGCACGCAGTGGTGCTGGCCCAAAGGGTTCTTTGAGCGTGGTCGCGGATGTCACCGACGCTAAGTCACTGGACAGCGCAATCGCGCAGGTCGAGGCCGCACTTGGCCCAATTGAGGTCTTGGTTGCAAACGCCGGCATTACTCGCGACACCCTGCTGCTTCGAATGAGCGATGAGGACTTCGAGCAGGTCGTGAACACGAATCTCACCGGTGTGTTCCGGGTTCTGAAACGAGTCACAAAATCAATGCTGAAACAGAAGTTTGGACGCGTGATTCTTATCGGATCAGTTGTCGGTCTTTTGGGAAGCGCGGGTCAGGTGAACTATGCGGCAACCAAGAGTGCGCTGGTGGGAATAGCCAGAAGTGTTACCCGAGAACTGGGCTCAAGAAACATCACAGCCAACGTGGTCGCTCCCGGCTTTATTGACACCGATATGACCGCCGAGCTTAGTGATGAACTTGCGCAGAGCTACCGCGACAAAATCCCCGCAGGCCGCTTTGCGAGTCCAGAAGAGGTCGCCAAGGTGGTGCGCTGGTTGGCTTCAGATGAATCTGCCTACATCTCCGGAGCCGTTATTCCGGTTGATGGTGGCCTTGGAATGGGCCACTAGGTAGTAGTTTTTGATTCTGCACAAGACATAAGGGAGCAATGGTTTGGGAATTCTAGAGGGCAAGAAAATTTTGATTACCGGTGTTCTCACCGAAGCCTCAATCGCTTTTGCAGCTGCCCGGATTGCACAGGAACAGGGCGCAGAAGTGCTGCTGAGTTCCTTTGGCCGAATGCTTCCAATCACCCAAAAGATTGCAACCAGGCTTCCTAAGCCCGCTCAGGTTATTGAGCTGGATGCCACCAACCAGGATGACCTTGCTGCCCTCCCAGGACGCATCAAGGAGCAGCTGGGTTCCATTGACGGAATCGTGCACGCAATAGCCTTCGCCCCGCAGACTGCTTTGGGTGGCAACTTTTTAGAGACCGAGTGGTCTGATGTCTCAACAGCGGTTGAAGTCTCCGCCTATTCGCTGAAGTCCATCACAACAGCTTGCCTACCGGTTCTAAACAACCCATCCTCAGTTGTTGGGCTGACCTTTGATGCCACGGTCTCCTGGCCTGTGTATGACTGGATGGGCGTTGCCAAGGCAGCCTTTGAGTCAACCTCCAGATACTTGGCGAAGTACTTGGGTCCAAAGGGAATTCGGGTGAACCTGATTTCTGCTGGACCCTTGCGCACAACAGCGGCCAAGGGCATACCGGGCTTTGCAACCATGGAAGAGCTTTGGACTGGACGGGCGCCACTGGGCTGGGACCTAACCGACACCGAAGCGGCCGCCAAGGGGCTGGTTGCGCTTTTAAGCGACTGGTTCCCAGCCACCACTGGCGAAATGATTCACGTCGACGGCGGCCTGCACTCCACCGGAGCCTAGGGAAGAATGCTTATCAGCTCAGCCAGATCGCGCTGAGAAATCACAATGTCTGCCTGCTGATTCACAATTGGCTTGGCGCAAAATGCCACCGACAGGCCAGCGACCGCCATCATGCCAAGGTCATTTGCACCATCACCAACAGCGATGGTTTTATCCAAATCCAGCCCAAGTTCCAGAGCCCACTGCGTCAAGTAGTCAGCCTTGGCCTGGCGGTTCACAATCGCCCCTTCAACCTTCCCTGTCAAAATCCATCGCTGACTCCTGCGTTGTTGGCTGCCGCAAAAATCGTTTCAGGGTTTTTCTAATTGGATCAAGAAGTTGAATAAAGCCACCGCTAACCGCCGCGGCCTTGCCGCCGCGAGCGTGGATGGCGGCAACCAACTCCTTGGCTCCGCGGGTTAGTTTGAGCTGATTGGAAACCTCCAACAACACTGAGTCGGGTAGGTCCTTTAGGGTGGCGACACGATCAATTAGGGACTGATTAAAGTCAATCTCACCGCGCATTGCGCGATCTGTGATTTGTTGAACCAGCTCGGCGCTGGTCGAATAGCCCGCCAGTAGTTCGATGGCCTCTTGCTCGATAAGGGTCGAATCAACATCGAACACCACTAAAAACTTTGTCACGGAGTAACCAGAAGCCCCTTGGTTACTACCGTCAGACCACTGGGTGTGACGGTGAAGCCACGCTCCAGGTCGCGCTCGCGGTTTGCTCCAACACTGGCTCCGTCGGTAACAACCACGTCCTTATCAAGAATTGCCTTGCGAATCGTGCAGTCTCTACCAATCTGCACGCTGTCCAATAGAACTGAGTCTGTGACCAAGGATCTTGAGCTGATTCGGACATTTGGCGAGAGCACGCTCCGCTCAACCACTGCGCCCGAGACAACTACACCCAGAGACACTATGGAGTCATTGGTGCGACCCTGGTTGCCCTCAGAGTCGTGAATGAACTTTGCGGGCGGCATGTTGATCTGCTGATTGAAGATCGGCCACTCGGAGTTGTAAAGGTTGAAAATAGGCATCGTGGAGATTAGATCCATGTGGGCGTCGTAATAAGAATCAAGGGTTCCAACATCGCGCCAGTAGGACTTGTCCCGTGCTGTCGCACCGGGAATCTCGTTGAATGTGAAGTCGTAAGCGCCGGCAAGATTTAGGTTCACAAAATAGGGAATGATGTCTCCACCCATGTCGTGAGTTGAAGTTTCATCCTGTGCGTCACGCTCGATTGCATCTATGAGGGCCTGTGCATTGAAAATGTAATTACCCATCGATACCAGTGCTTGAGTGGGATCGCCGGGGACAGCGGCAGGGTTCTTTGGTTTTTCCTTGAACGAGGTGATCTTGGTCGGACTAGCCGCATCTACTTCAATCACACCGAACTGATCACAGATCTCAATCGGTTGCCTGATAGCCGCGACGGTGGCCTCCATGCCGGACTCGATGTGGGATTGCAGCATCTGGTCAAAGTCCATCCGGTAGACGTGGTCCGCTCCAACGACTACTACGTAATCGGGCTTCTCGTCACTGAGCGCGTTCATAGACTGCAGGATCGCGTCGGCGCTGCCGGTGAACCAGCGCTTGCCCAGTCGCTGCTGAGCGGGGATAGAGGCGACATAGCCCCCGAGAAGTGGCGACATGCGCCAGGTTTGAGAAATGTGTCGGTCAAGGCTATGAGACTTGTACTGGGTCAACACCACCATGCGACGAAGTCCGGAGTTGATCAGATTTGAAAGCGCGAAGTCGACCAGTCGATAAGAGCCCGCAAAAGGAACAGCTGGTTTGGCGCGGTCCGCGGTCAGGGGCATAAGGCGCTTGCCCTCGCCACCGGCAAGAACCATCCCAAAAACCCGCGTCACCATAGCCAAATGTTAGTCCGCATCGAAACCTGGGGGATAGCATTTGGATATGCGTGTGGATTTTGTTACCAAGGAGTACCCGCCAAACATTTACGGTGGGGCTGGCGTCCACATCAGCGAACTGGTGAAGGTGCTTCGTGGCCACATAGAGGCAAACGTCCATGCCTTCGGAAACCCAGTTTCCGAGCCAAACACATTTGGATACCCGATTCCACAGAGTTTTGTTGATCAGAACTCAGCGCTGCAGACCATGGCCACGAATCTCGAAATGATCCCCAAGATTGCCGGAGCGGATTTGGTCCACTCACACACCTGGTACGCCAATTTTGCCGGTCAAGTAGCCGGTCTATTACACGAGATACCGCACATCATCACCGCGCACTCGCTGGAGCCACTGAGGCCCTGGAAACGAGAGCAGCTCGCTGGCGGGTATGCGGTTTCTTCCTTTATTGAGCAGAGTGCCTACGAGGGCGCCAAGAAGGTCATCGCCGTTTCTAACGGGATGCGCAAAGACATTCTGAGTTCTTACCCGAGCCTAGATCCCTCGAAGGTCGAGGTCATCTATAACGGCATCGATTCTCAAAAATGGGCTCCAACCCACAATCAAGAGGTTTTAGATCGCTACGGAATTGATGCTTCGAGACGAACCGTGATGTTTGTGGGACGAATTACCAGGCAAAAAGGGCTGAGCTACTTTCTGCAGGCTGCGCGCGACCTCCCCGAAGATGTCCAGCTGATTTTGGCTGCCGGAGCGCCAGACACCAAGGAGATCCAGACCGAGGTGGAGACTTTGGTCTCAGAGCTATCTTCGACCAGAACCGGAGTCACCTGGATACCAGAGCACCTGCCGCAAAAGGAGCTTGCAGCGCTGCTAACTCAGACCGATCTGTTCGCTTGTCCCTCTATCTACGAACCGCTTGGAATTGTGAATCTAGAGGCGATGGCCTGCGGTGCTGCAGTGATTGGAACTGCCACCGGTGGAATTCCAGAAGTTATTGCAAGCGGGGAAACCGGTTGGTTGGTTGATATCGATCAGGTCAGCGACGGCACGGGAACCCCTAAGGATCCGGAGCGATTTATTCACGACTGGTCCAGTGCAATGCTCACGGCCCTAAACTCCGGACAGCTCGAGGCCTTTGGGCAGGCTGGCCGAGAACGAGCGGTTAGTCAGTTCAGCTGGGAATCGATTGCGACTCGCACGCTCTCGCTCTATCAAAGCGCTTTAGAAAGCTAGGCTTGACACCAATGTCAGCGGTAATTGAACTCCAAAATGTCTCGGTCATCAGAAGTGGCAAGCTAATACTTGAATCGCTCGGGTTTCAAGCTCAATCATCTGAGCGCTGGGTCATCCTGGGCGCAAATGGTGCCGGTAAGACAACAATGCTTCGGGTCTGTGCAGCCCAGATTCAACCATCGAGCGGAAGCGCGACCCTGCTGGGTAAAAGGCTTGGAGAAACCAATGTTTTTGAACTTCGAACTCGCATTGGGTTCGCCTCAAGCGCCCTGGCATCTCAAATCCCAAACAGCGAAACAGTTTTGAACGCGGTAATGACCGCCAGCTACGGGGTCACCGGCCGCTGGAACGAGAGCTACGACGCACTTGATGAGAGGCGTGCTAGGCGAGTGCTGAACGAGTGGGAACTTGCGAGCTTTGAGGACAGACCTTTCGGAACACTCAGTGACGGAGAGCGCAAGCGGGTTCAGATTGCCAGATCGATAATGACCGATCCGGAGCTGCTGTTGTTGGATGAGCCCGTCGCAAGTTTGGACCTCGCCGCAAGAGAGCTGACCATTGGCTTGCTCTCCGGCTATGCCAAAAGTCCCAGTGCTCCGGCAATGGCGATGGTGACCCACCATCTCGAAGAAATACCTGCCGGATTCACCCATGCACTTTTGCTGCAGGATGGAAAGGTTCTGGCCAGGGGAGAGATAGGCGACACCATCACTTCGGAGGCTATCTCCGAGGCCTTTAGATTTCCGCTGAAGGTCAGCTATCAGAACGGCAGATTTGGCGCAGTTGCCAACCTAGACTGAGAAAAGAAAACCTGTTAGGCTTTCGCGCTGTTGCTGTTATGCAAAAGGTTTATCAAAGGAAAAGTAATGAAGTCTGAAATCCACCCAGAGTACGCACCAATCGTGTTTCGCGATTTGGCATCGGGCGAGCTATTTCTAACCCGCGCGACCATCACCTCCGAGAAGACGATTGAGTGGGCAGACGGCAAGACCTACCCGGTTTACGATGTTGAGATAAGTTCAGCAAGCCACCCGTTTTACACCGGCAAGCAGCGCATCATGGATGCGGCTGGACGTGTCGAACGCTTCAACGAGCGCTACAAGAACTTCAACTAATTTTTATTGGCCAACCCAATTCCGCCCGGTAATCCGGGCGGTTTTGCGTTCTAAGGTATTCGGCGAAGCTCTCGGCCTGCTGATCGCTCCAGCTAGATTGCAAGGCGTGCAGCTCTAGGGCGTCAATGGAGAGCTCTGGGTACTTTCTGGCCAGCTGCTGAGCAATTCTTCCAGCCGCAACCGCATCCGCGGTCGCATTGTGGGCATCCTCAAGCTTGATTCCGTAGTGCTCACTCATTACCCCAAGATTTCGCTTTCCCTTGCGGTAGCGATCAGCTTTGCGATCCAGCACTAAAGGGTCGATAACTGGTTTTGGGTCGAGGGGCTCTAGCCCGAGGCGTTCCGCCTCAGCCTTCAGAATTGTGAAGTCGTAAGGAGCATTGAAGGCAACCAGGGGCATTGTTTGATTGTGCTTTTTCAAAAGTTCGATGATTTCGGAAACCGAAGTCTTTGGATCACTACCCTCAGCCATGGCTCGTTCGGTCGTAACACCGTGGACATTTGAGGCGGCTTCGGGAATCTCAACACCGGGATTAACCAGCCATTCTGCAAGCTCTAGGACCTCGCCGTTTTGATTCATGGTTGCAACTGTTGCAGTCACAATTCTTGCGGTTGCGACGTCAAGTCCCGTGGTCTCGAGGTCAAAAACCGCTAGCGCCTTCGCCCAAAGCGGCAGTTCCGGTTCAAAGTCAAAATCAAGCAATCTGGGCCTCCTTGCACAAACCCTAGCCTTGCGCACTTGGGAATCTAGACTGTCTGGGTGCAGGTGTTGAAAACTTCCCCAGCGGCTTTGGCCAAATTGGCAATTGCTAGAAGTTACAGAGTCGATGTGGCTGGCACCGCCAGTTGGATAGTTCCTGGAAGTGGGCCAAGGATTCTCTTTGTGCACGGGTTTCGAGGAGATCACCACGGCCTGATGGCGATTGCCGGCGCAATTCAGAATGCGGAAATAGTGGTCCCCGATCTTCCCGGCTACGGCAAGACTCCAGAGTTTATTGGAAAGCATGACCTTCAGTCCTACGGTGAGTGGCTGTTGAATTTTGCGACCCAGAGTGGACCCTACGACCTGATTATGGGTCACAGCTTTGGGACTTTGGTGGTGGCTGCGGCGAGCAGTCAGGGGTTGAGCGTGAGAACCGTTTTGCTAAACCCCATCACAACCAGGGCTAGTGAAACCGGTGGAATGGCCCAAAAGCTCGCAGAGGCCTACTACGAGGCTGCTAAGCGAAGTTCAGCGCTACTTGCCTCACCGGTGATTGTTCGAGGCATGTCAATGCTGCTGGCTAAAACCAGGAACCTAGGGACTAGATCCTTTATCCACGAGCAACACGCTCGATACTTCTCGGGTTATCGCAACCCAAGAGTTGCGATAGAGGGTTTTGCGGCTGCCAGCAGCGGGAGTGTATTTGACCACAGTGAATCGCTGCACCAAGAGCTATTGCTGATCGCGGGGGAAAAAGATGTGGTGGCGCCACTGGCCAACACTAAAAAGCTCGCGGATTCCCTGCCAAATTCACAGCTTGAGGTGATAGCAAAGGTGGGGCACCTGACTCACTACGAGACTCCAGACCAGGTCGCCGCTTTTATTGAAGGATTTGTGAAGCAATAGATGAGAAACCTCTGGTTTGATGGCCGCTACATAAACACCAGCCATCCCGATGGAATAACACGTTTCAGCATTGGCCTGATCCGGGAACTCTCAAAGCTGACAGATCTCAGCGTCCTAGTCTCGTCCAATGCCCAGGAACGACTCATGCCCGATCGAGTTCGAACCATAAGGGTGAATGCACCAACCTCTCTAAGAGAATTTTTTCTTGCGGCGAGGCTGAGGCGTGAGGAAATTTCAGTTCTTTTTAGCCCCATGCAAACCACCAGTTCGATCTTTCGAAACTTCAAGCTAATCTCTTCGCTGCACGACTTGATCTACTACCGCCACCGAACCCCGCCGGCACACTTTAACCCGCTAATCAAGCTGCTGTGGTTTTTGTTCCACCTGGTTTACGGGCCGCAGCGGGTTTTGCTGAATATGGCGGATTCGGTTGTTACCGTCTCTGAGACGACCAAGCGTCAAATGCAGCAGCACATGCTGACCGAGCGCGAGATCACGGTGATTCACAACGCCGCCGATCCCTGCGAGTTCGTTGAGCGCAAGAATCGGAGCGATTCCAAGGACCTGGTCTACATGGGCAGTTTTATTGGCTATAAAAACGTTGAGACGCTGATCTTGGGGATGGGGCAGCTAACGGACCATCGACTTTTGCTTACCAGTCGAATCAGTGTCCGCAGACTTAGCGAGCTAACCGACCTGGCGAATTCAGTTGGGGCAAATGTGAAGTTTCTAAACGGCACCAGTGACGACGAGTACTTCGAACTGCTGCGAAACTCCAAGGCCTTAGTAAGCGCCTCCTTGGATGAGGGTTTTGGTATTCCACTGGTAGAGGCGATGGAGCGTGGCACTCCGGTTGTCACCTCCGACATCGAGATTTTTGAAGAGGTTGCCGGACCGGCGGGACTTAGATTTCAGGCCAGGTGCCCAGAAGAATTTGCGAGTCAAGTCAGAGCTCTAAGTGATCCTGATTTTTGGCAAGAACTTTCAGACCAAAGCCTGAAGCAAGCCGATGAGTTCACCTGGCCTCAAAGTGCAAGGCAGCTCCTCGAGCTATGCGAGCGGGTCAGCAAGACCTAGGGGTTGTGGTGCCCAGCCATCCAGGCTCCAGCTCTCTTGAAGCCTGATGACCTGCAGCGAGGCGTTCTGCAGGCGCTCTCCCTTGGGAGGAACTTCTCCAAGGGTGACCTCATTGAGCACAAATCGAATCAGGGCGCCATGAGAA
>JAGYIH010000060.1 GCA_018402615.1 Aquiluna sp.
GGAAATCAAATGGCTCTGAAACGAGCGCTACGGCTGGAATCAGAACCGCGACCGCTGCAAATGTTCCCAAGTTTGGACTTACTCGCTCTTGATAGAGAATTGGCTCGGTTGGTTTTAGGTTCGGCACAGAATCTAGATTACGCTGTCAGATGATGAATGAAGTTCCAGTCCTTATAACTGCAGCACCGGGTTTTGAGCCCGTCTACGCCAAACCCGGCGACGCCGGAGCCGACCTTAGATCTACCAGCGCAGTAACTATTGCTGCGGGTGAAAGATCCCTAGTTCCAACCGGCGTTTCTATTGCGCTACCTGATGGCTACGTTGGTTTGGTTCACCCGAGATCGGGTTTGGCCGCTAAGCACGGGATTACTGTCTTGAATACCCCTGGAACCATAGACGCAGGTTACCGTGGGGAGATCATGGTTATCTTGTATAACTCCTCGAACACCGATTTTGAGGTTGCCGTTGGAGATCGCATCGCCCAACTACTTATCCAGACCGTTGAAACCGCCAAGTTTGTAGCGGTAGAGAAACTGCCAGAGACCGAGCGCGGCGAAACCGGCTTTGGCTCGAGTGGCCGTAAATAAATGGTTGACTACGGCAACGCAAAATCGCAACCGGTTGATCGCACCACCGTTGGGCCTTTTGATTCGAGTGAGGTAATTCAGCTTCGCCCATCGATTGATTTCGGCGCCCTTCAACTTCCAGTTAGGGAAGACGTCACACTCAAGCTCGAGGTGGACGAGGCTTCGAGTCGAATCGTTGCACTCACGATTGACCACCAGGGATCATCACTTCAATTGCAGGCTTTTAGTGCTCCGGGTAGCGCAGGGATTTGGCATGAGATCAGAAAGACCCTGGATGAATCAATTCTTGCTCAGGGCGGCAAGACAGAAACCATCGTTGGGCCTTTGGGACCTGAGCTAAACGCTCAGATACCTTCCAAGGGCGGAGATTACAGGCTCGCAAAATTCATTGGCGTCGATGGACCGAAGTGGTTTCTTCGTGGAGTGATATCGGGACTCGCACTCGCTGACACCCTTGCGATGACTTACATGATTGACATTTTCCGCTCGGTTGTTGTGGTTCGAGGTTCATCCCCGATGCCGCCGAAGGAATTGCTTCAGTTGGTAGCTCCGGTTGGGACCAAGAAGGTGAACTCCTAGTGTCTAACGATGAGCTAAGGGATTCTGCCGCCAAGCGCCTGGGGGTAAGCGCCGAGAACGGCAATCTTCAGTTCGATCGAAAATCTCTTCTTGCCGGCATGGGTGGTTGGCTAGGAGTAGTTGAAACGATTCTTCCCAGCATTTTGTTTGGAACTAGCTTTGCTATTTCAGGCGAGGCACTGATCTCCGTTATTTTGGCCGGTGGAACCTCAGCAGTTTTCATTCTTTACCGACTCATCACTAGAAAGTCTGCATCAAGTGCCCTGATTGGAGCCATCGCGGTTGGGTTTGCTGCATGGTTGGCGCTTCGAGAAGGTGGCCAAGCGGTTGACTACTTTATACCGGGCTTTATAACAAACGCCGTTTAC
This sequence comes from Aquiluna sp., assembly GCA_018402615.1. Next base: position 1,535 of record JAGYIH010000060.1, read on the forward strand.
GGTTTTGTTCTGCTGATTTCGATTTTGGTTCGCTGGCCCATAATCGGAGTCTTAGTTGAGCTTCTTCGGGGCCAGAACATGAGTTGGCGGAAAAACCGAAGGTTGCTGGCCATTTACTCGGGCGTAACGGCATTTTGGGTTGGATTTTTCAGCCTGAGGCTGGCAGTTCAGCTACCTCTTTACTTTGCCGGAAACACAGAGCTATTGGCTACCGCCAGAGTTGCGATGGGCCCTCCGCTCTACGCTCTAGTGATATTGAGCACCTGGCTGATGCTTCGGGCCACAGTTCTAAAGCCTCGATGAGGGTGGTATTTTGGTACCACAGGGACCAATCTAGCCCTTCAAGCAATTAGGGAGAAAAGTAATTGTCAAAGGTAGATAGTTTCGGCACCGCTCGTTCACTTGAGGTAGCAGGCAAAAAGTACCGCATCTTTGACATGACCAAATTGGATGCCAAGACCTTGCCATACAGCCTCAAGATCTTGCTAGAGAACCTGCTTCGCACCGAAGACGGAGCCAACGTCACTTCTTCTCACATCCAGTCCATTGTTGACTGGGACCCGAAGGCAGAGCCCGACACCGAGATTCAGTTCACCCCGGCTCGAGTAATCATGCAGGACTTCACCGGAGTTCCTTGCGTTGTTGATCTTGCCACCATGCGCGAGGCCATGGTGGATCTCGGGGGAGACCCGAAGAAGATTAACCCTCTGGCCCCCGCCGAATTGGTTATCGACCACTCGGTCGTAATTGATGTCGCAGGTTCTGCTGACGCTTTTGAAAGAAACGTTGAATACGAATACCAGCGCAACGCCGAGCGCTACCAGTTCCTTCGCTGGGGACAGATGGCTTTTGATGACTTCAAGGTGGTTCCCCCCGGCACTGGAATTGTGCATCAGGTGAACATTGAGTACCTCGCCAGAACAGTAATGACTCGGGAAGTAAAGGGGGAGTTGCAGGCCTACCCAGACTCTTGCGTAGGCACCGATTCACACACCACCATGGTGAACGGGCTCGGAGTTCTAGGTTGGGGAGTGGGCGGAATTGAAGCCGAGGCAGCGATGCTCGGCCAGCCAGTTTCGATGCTTATTCCAAAGGTGGTTGGCTTCAAGCTAACTGGACAAATTCCAATGGGAGCTACCGCAACCGATGTTGTTCTCACCATTACCGAGATGCTTCGGAAGCACGGTGTGGTTGGAAAATTCGTTGAGTTCTATGGCGCCGGTGTTGCCTCAGTGCCGCTAGCTAACCGAGCAACCATTGGAAACATGAGCCCGGAGTTTGGTTCAACGGTTGCCATTTTCCCAATCGATCAGGTCACACTCGATTACCTTCGATTCACCGGACGCGAAGAAGATGAGATCGCTC
>JAGYIH010000061.1 GCA_018402615.1 Aquiluna sp.
TTGGGTGACAGCGCGGTTGATGCAAGGGATGTCGGCTATGCCTGGCCGGTTCTTCCAAACCTGATCATCCACACCTACGCACCGATTCTGATTGTTGTTGATTACCTGCTCTCAATCAAGGGCTATAAGCCCTCCTGGAAGAAGGCGTGGTGGGTGGTGGTCTATCCGCTCACCTGGCTGGCGTTCTCGCTGGTGCGAGGCCTGCTTGATGGCTGGTGGCCATACTGGTTCATCAATCCAAACTCTGAGGGGGGCGTGGTTGGCATGCTCACCTACGTCCTAATAATTGCGGCTGCTTTCATAGCCCTGGGCTTCATAGTTCTTGGAGCGAGACTGGCGGCCATGAGGGTTCTTGCCGATCGCTAGCGAAATTTCTCGACGTTGGATCAGGTTGTAAAAAGCATGATTGACACAGCGTTAGACCTCACCATGCTCGATGGCTCCACGAGAAGTCTCAAGGACTTTGAGGGTCAGGTGGTCATGGTGGTGAACGTGGCATCACGCTGTGGCCTAAGCCCGCAATACGAGACCCTGGAAGAGCTTCAGCGGAAGTATCAGGACCGTGGCTTCACCGTAATTGGCGTTCCATCAGGCTCCTTCATGCAGGAGCTCAAGGACGAGGAGGCGATTGGTGAGTACTGCTCCACCACCTGGGGTGTGACCTTCCCCATGACTTCAAAAGCCGATGTGAATGGCCGCAAGCGTCACGAGCTCTACAAAACACTCGTGAAGACCAAGGATTCCAAGGGTCTGGCAGGGCCGGTTATGTGGAACTTCGAGAAGTTCGTGATTCTGCCAAGTGGCAAGATTCACCGCTTCCGCCCCACCACCAAGCCCGATGCGCCTGAGATCATCGAACTCATCGAAGCCAACCTTCCCCGCTAGTTCATCGCTGTGCCAATAACCGTCGTCGCAGCCATCATTCAAGATGCAGCCGGCAACTACCTGTGCTGCAAGCGCGGTGAGTGGAAGCAAAGCCCAAACAAGTGGGAGTTTCCAGGGGGCAAGCCTGAGGCGGGCGAAAGCCTTGAAGACGCGCTAGTTCGCGAAATCAAAGAAGAGCTAAATACCGACATCAGAGTTATCCGCCAGTTCGACAGAAGTACCACCGGGGAAATTGACCTGGTGAGCTTTGTCTGCGAGCTGGTTGGTGATCAACCACTGTTCTCGACTGACCACAGCGAGATGCGTTGGGTGCCAGAGGGCGAAATGAGCAATTTGGACTGGGCTGAACCGGACCTTCCCGCTGTGAAGCGGATTCTAATTCCGTTTTGTTGACCCGAGGACCATTACGCGAGTTTCGAAATCGCCTGCTGCCGAAGCTGGTCTCGCTCCTCCATTGAAATGACTTTGCTCTCAAACAGACGTTCTATCTCGGCCAGCCTCGATTCTAAAGCGGGAGGTTTACTGGCTCCCTGTTTGAAGTTATTGGCCACACCTGCGATCGTGTCACCAACGTTACGTTTCCCATCTGACGAAGTCAGCACGGGATCAATTACGGTCTTATCAACTGGCCAAAATACCCATACAAGCGCTATCAGCCAGGTTGCTCCGAAAAAGACAGGGCTAGTCACTCCCAAAATCAGGATGATCCAACGGAAAGGGTGCTTTTTGGCGATAGCTACAAGCCCTGGCAACAAAAGTAATGCGAGGCCGAGAACACCGCCAAGCAAGATTAGGAGGATAGCGGAGTCCATCAGCTACCTAACAAGCGAGTCTTTTGAACCTCAAATTCCTCTTGGGAGATAAGGCCTTTTTCCAATAGTGACCCCAGTTTTTCGAGTTGTTCAATCGGGTCAACGGCGGGTGCGGAGGTGCTCTGAGGAATGGTCGGGCTGCCGGAATAATTCACCACCTGTGCCTTCTGCTGAGTTTCGTAAGCCACTCGCGCTGCCTTTGAGTGTGTGTTAATCAAATCTCGAAGCTCCCGGGCTCCCTCAATGCTCTGTAGCACCACTTCTTTCTTACCTGTGAAGTCGTTGTGCTCGCAGAGGACTTTGAGGTCTGAAACTCCCAGTGCTTTTTGAACGAGCGACTGCTTAACATCGACATCACGAACAGCCCACATGGGAATCTGTTCCCCTTTGGTGCTTAGAAAGCCTGAATCGATGTAAATGTAATCCTCAGTAACTTTGTACTTCGCCGACACCACTTTTCCGCCAGTTGCAGCAGATGTCAGTGATTTCGATTCGCCCGCCCAGATAATACTCATTTACTCCCCTAGTTTTGCTAGACAGTATAGGCCTAGCGCGGAAATCAAAGAAGAGCTAAACACCAACATCAGAGTTATCCGCCAGTTCGACCGCAGCACCACCGGGGAAATTGACCTGGTGAGCTTTGTCTGTGAACTGAAGGGCGAAAAGCCGCAGTTCTCGACTGATCACAGCGAGATGCGCTGGGTTCCAGAGAACGAACTAAGCAAGCTCGATTGGGCCGAGCCCGACCTACCTTCCCTGAAGCGGATCCTGATTCCCTTTTGTTAGGACTGGGAGTTCTGGTCGTTCTTCTGACCCATTACCCAAGCTGCCAACAGTGCTGTCAGCGATGAGAACAGGCCAATGCCAATGATCATCAAGAAGGTCGCGATGAACCGGCCATCCTCGGTGACTGGGAATCGATCGCCGTAACCAACAGTCGTCACAGATGCCAGTGCCCACCAAATCGCCTCACCAAAGGAGGTGATGTTTGCTCCGTCTGCATACCTCTCTGCCTCATAAACCGATAGGGCTGAGGTGTAGATCACGAGCGGCAGGGAAACACCAACCACCATGCCAACCTTGCTGGATCGTGTCTTTAAAAAAGGAGTTAGTCCTCTGAGAACCAAGATCACTCTCAGCACCCGCAGGCTTCTAAAGGCTGGCAA
>JAGYIH010000062.1 GCA_018402615.1 Aquiluna sp.
GGGTTTGTTGTTTATTCGGCAGAGACTTGTAAGGTCTGCGCGAACGCGCGTAATGTGCCCTGTTTTGGCTCAAAGAGACGTCTTTATCGGCATTTTCTGCGCGAACGCGCATGTGGCCAAAAGGTTAGGAAAAAGTTTCCATACTTAAGGTTAGAAACTAACCTTAAGTAATGACTGACCAAAAGAAAGTTTTTCGACTCGCAATACCAAGAGCGAAATCCGAGTCTGGAGAGCTTTCTCAATCTCCCGGCAAGTTCAAAGCCTCCATTCCAAGTGAAATCGGCGAGATCGCACTGCGCTTTGATCCTGAGCTCTTGGGAGAACTTGAAGACGCTACCGCAGCTCTCAATCGTTTTGATGTAGCTGCAGCAAGTCTGCAAGGCTCGAGAGCTGAGTTCCTTCTCCGTGTTGAAAGCTCAGCGAGCTCGCAAATCGAAGGAATCTTCACAAGCGGCAATGACCTGGCATTGGAGCAACTCGGTGCTTCGAAAGAGGTGAGTGCCCAGTTGATTGCCGCCAACCTCTCGGCCATGAGAACTGCCCAATCTCTGGCACGTGAGATTTCAGCTGAGGGCATCCTTGAGGTTCAGAGAGTTCTGCTTGAGCGCACCAACCCCAAGATCGCGGGGAGTTTCCGTGAGGTGCCAGTCTGGATAGGTGGTCGAACTCCACAGCTAGCAAAATTCGTTGCACCCCTCCCCAAGCGAATTCCGACCGCAATGGCTGACCTGATGAAATTCACCGAAAGACTTGATGTGCCAAGGCTTGCCCAGGTCGCAATTGCTCACGCTCAGTTTGAAACCATTCACCCTTTTGCAGATGGCAACGGCAGAACTGGGAGAGCTTTCGCGCATTCGCTGATGAACTCCCAAGGTCTCACCCAGAATTCTGCGGTTCCAATTTCAGTTCGCATGGCTGCTAATCCACACGCTTACTACGACGCCCTCACTGCATTCAGAGAGGGTGACGCAAGGCCTATTGTTCAGATCTTCATCAATTCAAGCTTTTTTGGCATCTCGATTGCAGAGAGACTCATAGCCCAAATAGAGAGAGCCGAGAAAAGAACTCTCTCACTAGTAAACAGCCGGGCTGACTCCGTTGCAATGCGACTAATCTCACACCTGCCTGAGTCTCCCGCATTGAACGCCAAGAAGGTTCAGGAGTTACTTCAAGTTTCAACCCCCGCAGCGTTAGCCGGACTCATTACACTTGAAGAGTCGGGAGTGCTCAAACAATCATCAGAGCAGCGCAGAAATCGGATCTGGCTTGCTCCCGATTACATCAAGATCTGGGATCATATCTCCGACATTGAGTTCAGCATGAAGATCCGTGCAATCTCATAAAAACTGTTATTAGTTCTCATAATTTCTGCTATTAGATTTCATAAAAACTCACATTAGTTTTCATAATTTCTGCTATTAGGTGTTAGCCTTGAAGTCATGACATACCTACCGAGGCTTATTGACGGGGTTGTTTCAGAGCACCTGGAAACCACCGGAGCCGTGGTAATTGAGGGCCCAAGATTTTGCGGGAAAACCGAAACCGCATCTCAGCAAGCCGCGTCCATGCTGCAACTAGACACCGATTTGAGAGCCCAATCCCCTGCAATCGCATCATTACTGGAGGGTGCTACGCCAAGACTGATTGATGAGTGGCAATTGCTGCCAGAGATTTGGAACCTGGTTCGGCGCGAAGTGGACAAACGAAAAACTCCAGGTCAATTTATTCTGACCGGCTCTGCAGCTCCGGAATTTGATGCCAACCGCCACAGCGGTGCTGGTCGATTCCAAAGACTCAAGATGCGAACCATGACGCTCTCAGAGACCGGCTACAGCAATTCCAAAGTGTCGCTCTCAGCACTATTTGATGGAACCCAAGAAACCGTTGAGTCTGAATTTAGCTTTGACGCACTTTTGACAGAGATCGTGAGGGGCGGTTGGCCCGCTCTTCAAAACTTGGAGCCAGAGCGTGCAACTGCCCGACTTGTTTCCTACATTCAGGACACCATCCAGACTGACTACACCCTAGTTGACCCCTCGATTAGGACCCCAGAGCGATTGGGCTCTTTGATCCGCTCAATCGCGAGAAACACTGGCAGTCCAAAGAATACCTCGCTGTATGCTGCCGATCTCGGTGAGGAGTCAGACGCCAGCGTGGCAACCATTGAGAGCTACTTTGAGATTCTTCGCAGGCTCCACCTAATTGATCTTGTTCCAGGGAGCTCTTGGAAACTCAGATCACGCGAGACCATGAGATCAAAGCCACGCGTTTACCTCACCGACCCATCCCTTGCCGTTGCGGCGATGGGCGCAACGGCAAAGGCCTTGAAGGAAGACCTGAACACCCTCGGATTCCTCTTTGAAAACCTTGTAATCAGGGACCTCATTACCTATGCCACCATGCAAAACGGAAGCGTTAGCTTCTATCGCGACTCCTCAGGGCTAGAAGTAGATGCGATCCTCAAACTCTGGGATGGACGCTGGGCAGCCATTGAAATAAAGCTAGGTGAGAAGGCTCAGGATGAGGCAGCAGCAAACCTCTTGAAGCTAAACAAGAAGCTTGATGACACCCAAGGCCAGCCGGTTTTCTCTGCGGTGGTCACGAACGGCACCGCCAGCTACCGTCGCCAAGATGGCGTCTGGGTGATAGCCCTTCAACACCTCGGCGCATAACACCAGTAACTAG
>JAGYIH010000063.1 GCA_018402615.1 Aquiluna sp.
CCGTAATGAGTCCCTTGAGCTTTCCGGCATCGTCAATCAGTGGAAGTTTCTCGATGCGATGCTGAGCCAAAAGCGCCATGGCTTCGTCAGGGTTGATTCCGGTCTTGCCAACAATCAGTGGCATCGGAGTCATCACATCTTTAACGAGTGTGGTGGTGCGCTGCACCTCAAGCACGAACCTCATGTCGCGGTTGGTCACAATTCCAACCAGCACGCCGTCTTCGTCAACGACTGGAAGCCCAGAGACTCGGTAGTGACCGCAGAGGTCATCTACCTCTTGGATGGTTGCATAAGGAGTGGTGGTAACCGGGTGAGACACCATCCCGGCTTCCGATCGCTTCACCAAATCAACCTGCCCGGCCTGCTGATCAATAGATAGGTTGCGGTGCAGAATGCCAAGGCCGCCCTGTCTGGCCATGGCAATCGCCATTCGGGCCTCGGTCACGGTGTCCATGGCTGAGGAAATAAGCGGAATGTGAATAGAGATGTTTCTGGTCACCTGAGTCGCGGTGCTGACACCTGACGGGATTACGTCAGATCGGCCAGGAAGTAAAAGCACGTCGTCGTAGGTGAGCCCCACAAGAGAAAAAGGGTCTGGTAATTCCACAAAAACCTCACAACATAAAGGGCGGCAACTTTCCCCAATCCTACCTAGCTCTTTGCCAGCCAGCTAAAGGTTTCGTTCGAGGTCAAAGCTTGAAAAGATATCTGCACGTAGTTGCACTGCTATTGTTTTCCAATACCCTTTTCGGGGACAAAGTTGAGCAAGGTGGCTCTATGAGTATGGAGGACGAGTGAATTTCCTCTCTGTAGGTAACCCCAAGAGGTTCCTGAAACTGATTATCTTTGCCTTCATCACAATGCTTGTCGGCCTGGGTCTAGCGGTCACACCAGCTAACGCTGACGAGGTGGGAACTGAATTCAGTGACGCCGTTACGGGCAACGTTCGAATCGATGGCGAACCAATTGAAAATGTGCGAATCGTTGTTGACGGTGGTGGCTACACGGCCGAGACCGTTACCGACGAGCGCGGTCGCTGGTTCATAGGTGTGCCGCAGCCGGGCATCTACAACGTCACGCTTGATGAGGCCACTCTTCCCGAAGGAATCGCAGTGGTTGAGGGTGGCGCAACTCAGGTAGTTGAGTTCGGTCGAAGCGACAGAGTGGTAAAGAACTTCTTCATCGGTGAGGCCAGCTTTAACCAGGTATCAATGTTTGACCAGGTGGTGTCCAGAATCATCTACGGCATCAACTTTGGCCTCATGCTGGGACTGGCTGCCGTTGGATTATCGCTGGTATTTGGAACCACGGGTCTATCAAACTTCGCTCACGGTGAGATGGTGACATTTGGAGCTGTCGCAACCTTTATTCTTTCTTCCTTTGTCGGACTACCAATCTGGTTGGCAATCCCGATCGGCGTTGCCATGTCAGCAGGTTTTGGCTGGGCGCTCGATGCCGGGTTGTTTAGACCGGTGCGCAAAAAAGGGCTTGGCATTGTCCAGTTGATGATTGTTTCCATCGGTCTGTCGCTAATGCTGCGCTACGTAATTCAGTTCTTCATTGGTGGCGGTACCGAGCAGCTGCCTGGCTTTGACGCGCCAAAAATTCAGCTATTTGGTGCAACGGCCCTGAGCGTCACCGACCTGGTCTCAATGACGCTTTCGCTAACCGTCATCGGTGCCTTTGCCTTCTGGCTTCTGAGGACCAAGACCGGCAAGGCAACCCGGGCTATCTCCGATAACCCGGACTTGGCGGCAGCATCTGGAATTGACGTTGACAAGGTAATCCGAATTGTTTGGGTTATCTCTGCCGGCATGGCCGGTTTGGCCGGCGTACTCTGGGCCTACTTCCGTCCCGGTATCAAGTGGGACATGGGAACCCAGATCCTGCTTCTAATCTTCGCAGCTGTTGTGTTAGGTGGCCTGGGTACAGCCTTTGGTGCCCTGGTTGGTGCGCTAATTGTTGGAATTCTGATCGAGACCTCGGGATTGCTGATTCCAGCAGACCTCAAGTACGTGGGCGCTCTCGTGGTCTTGATTTTGGTACTTCTGGTTAGACCACAGGGTCTGCTGGGTCGGAAACAAAGGGTCGGGTAGGGGTAAATCATGGACTGGGGATCAATTCTCAACAACACGATTGCGTCGTTCCTGACGCCAACCACCATTGCCTTTGCGCTGGCGGCTCTTGGTCTTGCGATGCACTTTGGTTTCGCGGGACTTCTAAACTTCGGCATCGCCGGCTTCATGGCGATTGGTGGCTACGGCTACGCGATCTCAGTTCTCACCTTCGGCTTCCCGTGGTGGGGCGGAATGATCATGGGAGTGGTTGGCTCAATTCTGTTTGCCATCCTCCTTGGACTCCCAACCCTGAGGTTGCGAGGTGACTACCTTGCGATCGTCACGATTGCCGCGGCAGAAATTGCCCGCCTAATGTTCCTGACCACAGCGTTTACAGATGTCACAGGTTCCGCCGATGGTTTGTTT
>JAGYIH010000064.1 GCA_018402615.1 Aquiluna sp.
TTTGTAAACGGCGGGGTAATCAATTCAATTGGTGCCAGCTCTAATTCTGGTTCCGGGGAGCTTTTTGTGATCGAGGCTGATGAATCGGATGGCTCTTTCCTGCACTACGACACTTCAATTAGCTTGATCACCAACGTCGACCCTGATCATTTGGATCACTACGGCAGCATCGAAGCGTTCCACGGCGTTTTTGCCGATTTTGCAAATAAGTCCAAAGAGTTTGTCGTGATTAGTTCCGATGATGAAGGCGCCAAGGAGGTCTCGAAACTTATCACAAAGCCAATGATCAGCTTTGGTGAAGCTTTGAGCGCAGATGTTCGGGTCCAAAACATTGTTGAAAACGCAAACGTGTCGTTTGAACTGGCCTACAAAGGTGAGACCGCTAGCGCGACGCTGGTTTTGGCCGGTAGACACAATGCCCTAAATGCCGCCGGTGCCGTTGCGACTTTAGTTGGACTCGGCTTTGATTTTCAAAAAGCTGTGCAATCGGTTGAAATTTTTCAGGGAACCGAACGCCGTTTTGAACTCCACGGTACACAGCGGGGGGTTTGTGTCTACGACGACTTTGCCCATCATCCAACCGAAGTTGCAGCTGCACTAAACGGGGCTCGCGCAGTGGTTGGTTCCGGCAAAATAATCACGGTGTTTCAGCCGCACCTTTACTCTCGAACCAGATTATTTGCCAAGGAATTTGCCGAGGTGTTGGCAGCCAGCGACGAGGTGGTGTTGCTGGATATTTACGCAGCGCGTGAAGATCCCGAGCCCGGTGTCACGGGAGAGTTGATCTATGAGAAATTTGCCGACAAGGCAAGAATTCACTACGTGCCTAATTGGTCGGATGCGCCCGCGGTTGCAGCTTCGCTTGCCCATGAGGGTGACTTTGTTATGACGATGGGCTGCGGGGATGTCTACCGCATGGTCCCAGAGCTCCTAGAGGCACTTCAAGCCAAGTAAAGATGAAGCGACCACTTTCTAAAAAACTGCCCAACGAAAAGCGTCAGCGGCAGCAGCTAAACACTCTGGCCAAGGCACCCAAGCGAATTACCCAACGAGAGCTGGAGAACTCACTGGTTGGTCGCATAATTTCAACCCGTCGGGCTAGAAGAATTGTTGCATCCGTGAGTATCGGATCGCTGGTTGCTTTGATTGGGGTGGTTGCGGTGGCAACCTTTTCACCGCTTCTTGCGGTGAAAGAAATTATTGTTTCCGGTACCGAAAGAATAAATGCGGCAGAAATCTCCAAGGCTCTTCAGTCTCACATTGGCACCCCGCTACCTCTTCTGAGTGAGCAAGAGGTTGCTCAATCACTTGCTGATTTTGATCTGATTGAAAGTTTTTCGGCAACGGCAGTTCCACCCAACGGCCTGAGCATTCGAATCTCGGAACGACAGGCTATTTGCATTATTTCCTCCGGTGGTGCTCGTTGGCTCTACGATCCAGCTGGGGTTCGGATTGGGAAATCCTCGGGGGATGACATGCTGCCTGAAATTGTCATCAGTGAGAACCCGCTAAATTCACAGCGGTTTAGAAACTCCATTGAAGTGCTAATGGCGCTTCCCGAAGACCTATTGGATCAAGTGAAGCTCATAGAAGCCAGGAGCAAGGACGATGTTCAGATGAGTCTTCGGTCCTCCACCGATCAAAGAATCATCTGGGGAGATAGTTCTGATTCGGTTCTGAAATCGAAGGTGCTGCAAGCGCTCATGAAAAATCACGAGAAGGATAGCTCCGTGACCTTCGACGTTTCCTCGCCAAATGCCCCGGTTGTTCGATTCGATAATTTTTAGACACGCCCGCCCATGTTGCGCCATAAATGGGCCTTCTGGGCCTATTTTTTTGGCGCGGAGAACAAACTCCTGAAGAGCTTAAGGCTAAAGCTGAGCTTGAAGGTTTGTCATTCGCACTAGCCGTGGAAAATCACGGTCACTGATTTGAAGGAGCATCATGGGGCTTAACCAGAACTACCTGGCCGTAATAAAGGTCGTTGGAGTTGGTGGCGGTGGCGTTAACGCACTGAATCGCATGATCGAGTCTGGTTTGCGAGGGGTTGAGTTCGTTGCGATAAACACCGATGCTCAGGCACTTCTAATGAGCGAAGCTCACGTCAAGTTGGACATCGGAAGAGACCTAACCCGCGGGCTTGGTGCTGGGGCAGATCCCGAAATTGGTAAGCGCGCAGCCGAGGATCACGAAGAAGAAATGGAAGCTGCGCTTCGCGGCTCCGACATGGTTTTTGTAACCGCAGGCGAAGGCGGAGGAACCGGAACCGGTGCCGCCCCAATTGTTGCTCGTGTTGCAAAGCGCGTCGGTGCTCTAACGGTTGGAGTTGTGACAAAGCCATTTGGTTTTGAAGGCAAGCGCAGAATGCAGCAGGCAGA
>JAGYIH010000065.1 GCA_018402615.1 Aquiluna sp.
TCGGTATTCGTTGTTCTTGACCTCTTTGGGAATTGAGATCTTCATTTTGAACTCCTGCTTTGCTGCTTTGTGAGGGCCAACTGGCCACCCCACCACAATACTCGCTCTAGGTGGGGCAGTTAGTATTGGGAGTTTCCCCGTCAATTCTCAGGAATCTGGCGTGGCACGCCGAATCTAAATCCTGGGATTTTGGACTTTGGGGAACTTTATTTATGGCAAGATATGGGACTAAGAGCCCAAGTGAATTGGGTCTCCTGACTTGTTTACCTTCAATGAAAATAGGAGTAGCCCAATGAGAGACCCAAACTCACTTCCACAAGACCCAATGATGGCCGAACTTGTGAAGATGTCCAGACGTCAGCAGCTAACCAGAAGAACTGCTTTGGCAGGTGCCGCCGGTATCGGAACTGCGCTCGGACTTGCTGCTTGTGCGCCAGACAGTGAGCCCGCAGCCACCGAGGCGCCGGTAGCGCCGCAGGATCTTTCTGACACAGAAAAGATTTTGGTTTGGGATAACTGGACCGAGTATATGGACTTGTCAGAAGATGAGCTATCGCGCCCGACCCTAGAAAGATTCCAAGCTCAGACCGGAATCACGGTTGAGTACCTCGAGAACTACCTCGACAATGACGAATACTTCGCAATCGTTAAGGATCAGCTTGCACTCGGTCAGGACATCGGTGTTGACCTTGTTTGCCCAACCGAGTGGATGGCTGCTAGATGGGTTGGCAACGGCTATGCGCAGACACTAGACGCAGCCAACATTCCAAACAAGGAAAACCTAGCTCCTGCTTACCTAGGTGCTTCCTATGACCCAAACCGTGATTTCTCACTTCCTTACCAGGGAGTACTTGGAGGCATCGCTTACAACAAGGAGCTGTACCGCGAGCTAACCGGTAAGGAAGCCCCGCAGACCGTTGATGACCTGTGGGCTGATGAGCTAAACGGTCGAGTTGTTGTTTTGTCTGAGATGCGCGACACCGTCGGACTTATCGCTCTAGCTGAGGGCATCGACATCGCAAGCGAATCGTCATTTACCGAAGATGCCTACATGAACATCATTGACAAGGTCCAAGGACTGTATGCCGATGGCAAGATCCGCAACATCGAGGGCAACGAGTACACCAAGGGCTTTAGAAATGGTGACTACGTAGCTGGAATCGTATGGTCCGGAGACGTTGTCCAGATGAACTTCTCAAAGCGCACCAAGGACATGTTCGGATTCTTCTTACCTGAGTCCGGTGGAACAATTTCGGCTGACACTTTCCTAGTTCCAATCGGTGCCACTCACAAGAAGAACGCAGAAACGCTTATCAACTACTACTACGATCCGGCAAACGCAGCGGAGCTAGCGGCTTGGGTAAACTTCATCACCCCGGTAGTTGGAGCCAAAGACGAGGCCATCAAGCTCGACCCTGAGCTAGCTGAGAACAACTTGATCTTCCCGAGCGAAGAGTTCCTAAAGTTGACTCACGCGTTCCGTGCACTAAACCCACAGGAAGAGCAGACATTCGCCACCGCTTGGCAGCGTGTTCTTTTGGGCGCGTAGTTGGCAGCGGAGTTTGTCGCTCGGGGTGCTGACTTAGAGTTAGTCGGCATAAGGAAAGAGTTCCCGGGCTTTCTAGCAATCGATGACCTTGACCTAAAGATTCCAGCGGGCGAGTTTTTCGCCCTGCTGGGTCCTTCGGGTTGCGGTAAGACAACGACTCTCAGATTGGTAGCCGGTCTTGATTCGCCCACCAAGGGCAAGGTCATGATTGGAAGCAAAGACGTCACGGCCGACAAACCCCATGAGCGTCCGGTCAACACAGTGTTTCAAAACTACGCTCTGTTCCCTCACATGTCTGTTTTGGAAAACGTTGCCTTTGGTTTGAAGCAGAGAAAAGTTTCTGATCCGATGCCTAAAGCCTCGGATGCTTTGAAGCTGGTTGAGCTCGAGCACCTGGCTCAGCGTCGACCAACACAACTTTCTGGTGGTCAAGCTCAGCGCGTTGCCTTGGCCAGAGCGCTGGTAAACCGACCGTCTCTTTTGCTACTTGATGAGCCGCTCGGCGCACTGGATCTAAAACTTAGACGTCAGATGCAGGTGGAGCTAAAGGCAATCCAGATGGAGGTCGGCCTAACCTTCTTACACGTCACCCACGACCAGGAAGAAGCCATGGACATGGCCGATACCGTTGCGGTAATGAACAAGGGTCGCATCGAGCAGATGGGTGCTCCAGAAGCACTATACGAAAGACCCAAAACAGTCTTTGTTTCTAAGTTCCTTGGTCAATCCAATCTATTTGTTGGCGATGTTGCGCAGTCCAATGAGGACTCGGTGAGCATTAATGTTGCGGGAAACAAGATCACTG
>JAGYIH010000066.1 GCA_018402615.1 Aquiluna sp.
AAGCCGCACAAAGCCCCTAGAGTAAAGGTCTCAACCAATGAGCTAAGCGCCTGAGATAGAACTACGGATCAGAAGGTTGGGGGTTCGAGTCCCTCCAAGCGCACGAAACCCACGAAGCTTTTCACGACTTCGTGGGTTTCTTCATTTTTTGCCAGCTCGGTACTCATTTGCGAAGGGAACAGATTCGGCGAAGTTTTCAAAGTTTGTTTCTTGAGGGTGAACAGTGTCGATTATGGTTACCATTTGTTTCGAGGAGTACTACATGGGTCAACCAAACGATCAGCAGCAGCAAAAAAAGTTCGGAGAGAACATCCGAATTGCTCGCGAAAACGCCAAGGTGAGCGTTCGCGAACTTGCTCGCAGGGTTGGGGTATCCGCCTCGCACATCTCTCAGGTCGAGAGAGGCCTGGCTTCATTTAGCGTGCCGGCGCTGTACACGGTGACAAGCGAACTCGGCATCAGCATGGACAGTCTTTTCGAAGACCCATCCGAACCCCAAAACCAGATCACCTACGAGCAAGAGCGCCTCGCGGCCAATGGGCAGGCCTCGCTAGACGAGGCGGGGATTGTGCTTCGCTCAAAGTCAAGGCCCATGTTGACCCTAACCAGTGGCCCAACCTGGGAGCGCCTCACTGCAAGGCCTGAAAATGGTCGCGAATTTATCGAGGTTGTATACGCTCCCGCTACGCAGGGAGCGGCTCCGCCAAGCGAGCTCGTCACTCACAGCGGCAGAGAGTTTGGCCTCATTATCGAGGGCAGCCTGAGCGTGCAGGTTGGTTTCGGTTTCACGGTTTTAGCTCAGGGTGATTCCATAGCTTTTGACTGCACGATCCCGCATCGGTTCTGGAATGCAACCGATGAGACAGTGCGAGCCGTCTGGTTCATCGCCGAGACGGCGAGCTCTAGTTCAGGTGGTACTGACCCCCAGTCCTCAGAGTCCCTGCACGCTTTTTAGACATCCAACGGCATTTGCTGTTGAAAAAGCGTTCCGAACAGGTGTTCACTCACACATAACATTTTTGTCACATCTGCTCTATTTTGTGCACAGTGTTCTCTCTGGGTTTACTCTTTCACTAGAACACGGGCTCATATCTTGATCCCAGGCAAAGGAGCCAATGGTTATGACAGTGCCAGTTATTGAGGCAAGAGACGTCATCAAGAGCTTTGGCGGAGTTCGAGCCGTTGATGACGTCACAGTCTCAGTTATGCCAGGCGAGATCCATGCCGTGGTGGGGGAAAACGGTGCTGGCAAATCAACCCTGATGCGAATTCTTGCGGGAGTTGAGACCCCGGACAGCGGTGAGGTTCAGATTGATGGCGTGTCCATTGAAAACAGTGCCAAGGCATCAATTGACGCAGGCATTTCTCTGGTTCACCAGGAACTGAGCCTGATCCCAGAGATGACGGTCGCCGAAAACATTTTGCTGGGAGCCTTCCCAACTACTGGTGGCTGGACCAAGACCAGGCAAATGAAGCAGGTCGCCGCCGACACCCTGAAGGAGATTGGTGTTGAGGTCGATCTAGACGAGCGCATCTCCAGGCTCTCGGTTGCACTTCGTCAGTTCGTTGAAATTGCTCGGGCAGTAGCTAGAAACCCAAAGGTTTTGATTCTTGACGAGCCGACCGCATCACTCACCCCAGCCGAAACCAACTACCTGCTCGCGATGCTGCAGCGCCTTGCGGAAAACGGTCTGGCAATCATCTACATTTCCCACCGCATCCCTGAGGTCTTCAAGATCTGCAACAGTGTGACAATTTTGCGAGACGGCAAGCTGGTGCTCAACGATGCAATCGAGAACCTGACTCCTGAAAAAGTCATTGAGCAAATGGTTGGGCGTGAGCTGAACCTTGATTCCTCAAAGCGTCGCAAGGTTAATGACACCGGCGAGGTAGTGCTGAGTGCGGTTGGAATCCGAGCTCCGGGCGTCAATGGTATTGACCTAGAGGTAAAGAGCGGCCAGATTATTGGACTTGGTGGTCTGGTAGGTGCTGGTCGAACCGAGCTAATAAGAGCAATTCTTGGAGCCGACCTTAGAACCTCGGGAAAAGTGACCATCACGGCCAAGGGCAAGAAGCACTCGGTAACTAGCTACCTGTCTGCGATTCGGGCTGGCGTGGCATACGTTCCAGAGGAGCGAAGAACTGACGGATTGGCACTGGCCATGACCGTCTCGGAAAACATTTTCTTGCCCAACCGCAAGCAGGTGGCCCCAAAGGGCATCCTTACAAAGTCAAAGAACGACAGCTTTGCAAAAGAGCTTTCGGAAAAGGTAAGTCTCCGGCCCCCCGAGGTTGGCCGAGAGGCTGGCAAATATTCGGGTGGTAACCAGCAAAAGATTGTCATTGCGA
>JAGYIH010000067.1 GCA_018402615.1 Aquiluna sp.
CCTCCGCCCACGCTAAATTTATCCCGTCAATTACAGTATTGAAGTTCAATCTTCCAAATAAAACAAGATCTTGCTCATAAACCAACGAAAGAATTTTTTTTGCGGATTTGAATTTTCCTTGATTGTAGTGAACCATTGCTAGATTATTTTTTGCGGTACCTATTCTTGCTGCGTCCTTCCCCTCTTCTTGTAGCGTATGTGAAATAATTTTCCTGAGTAGGCTGTTGGCTTCATCTAAACGCTCCTCTGTAAAACTAATCCATGATTCGGGAAGGGCAATAATACTGGAGAATTTTCGATGATGGCCTCTTCTCTTACTTTGAAAGTTTGCTGCATCAGAGAGCATTTTTTTCGCTTTACCGAGATCGCCCATGGCCATGTGTAGATCAGATATTTGACAATATGTCCTAGTTTTCCTTTCAGCCGGGACTGATGAGTATTCTTTATGGGATATCAACTCTAAATAGGTGGTCTCGGACTGCTTGTAGTCTCCTCTTCTTCTATAAAGGTCTCCTAATTCCAAGAAACAATTTAATTGGTCATTTTTGTTAGGTTGGTTTTTTTGTAGCCGATACTTAATCAAATACTCGGGGAAGTTCCCGAATTTTCCACAATATGCCAGTAAGGAACTTATGAAGCTTGCTATATTGGTCGACGCTGGTTTTTTTTCTGCTCTCAAATATGCTTTCCAGCTCTTCGCGTATATAAGATCGATGCTTTCGTTTACATGAGGTTCGATTTTTGCCCAATATGCTGCTAGTTCATTTAACGGTATTGTTCTTTGAACTATCGGCAAATTTTCATATTTTGTTAGATGACTTATTAATCGTCGCCAGTTCTCGGCTTTGCCCAGTTGGTATGCTGTTTCTTCTACGCTCCTGGGATTGGGCTCCCTTTGTTGGAACCACAATGAGAGACTCAAGTGAAGAGTTTTAAGATTCTTTTGGTTCATCACATAGCGGTCGAATACCCCGATCCTTAAGTAATCGTGTGCGAAGGTAATGCGGCCATTGGTTTCGAGTAGCGCCTCATCGAGCATGTGGCGCAACGTGGCCCATAGCACTGGGGTGAGGTGGGCGATGCCGAGTATCTCCGTCTCGGTCAGCCCCGCCCGGGAGGCCCAGATGGCGGTCATTGCGGCCTTGACCTGCTTTTTGCCGCAGTCTTTCTCGACGCGCTCGAGCACTCGTTCGAAGAGATCGTCAACGGTCTGGCTTGTCAGATAGTGGTCTAGCCTCTTTTGCAGTTCCTCATGCACCCCGAAGAGCCTGAGTTCCTCTGCTAGCGTTCGGAGGAACAGCGGGTGGGTGGCTAAAGGGTGACGCTGCACCTGCTTGACCATCTGCGGGGGTAACTTCTTGTTAAATCGGGCAAGGTAAGTGCTGAGTAGCGTTGCGCTCTGTGCCTTGGTCAACGGGCGCACCGTGACCGTCTCCCACTTCGGAGGCTTGTCCTGCCCCGGCAGTGCTTCGGTTTTCCCTTTAAGTGCGTCTTGCACCGGCCCTGGCAGACAGGAAAGGACTACGGTGATGCCTCGGGGTAGGAAGGCTGGCCACCACCTGAGGTCCTGTTGGTCGGTGAGGCTGTTAAGCGAGTCAAGCACGAAGATGAAGCGCGTCCTGCGCCTGCGCGCCCAGGCGCTGGTTGTAGCAAGCCAGAGTGGCAGGCTATCCATGAGCTTTTGCGGATCTCCCGGTATCTCCTCGTTGCTACCTGTGGTGCGCTGGATGAACTCAATTAGCCTTCGCACCAGTGCATGGGGGTCTGCGGCATCTGCGCTAGCGCCTAAGTAGTGCTCATGCACCAGGTGTCTGCAATGGCGTTTACGGTAGACATCGAAGAAGTTTGCAAGCAGCGCGCTCTTGCCGCCACCAGAAGCGCCTTCGATTAGGATGCGGGACTCTTCGGCATCAAGCAGTTTCTGCAATGCAGCCTGGTAGCTTTCTCCGCCCAGGTATAGACGCCGCCTAGGGGAAGCATAGGCTTCATGCTGCAGCCGTATGCGCTCAAAGGCATCGGGCACGGAAGAGGCGGGGAATTCGGCGTCCAACAACTTCCACAGGTCGCGCTCGATGCGCTTCGCGAGCGCCTCGGGGTTTGCGTAGGCAGTAACAGGGAGCCCAAGCTCACGGATACGGCGCTTGAGTTCGGTCTGCCGGGTGCGCTCCTCAGGGGAGGGCAGATAGTCACCGCCCTTGGTGCGGGCATAGGCTGGGGAGCGGAAGTAGAAGAACGCTCGCCCCTTCATGCGGCGGTTGTTGAGCACGCCGTGCAGGATCTCCAGCTCAGTAACGCTCTTTCCCCCCTGGT
>JAGYIH010000068.1 GCA_018402615.1 Aquiluna sp.
TTAGCCAACAAGCAAATCTCAGAGGGTGACACCAAGAGACAAACCCTCGCGGACAATAAGTGGTTATATCAGTCTCAGATCAGCCAAAGAACAATTGCTTTGTATGAGCATATGATTGCCGATCACGCGAAGTGATATCTCTAGTTCAATAACTTTCTAGTTGAGAGTCTCAACGTAAGTCAAAATCGCCTTTGCCTTGGTGGCGGCTGACTCAATTAGTGGAGCTACGGTAACAAGAAGCAGTGGGTCATCCATCAAAGATTCCGGGTCCCACTGACTGAAGTTTTCACCCATGGCAACCATCGAGTTTCCAAAGTCTTCCATGAGGTACTCGAAGGTCTCATCCCCACAATCCGTAGCTGTTAGCAAGCGCTCTCCGATAACCAGGTATCTAGGTCCTGACTCTCTTACGGTTCCAATGGCGTTGGCAAGTTCCCCGAGGTCATCCGTCAAAGACGCATATCCGATAGCCCCGGTGGTGGTCTGAACCAGAGCGTCTGCTTCGTTGACAACCGTGAGTGTGTTGGCGCGATCAATTTCAGAAACCGAGCCGCTCAGGCAGAAGGGGTCCTTCGATCTGTCTTCTTCGGCCGTTAGGGCAGCGATGGTGTTGTTCACAAAGTTCACACCGGTATTAATCCAGGTGTTGCCGCCAAAGATTACGTTTCCGAGCAAAGAGACAATTGCAAAAGTTCCAACAAACCAAACCCAGGTCGGTAGTCCCTTGCCCTTTTTCTTAGGCTCGGCTGGTACTGCCGGGATTGGTTCTGGCAGAGATGGCTCTGGCGGGTTTTGATCGCTCATTGATTTCTTCTCTCGATGTCTTGCAACAGTCTAATAAAGCAACTGGTTGGGAATCGTCTGTTGGGACGGCTTTCTTGATTGAGGGCCCGTTAGCACAGTTTGCCCACAACCACCGCCGGTGGTTGTGGGCAAAGCTTTTTTTGGTGGTTTGGTTCTAGCGGCGGAACATCTGCTCCGCGGTTAGAGTTCCACCGTTTTCAGCGGCCAGCTCGAAGGCTGGAAGGTGTGAGTCTAACGAGGCGCTTCTTAGGTTCCCAAGAACCTTCAATAGGTTCTCGTTGCTGGTCCTTTTGATGAGATCGTCATAGAGCTCAACGTTTAGGATTTCACCCTCCGCCCAAGCTTCGGCGGCAGTGGTCAGATCCCCCGGCGCCGTAATCTTGCCGGTGTATGGGTTGGCTGGAACGTCTACTCCAGCTCTTTCAAGCTGTCGGATGAGTGCGTCGATGTGGCGAAGTTCAGCTTGGTAAATGGTGGCGTATGGCTCAACGATTCCATACTTATTCAAAACAGCCTCGTAGCTGGCAGCAGCTGCGTACTCACCGTCCGGTCCCGTTAGAGCGGCCAGAACAATTTCGGTGTCGGTCATTTGTGCCTGAATAACAGGTTTCTTTGTTAGATCGGGTGCTGCAGAAGTTTCAGTCTCAGCTTCTTCCGAGACTTCAGTTTCGGTGGCCTCAGCGCTTGGGATTGGGGTTATTACTGTTGCTTCTTCTTCTGCCGGAGCGCTTGCGCAGCCCGCAAGAACAAGTGTTGAAGCGATAAGTGTGCTTATCAATGCTAATTTTTTTGGCATTTTGTGCCTTTCTTCTTTCGGTTTGTTTACCTAATTTGAAGCTACTCCTTAACATAGGTTGCAAAGCTAGAGCCCACTCGATACACAGGCAACTGCCAGCGGGGCGTATGAGCGAAGCCATAGAAGCCGAACAAGAAGAATCTAGGTAGGTAATCGAACAGGCAAAGACCTTGCCCTGCACGGCGCAGGGCCAAGACGCCAAAGAAGCGGTGGCCTCGGAAGAAGCAACGGTGCAAAACACGGTTGAAAAACTAGACCCTGACTTATTCTGAGCCAGCAATATTTAGATCTTGAGGGAAGGGCGATACTAACTATCCGGTTCTTGGTCACCCTTTTTCGGTTGCACCGACCAAATCCAGGCAGCAAGGCCGCCAATCAGAATAATTGCGGCTGCCAAGATCACGAGTAAATCGTTTTCCCGATACGCGTCGTACAAGCTCACCACAACAAAGAACAGGCTCAGGTAGCCAAGAAGGATCCAGCGGTTTCGCATGAGGTAAGGATAGTGCTGCTTCAATCGAAACAATCAGATGGCCCTCTCGGCTAAACTTTTGGACATAAGTAGTCCCTAGAAGCTCCGCCATATTTTTGAAATCCGATCGGGGCCGAACTGCCTAGCGAGGTGGCCATAGACCGGTGCATAGTGGCTTCGGATTTCTGCAC
>JAGYIH010000069.1 GCA_018402615.1 Aquiluna sp.
GCCTGGTCTCTTCTTCCAAGCACTGCCTCAAGCTGTCTGAACTGAGCCGACTGAAAACCGGATGCGGAGCTGAGCCTTCCGCGGAAGGAGTTGAACTGTAGCGGGGTCATGGTTTCTAAAATATCCAGTTGAGCAACGCAAGTTTTCATGATGGTTCTAATTCGTCCGAGCAACGCAAGTGAGCGGTGACTGTTGCCATCCTCGAGGGCAACCTGCAGCGCCTCACACTCGTGAAGCATCTGCTTAAACCAAAGCTCGTAGACCTGATGGATGGTGATAAACAAAAGCTCATCGTGCTCGGGACCATCAGAAAGCGGCTCCTGGAGTTGAAGTAGCTCATCAACTTTTAGGTAGCTGGTGTAAGTGATCGCTTTGTCATGTTCGTTGTTCATTTAGGTAACCCGGTTTCCACTGTCTTTGATTTTTTCGTAATCCTTGCGCTCGACCGAGTCTCTGATGCGAGCAAAGCCATCGAATACTTCGGTGTAGCTGGTCGGAAGCGGGGAGATCGCTAGGCGCATGGTGTTTGGCTTTCTATAGTCAGGAATCACCTGGGCAAACTCTCTCAGGGCCGCAGCAATTCTTTTAGCCTCCGGGTGGCTTAGCGTGATGTGACCACCGCGTTGGCTTGGGTCTCTGGGGGTCAAAAGCTCGAAGCCAAGCGGGGCTAGCCAGGCGTCGAATAGGGCAATCATTAACTCGGTACCGAGGGCAGCTTTTTTGGCAATTCTTGCAATCCCAGCTCGCTCAATCATTTCGTAGCTTGCTTGAACCCCTCGGATTCCGATGATTGAGGGGCTGGCGATCTGGAAGCCACGAATCCCAGGGTTTCTCTCAAAGAATGGACCCATCGTGAACTGATCGTCCTGAGCAAACCAGCCCTGAATTGGAACGTTCAGCTGCTCCTGAAACTCTTTTCGGACATAGAGCCAGGCGGGGGAACCGGGTCCCGAGTTGCCGTATTTATAGGTGCAGCCAACCGCCAGGTCAACACCGTTGGCATCAAAATCAAGCTCGACTGAACCACCGGCGTGTGAGGCATCCCAAACCACCAGCCCGCCGAAGGAGCGAACCAGATCGGTTATTGACTTGATGTCTTGCCTCGATCCAGATCGGTAGTTCACCACCTGAATAGTCACCAGGGCAACGTCTTCGCTTAGAAACGGAGCTAGAAGTTCAGCGGTGACAAGTTCATTCTCCGAATTTACCTTCACAGCGCCCGGACCACCGGAGCCATCGGTGTCGAGAGTGATTAGGTTCAGACCGAACTGCTCGGCGATACCCTGAAAAACAAATCGGTCGGTTGGGAAATTAGCAGAGTCGATAATGATTGTGTTTCTACCCGGTCTTGCCTTTATTGCTGCAACGCAGAGCTGATAAAAGTTAACACTGGTGGTATCACAAACCAAAACCTGACCAGCGGCCGCTCCAAGAGTTGCGCGGCCGAGTAAGTCCCCGGCTGGCTGGGCTTCATCAATCCAGTGATTCCAACCATCCACCAGTTCCGTGCCCCACTCCTCGGTGAGAAAGTGATTTACTGACTCGATAGTTTTTTTAGGAAGTCGACCGAGGGAGTTTCCATCCAAGTAGCAGATGTTTTCATCCCTGATGAAAAATTCACTGCGGAATGAGGCAAGCTCATCCGCTTTATCGAGTGCGAGGGCGGTTTCTCGCTCTAATGGATTGCCGAGACCTTCAAGTAGTGGGTAGCTCATGTGTTTTAGCCTAGCCCGAAGCAAAGAGCCTAAAAAATTAGACCAGCAGCTGGTGCTTGGCTAGCTGCTTATACAAAGGCGTTGATTTCACCAGCTGGCTGTGGGTGCCGGTGCCGATTACCTCTCCGTGGTCCAAAACTATGATCTGATCGCTATCGACCACAGTGGAGAGGCGATGGGCAATCACGATCATGGTTCGACCTAGAGCCACGGCATCGATTGCCTCTCGCATGCGTTGCTCGTTGAGCCCATCCAGTGCCGAGGTTGATTCGTCCAGCAGCAGAATTGGCGGAGCTGCCAGAAGGGCTCTGGCTATGGCCAATCGCTGGCGCTCTCCTCCGGATAACATGATTCCGGCTTCGCCCACCTCGGCGTCGAGACCTCTTTTGTCGCGCTTTAGTACGGCAGTGAGGTTTACCTCGGCAAGCACAGCTTTGAGCTGCGCGTCTGTGGCGTTCGGGGAACCAATCAACAGATTGTCTCTGATGGAGCCGGCCAGCACCGGAGCATCCTGTTCGACGTAGCCAATT
>JAGYIH010000007.1 GCA_018402615.1 Aquiluna sp.
TAGCACTTTCAATCGCCTCGGTGTTTTTGACCATCCCGTCACTGGCACTGTTCGTGATCTTCATCCCGCTGGTTGGTTTGGGTGTCGCACCTTCCTTCATTGCGCTGTTTCTCTATTCGCTGTTGCCAATCTTGCGCAACACGATCACCGGCCTAGATGGTATTGACCCCGGTGTTCTGGATAGCGCCAAGGGCATGGGCCTAAACCGAGTCCAAAGACTTTTCAAGGTCGAATTGCCACTTGCTTGGCCTGTGATACTGGCCGGTATTCGGGTCTCTTCGATGCTGGTGGTGGGTATTGCAGCGATTGCAACCCTGGTTGCCGGTGGTGGCCTAGGAGATTTCATCAAGAGCGGTTTGGCGAGGTTGCCACTAGCCAACTCACTCGAGTCAATCTGGCTCGGCACCATTTTGTGCCTGATTTTGGCACTGGCTATAGACCTAATTCTGCAGGCCCTAAAGGTGGCCACAATCTCGAAGGGCATTAGATGAGCGAAGTATTGATCCGCTTAGAAAACGTAAGCAAGAGCTACGGAGAGGGCACCGAGCCCGCCGTTAGGGGCCTCACACTAGAGGTTGAAAAGGGCGAGGTGCTGGTTCTGGTTGGACCATCGGGTTGTGGCAAGAGCACCACCTTGCGACTCATAAACCGCCTTATCGAGCCAAGCTCGGGAAGCATCTTTTTGAACGGTGAGGACGTCACTCAGGCTGACCCGGCCGTGTTGCGGCGCAAGATTGGTTATGTAATTCAGCAGGTCGGGCTTTTCCCGCACCGGACCATTGCCGAGAATATCGCCACCGTGCCAAAGCTTTTGGGCTGGGATAAGGCGAAGATAAATGCTCGAGTGGACGAGATGCTGGAGCTTGTCTCAATGGATCCCGAAACCTATCGGGACCGCTTCCCCAAGGAACTATCAGGTGGACAGGCTCAGCGCATCGGCGTTGCCAGGGCGCTGGCTGCGGACCCAGACGTGCTTTTGATGGACGAGCCGTTTGGTGCAATTGACCCGATTACTCGAGACCGTCTGCAGAACGAGTTCCTAAGACTGCAGCAGGAATTGAAAAAGACAATTGTTTTTGTCACCCACGACATTGATGAGGCCATCAAGATGGGTAACCGAATTGCCATCTTGCGTGAGGGCTCTGAAATAGCTCAACTGGACACCCCGGAGGCAATCCTTGCTCACCCGGCCGATGAGTTTGTGGAGAGTTTTTTGGGTTCGGGTGCGATTCTGAAGGGCTTGACCCTAAAGAAGGTGCGGGACATTGAACTGCACCAGGTTCCAACACTTTCTTTGCCTGTCGATAGGTCCGAAGCCTTAGAAACACTGCGGGATTCCGTGGACCAGGTGGCACTGCTGCTTGACGATCGGGAACGACCAATGCGCTGGATAGACGAGCGCTCTTTGAACCGCACCTCTCAGCCCATTGAAAAAAGCGGCAGACCGGTGACGGTTGACCTGCAACCGGAAGACACCCTGCAAGACGCACTAACCGTTATGTTGCAGTCTTCGGTTGGAATGGCAGCGGTAACTGACCGCAAAGGCAAATACCTGGGCTGCTGCACCATTGAATCATTGGCCAAGCTGATCATGAGCGATAGGTAGGGGAAGCCTTGACCACCCAGGTTTCAGCTTCTAACAAGCGCTCAGCGATGAGCGAGCGGTTAGATCTAATCGTTTCCCCGGTCTTTGCCCTGATTCTCGGGCTAATTGGTGCTGCGGTCTGGTTCTACTCTGACCTTGACTCCACCACGCTGGCCATTTTGGCTCCCGAGAAGATTGAGCGGCAATTGGTCGAGACTCTGATTTTGGGCTTTAGCTCGTCTTTGCTGGTGGTAATAATTGCCATTCCATTGGGAGTACTGGTTACTCGCAAGGGCTGGCCAAGGCTCAAGAGCTTTTTAGTGAACACTTTGGGTCTGGGGCAGGCACTGCCTGCCTATGGGCTGATTGTGATCTTCTTTTCCTTTATGGGAGCAGGTATCACCACGGTGATTTTGGCGCTCGCCACCTTTTCGTTATTGCCAGTGCTTCGAAACACCATTGTTGGTTTAGAGCAGGTGGACAAGGCAGTTATTGATGCGGGACGTGGCATGGGCTACACCCCAAGGCAAGTTCTTCTCAAGATCGAGTTGCCGTTGTCGGTTGAGGTCATCATTGCCGGCATTAGAACCGCCATAGTGATCAACGTTGGTATGTCGGCGCTCGCCTTTTTGGTTGGTGGTGGCGGACTAGGTGAGACCATCAATTCGGGTCTAAAGCTCGACAGGGCCCCGGCCATCCTGATTGGTGCCGTGTTGGTTGCGATAATGGCACTGACCTTTGACTTTCTCAGCGCACTGGCGATGAAGTACCTAAAGCCCAAGGGGCTCTAGGTATTAGTCGATGTCTCGCTTCAAGCTTGTTCCGATAGCAACAGCTCCGAATACCAGCCCGTAGACCAGAAGAATGCCGGTTGCTTCTAGCGGCGGTAGATAGCTGGAGGTGTCAAAACCAAGTTCCGGAGCATTGATGTCGATAGCCAGCATTGCAGTGATAAGCCCGGTCGGCAGATACTTGCCAACCTCTGGTAGCAGCGTGAGCAGGATCGGGTCGATCACGAACAGGTAGATAAGTGCTCCGGTTATGGCTAGCATCTGGTTTCTGATCAGGGTTCCAATCGCAACCCCAATAACACCCAGCACAACGCCGCCAATTGTCGCTGCAATAAGCGTGTTCAGGAACAGGTCTTCGCTTGGTGAGCCAGCCTCTTCAAAGGTCGAAAGCACTAAGAAGCCAGCAAAAAAGGAAAAGCCTGTCGATATCCACATCAACAAAACCCCGGCAATCGCTGCCATGCCAAGCTTTGCGGCTAGCACGCTGCCACGCTTCGGGGCTGTTATGAAGGTTGCCACAGCGGTTCCGTGCCGGAACTCCCCAGCCATCAGCATGATGCCCAGGATGATGGCGAAGATGTAACCAGAGATGCCGTTGGCATAGGTGGCATCTACGGCCTCGGTTTGCTCTAAGCCAAGACCAAACAACTCGCCCTGATCCGCAAGAATAAACGGCGTCACCACTACTGAAAGCGTTGATATCAGCGTCGCAGCAATCACCAGACCCCAGTGGGCACGGACATAGATCAGCTTGCGCCATTCAGATTTGATTAGGTTCATGACAGTTCTCCCTGGGTTAGCGACAGGAAAGCTTCTTCCAGGCTGCCCTCACCAATGATCTCTTTCATGTTGCCATCAGCAATTAGGGAGCCCTTGTTGATGATCAGCACGTTGTCCACCGTGTTCTGCATTTCTGCAAGCTGGTGGGAGGAGACCAGAATGGTGCGACCACTGCTTGCCAGGGACCTTAAAAACTTTCGCAGCCAGGCAATGCCGGCAGGATCCAGACCGTTTGCTGGCTCATCCAAGATCAATACCTCTGGGTCACCCAGGATAGCACCGGCTAGCGCCAGGCGCTGCTTCATGCCCAGCGAGTAGCCCTTTACCCGCTTGTTTGCCGCATCGCTGAGCTCAACCAAACTCAGTACCTCATCAACGCGGTTGTTTTCTATTCCAGCTGCAGCGGCCATTACCCGAAGGTTCTGCCGGCCCGTGAGGGCGCCATGGAAGCCGCGGTTATCCAGCACTGTCCCGACTTTACTAAGCGGGTTTTCAATCTCTTGGTAGCGTTTGCCAAAGATGGTTGCGGTTCCACCGGTGGGAGCCGCAAGCCCCACCAAACATCTAAGGGAGGTGGACTTACCCGCTCCGTTTGGACCCAAAAACCCGGTGATCTTGCCGCTCTCAACACTCGCCGAGAGATCTGCCACGGCCAATTGCTTGCCATAGCGCTTCACAAGGTTCTGGAAGGCGATAACAGTTGTCATTTTTCTCCAGCACTTCTAAGTTTTAGCCACTAAATCTAAGAGATTCTTGGACCCTGACCTAAAACTACCGTGAGAGGTGAATTCCCGCTTAGCAAAAACACGCTCCCCGCATTCATGGCACAATATCGAAATGACTTCACACACTTCTGTAGCAACACTGCATACCAACCACGGCGCCATCAAGGTAAACCTTTTCGGCCTGCACGCACCCAAGACCGTTGAGAACTTTGAGGGCTTGGCGACAGGCGAGAAGGAGTGGACTGACCCACGCACCGAAGCCAAAAAGACCGGTACCCCGCTCTACCAGGGCGTAATCTTCCACCGCATCATTCAGGGTTTCATGCTCCAGGGTGGAGACCCAACCGGAACCGGCATGGGTGGCCCCGGCTACCAGTTTGGTGACGAGATTCACCCAGAGTTGAACTTCAACGAGCCCTACATGCTCGCCATGGCGAACGCAGGACCGGGCACCAATGGATCCCAGTTCTTCATTACCGTTGCACCAACCACCTGGCTTCAGGGCAAGCACACCGTATTTGGTGAGGTGGTTGACGAGGTTAGCCGAAGGGTTGTGGATCAGATCGAGGCCGTAGCAACCGGCAGTGGCGATAAGCCCATCGATGACGTGGTGCTTGAGAGCATCACCATCGAAAAGGTCTAAGTGGCCTTTCGCCTCAGGCGTTCCAAAGTAGCTCCGGTCACCTGGACGCTACTTCTCATAAACGTAGTTGTGTGGCTTGGCCAGATTTCACCCATTGGCCAGGCCATAACCTACGAGTTTTTCTTTGCTCCACTTTTAGCGATGTCCGAGCCCTGGCGGATGCTGACCTCAGGCTTTGTGCACGACTGGAACGGGCCGTTACACATCCTGTTCAACTCTTATGCCATCTGGATCTTTGGGCGGCAGCTGGAGCCAATGCTTGGCCCCTTGCGCTTTTTGCTTTTATACCTGACCTCGATAGTCGGGGGCTCGGTCGCAGTGATATGGCTCTCGGATCCGGTTGTTCCAGTGGTGGGGGCATCGGGTGCACTGTTTGGACTAATGGCCGCCTTCTTTGTGATCATCAGACAGACCGGGGGCAACGCATCTCAGCTCTTTGGCCTAATCGCCATTAACTTTGCGCTCGGGTTCTTTGTCTCGGGTATTTCCTGGC
Organism: Aquiluna sp.; assembly: GCA_018402615.1. The sequence goes on from JAGYIH010000007.1 coordinate 5,018, forward strand.
AGGGTCACCTGGGCGGCATGCTCACGGGGCTGCTAATTGCCTTTTTGTTTGCCAAGACCAGATCACCCAGTCAAATGGGCGCTCAAATTTTTGGGCTAGTGGTTATTTGGGGCGTGCTAGCGGGGCTAACTCTCCTGCGAATTGATCTTTGGCTCTAGTTACTTCCACTTCGTGGTCATCGCAAAGCCAATCATGGCAATGCCAAAGCCAACCAGAATGTTCCAGTTACCCAGGTTTATAGGCGCTGCCACTCCAAGTGGGTAGCGAGCCGAAGAGATGTAGAAGATCAGGATGTAGACAAGTCCGACCAGCATTAGGCCAAACATCACCACCTTGTACCAGGTCGGGTTGTCCTGTTCTTCCTCACCACCAATGACCGTTGGCTTTAGTGGCTCCGTGCTCTTTGTCTTGCGCGCTTTAGATTCAGGCATAGCTAGAAGTTTATTACCCAAGAGCCAAACTGAACAGCCGATTAGGCTATTGCCATCATGGTGCGCATTCTGGTTTTGGATAACTACGACTCTTTCGTCTACACCCTGAACGGCTATCTGCAACAGTTGGGCGCTCAGACCGAGGTCATCAGAAATGACTCGATCACTGAGGCCGAACTGCCCGCTTTGCTTGCCAAGTTCGATGCGCTTTTGATTTCCCCCGGACCGGGAACTCCAGCCAGCGCTGGACTTTCAATCCCAGCGGTGAAGTTTGCCCTCAAGACCGACTACCCGGTATTTGGGGTTTGCCTCGGGCACCAGGCCATCGCGGAGGCAATGGGTGCAACCGTGAAAAGCGCACCGGAACTGATGCACGGCAAGACTTCTAAGGTGAAGCACGATAAGAGCATGATTCTTAACGGACTGCCGCAAGACTTTTTGGCCACCAGGTATCACTCTTTGGCCGTGGTTCGGGAGACGGTCCCTGAAGATCTCTTGATCACCGGTGAGACCGAGTCTGGTGTGATCATGAGCCTGCAACACGCGAGCAAGCCAATTTATGGTGTTCAGTTTCACCCGGAGAGCGTTATGACAGAGGGTGGTTATCAGATGCTTGCCAATTGGCTCGAGTCACTCGGTCTAGCTGGTGCCCTGGAAAAAGCCAAGCACCTAAGTCCTCGGGTTGGGTTCTAGCCAATCACTTCATCTTCGGGGGGCAATGTCTCGGTCGGTTCAGGTGTTGGTTCTGGCTCGCCTCCAACGCACTCGACATAGAGAATGACGTTTTGAAGTTGCGGAGCCTCACCGGGCAGCACGGACTGCTCGAGTACTACATTTCCCGGTGTTCCGGTGCATAGCGCGGCATCCACAATCTCTATCGATACCGTGTAGCCAATGCTCGGGGCGGTCAGAATTGATCTGGCCTCAAGAACGGTTAGGTTTCGGATGTCCGGAACCTGGACGGTGCCGTCAGAGAGAATCAGGTTCACCACGCTACCCAGCGGTAGGCGAGAGCTGGTCACCGGGTCAGAGGCAATCACCACGCCTTCCGGCACGTTTGGTGAGCCGACAACTGTAATTGAGCCAACCGTTAGACCCTGCAGCTCAATCAGTGCCACCGCATCAGCCTCGGTTTTGGCCACCAGGTTTGGCACCGTTACCTCGGTCGCACCAGAGGAGACATAGAGGGTGATGGCAGTGTTTGGAAGTACCTGGGTGCCGGCTTCTGGAACCTGCCGAATTACCACACCCTCAGGTATCTCCTCACTCTTTTCATAAACCCTCAGCACCAGCAAGTCCTGCGCATTCAGCGTGTTGAGCGCGTCGTCATAAAGCGATCCCTCAACGCTGGCGACCGTGATTCCGCTGGGTGCAGTGGGTGAGGGCGTGCTGTTGCCAAGGTTCATCACCCAGAACAACAGGCCGACCAAAATTACGACAACTCCGGTCCCAAGTCCCCACAAAACCCCAACGCCAATCTTGTTGTTGGCCACCGTAATCTGCTTGCTCGGCGCAGTCTCAAAGCCCTCCAACAGGCTGGTTGGCGAGGTCTGAAGGTTCGAACTCTTCTCTGACTTGGTTATCAGCTCGGTGGCATCGACCTCTATGGGTCTCATCTCAGTTTGGGTTGGTCCGGTCTTGGGGGTTCCAGCGAAGGCAGCTAGCAGGTGCTCGCGAAACTCTTCCGCGCTTTGGAAGCGCTCGTCCCTGTCTTTAGCCATGGCTCGAAGCACAACCTGATCCAGATCCCCGGTCACCTTGGAATTGTGCTGACTTGGCGGGATTACCGCCTCTGAGACGTGCTGGTAGGCAACCGAAACGGCACTTTCACCAGTAAACGGAGGTCTACCAGCAAGTAGTTCGTAAAGGATTACTCCGGTTGAGTAAAGATCGGTTCGACCATCAACGGCATCACCACGTGCCTGTTCGGGGGAGAAGTACTGAGCGGTTCCAACAATGCCTGCGGTTGCTGCCTGAGTCGCAGAGTTGTCGGTCACCGCTCGCGCGATACCAAAGTCCATCACCTTTACGCTGTCGTTCTCACCGATCATCACGTTCGCGGGCTTGATGTCTCGGTGAACCACCCCGGCGCGGTGGGAAACCTCCAGAGCGGTGAGAACTCCGGCAACGTAGCGAACCGCCTTGTCAATCTCCACCCCAGATTGGATGACCTCGCGCAGCAGTTTGCCGCGCACCAGTTCCATGACGATATAGGGAGTCTTTACGATCTGACCGTTTTGGTCTGTTTCTTCCTCTTCACCAGCGTCGTAGACCCGAACAATCGTGGGGTGTGCCATGCGAGCGCTGGCCTGCGCCTCCTGACGGAACTTAGCCTCAAAGCTAGCGTCATTAGCCAGGTCGGACTTCAGTAACTTGATGGCGACCGTGCGACCGAGCCTGAGGTCATATCCCTCAAATACTTCAGCCATGCCGCCACGGCCAACTAGCTGACCCAGCCGGTATCTGCCGGCAATCAGTCTTTCGTTCTCGCTCAAAGTCGCTCTTTCCGCTCCCAGAAGTCTAGTTTTGGTACTGGGTTTTAGTCTTTGATTTCCATTACAGTCTTGTTACTCTGACGGCTCAGTTTCAGTTCCGGTCTCGTCTCCCAAACCGGGCTCAGTTTCCGGTGCTGGATCTCCTTCGGGTAATTCGGTATCTGATTCCAGCTCCCCTTCTGTTGGTGTTGGTTCGGGCTCAGGAATTTCTACCGGGATGTCTTCAAAGTTACCCACGTAGTAGGTGACGTCAATCACGCTGCCATCGGTAATGCTGCCGGTTGGCGATACCGCATAAACAGTTCTTACCCTTGGGTCGGTTCCGGGGATTAGCTCACCGGGAATGGCATTTACCCGAAAGCCCTGCTCGGTGAGTTTCGCGGTTACCGTGCTCAGGTTTTCACCAATAACATCCGATCGAAGTACGAGGAACTTTTTAGGCTCATCGCTTTCGGTGGGCTCCACGGTCGCTGTTGGGGTGGGCTCCTGGGTTTGAGTTTCAGTTGGAGTGGTGTCAATACCTTCGGTATCGGTATCGGACAAGATGGCCACGATCACCACGACTGCAGTTATGCCAAGCAACACCAGGGTGGCTATCCAGGGCCAGACAATTGGAGCCCTTGGCAACGGGGCAGTTTGAGTATTAAAGACTTCTGTGACCGGTTCGTCCTTTTTTGGTTTTGGCTTTGGAGCACCGGAGCCAGCCCCCTTGCGTTTTTCTCGAAGCAGTGCTTCCGCCCTGATTGCCAGCGATGTCGCCGACTCTGGTCGCTGGTTTGGTTTTTTTGCTAGACAGCTCAGCACCAGGTTTTGAACGCGCGGATCAATTGACTCCGGCAGCGCAGGCGGCATTTCATTGATGTGGGCCATGGCTATGGCCATTTGGTTTTCACCGGTGAAGGGTCGCTTGCCCGCGAGTGCCTCATAGGCAACGACACCCAGTGAATAGAGGTCGGTAGCGGATGTCGAAGTCTTTCCGGTGGCCTGCTCGGGAGCCAAATACTGCACGGTTCCCATCACCTGTCCGGTCTTGGTCAGTGGCACCTGGTCTCCGACCCGGGCAATCCCAAAGTCAGTGATCTTGACCTTGTCTTCGGGCGTAATCAAAAGGTTTCCGGGCTTGATATCACGATGGACAAGGCCGCGGGCATGAGCGGCAGCGAGTGCCCTGGAGGTCTGGGCAATTATGTCCAGCACCTTTACCTCACTGAGTTTCTTTTCTCGCTCCAAGAGCCTGGACATTGATTCCCCCGGCACTAACTCCATTACCAAATAGGCAGAGCCGGTGTCCTCGCCATAGTCGTAAACATTGGCAATGCCCTCGTGCTCGACAAGTGCGGCACTCCTAGCTTCACTTCTAAAACGCTCCAGGAAGTTGGAGTCTGAGAGGTACTCCTCCTTGAGGATCTTGATTGCGACCTGGCGCAGAATCAGTTCATCTTCGGCTTGCCAAACCTCGCCCATGCCACCAATGGCAATGCGCAGTTGAAGGCGATAGCGGTCGCCGTAGAGCTGGCCAACGGCTGGTTTCATCGAGACAGCACCGCTTCCATGACGGCGCGGGCTATTGGAGCTGCAATCTGGTTTCCGGTTCCGTTTTGGCCAATGCCACCACCGTCTTCAACCACCACCGTGACCACCACCTCGGGAGCCTCCGCGGGGGCGAAGCCGGTGAACCAGAGCGTGTAAGGGTCATCGGGTCCGTTTTCCGCAGTGCCGGTCTTGCCAGCAACCGCGACCTGCGGAATGCTCGCCCGACTTGCGACCCCGACCTGCACCGAGTCCACCATCATGCGGGTCAATAGTCCCGCTGTCTGCCTAGAGATAGGAGATGAGTAGACCGTGGGCTGCGGCTGCGCCAAAACGTTTAGGTTGCTTGCCACAACCAGGTCAATGAGCTGCGGGTTCATGATTACGCCCTGGTTGGCAATGGCGGCCGTGACCATGGCCATCTGCAGTGGTGAGGTGCGGACATCGAACTGCCCAAAGCCCGAGAGCGCGGTCTGGGCCTGATCCATTTTCTCGGGGTAGATGCTTGGGGTGGCCGGGCTCGGTATTTCAATCGCGTCCCCAAAGCCCATCAGTTCTGCCTGAGCCTTGATCTTGTCTTGCCCCAGCTCAACCGCAAGCATCGCAAAGGGGATGTTGCAGGAGTTGATGAGAGCTTTTTCCAGGGTGACCGTCTCTCCCGAGCCACAACTACTGCGAGAAGAATTAAAGATTTCGGTTGTGGTGCCGGGGAGTCGGTAGCTGTCTGGGTTTTCAAATTCACTGGTCGCGATGTAATCACCGGACTCTAGGGCAGCGGCTGCGACCACGAGCTTGAAGACTGAACCCGGGTGGTAGAGGTCGCCAGCGATTGCCCGGTTTATCAGGGGTTGGTTCTCATCCTCCGAGTAGCTTCGGAAGGAATCATTCACTGGTCCATAGAGGCTGCCGGCGAGCTTATTGGCATCGAAGGTTGGCTTTGAAACCATGGCCAGAATCCGACCCGTTGCCGGTTCTATTGCAATGACTGCACCCTTGCGATTACCCAGTGCATCCCAGGCAGCTCGCTGAACTGCCGGGTCCAATGTCAGCTCCACAGCGGCTCCGGTTACCGGGGTGCCATCCAGTAGCGCATTGATCTGTTCAAAGAATTGCGCCGAGCTTTGACCGGAGAGGTAGGTATTCATCTCGCGTTCTAGGCCGGTTGAGCCAGAAAAGATGGAAAAGTAACCAATCACCGGTGAATAGATCTGGGAATCGTATTCTCGGAGGAACCGGTAGGCGTCGTTCACCGGCACCGAAGCAACAACCGCCTCACCACCAACCAGAATCGACCCACGCTGAGTCTTGTAGATCTCGAACGAGGCCCGCACATTTCTTGGGTCTTGGTACAGAGCTTCGGTTCTTAAGACCTGAATCGAGGATGCCATTGCGAAAAGAGCCAGAAACATGAGGGTCAACACCAGCCCGACCCGCCTCACCTGTCGGTTCATTGCGAAGGCCTTTTGAGTGAGGAGTGCGAGGTGATCAGTAAGAGCGCAACGATTGACCAGTTAGCCAGCAATGCCGAACCACCCGCTGCCAAGAAAGGTGTGGTGAGTCCGGTTAGCGGCAACAAACCCATGACGCCGCCGGCGACCACAAACACCTGCAGCGCGATGGTGAACGAGAGCCCCATGGCCAAAAGTTTTGAAAAGTCATCCGGGTGAGAGTTTGAGATTCTTAGACCTCGGTAAACCAGCAGTAGGAAGATGGAAAGAATCGCAAACAGCCCTGCAAGACCGAGCTCCTCGCCAAGCGCGGCCAAAATAAAGTCACTTTCAGCAAGCGGGATCAGCTGCGGGAAGCCGCCTCCTAATCCAGCACCAATCACGTCACCATTAGCCATGCCAAACAGGCCCTGCACCAACTGGTAGCTGCCGCCCGCCGCCTCATAGTTAGATTGCGCAAATGGGTCGAGCCAACTGTCAAAACGTCTGCCTACGTAGTCCAGTGCTCTGGATGCGACCAGAGCTCCGGTAATCATCATGACCAAACCGATACCGACATAAAAACCGCGACCGGTTGCGGTGTAGATCATCACCAAAAACAGCCCAAAGTACAAAATCGAAGTTCCCAAATCACGCTGCAGAACTAGAACCCCAACCGAGGCAAACCAGAACAGCAGGATTGGCCCCAGGTCCTTTGCTCGTGGGAGTCTCACTCCCAAGACCCGTGAGCCAATTTCAGAGAGCTGGGCTTGGCGAGAAACTAAATAGCCAGCAAAGAAGATCGCCAGCAGCACCTTCGCAATTTCACCGGGCTGGAAGGTTGTGTCTCCAATCCCAATCCAAAGAGTTGCGCCGTTGATAGTTCTGCCAATGACTGGTGCGGCGGGCAGCATCAAAAGCACCACCGCTGCCAGGCCAGAAATGAACGGATATTTCCGCAGGGTTATCGGGTCTGGAAATACTCGAATGATCAGTGCCGCAACCAGAATTGCAAAGCAGGTTAGCCAAACCTGGCGTTCCGCATACAGATCCTCACTGCCCCTGGCAATTTCTGCCAGATCCAGGCGGTAAATCATGGCTATGCCCAGCCCGTTTAGTAAAAATGAGAGTGGCAGCAGCAAGCCATCGGCGCTGACCGCATGCCGGCGCAGCACGTAGTGCATGATCAGTGCGGCAATGGTTGGTGGTGCCCAGTAAAACATCAGATCCCATTGCATCCGCTGCAGCACCGAGAGTTGAATCTGGGCAAGTGCAAAGGCGTGCATCCCGGAAACCCAGAACAGCAATACCGCCTCAAAGTTTCTGGAACGTGGAACTGCCTTTAGCAGCATCGGGATTGCGCTGGTCAGTGAGACGTTACTCATCCGTGCCGTCCTTGAGCTGTTGCAAGATGCGCTGCGCATCCTCGAGCGACTCGGCCGAAATGGATCGCTCTATTAGGGTCTGCTGAAATCCAGTTAGTTCGTCAACACTGATTTCACTCACCAGGTATGGGCTTGAGAAATTCAAGGGACCAAGTTGCTCCCGAATCCCCTGGAAAATTGTGACCTGACCCTGATAGGAGGCGACGTAGAAGCGGGTCTGGGTGTATTCGTATGCCAGGTAACCAACCCCGGCAATCGCCCCTGCCAGCAGCAACCAGCTCGAGACAATGCGCAGCGTGCGCCAGCGAATCTTGCGCCTGGTTTCCTGCAGAATCTTCTCCAACAGCTCTTCAGACTCCGGTGCGTAAGCAGCCGGGTCCTCAGGGGTCTGGAGAAGCTCGAGCAGGGATCTGGGGTTGAACAACCGGAGGATCTTGCCTCCGCGTCGCTCCTCAATCACAACTTCGTGATCAGCAGACCCAACAAAGTGAGCACCGGGCTCAAAGTCAATCTTGGCGGCAGGCCTGACAATGTCCGTTACGACAACCGTGACGTTGTCCGGCGCTCCAAACTCCAAGGCCTCGCCGACCAAGAGCTCGGCAGCCTCCTCGGTTGGAATTCTGGAGGTCAGAATTCTGGACATCACCTCGGGTGGCACCACACCACTCAAACCATCGCTGCAAAGCATCCAGCGGTCACCAGGCATCGCGTCATGAATTGCGATATCGAGCTCTGGCTCACCTTGGACATCTCCCAGCACCCGCATCAAAACACTGCGGCGAGGGTGAACCAAGGCCTCTTCCTCGGTGATTCTGCCCATGTCAACGAGGCGCTGCACGAAGGTGTGGTCAACGGTTATCTGCTTTAGTTCGCCGTCCCGAACCAGGTAGATGCGGGAGTCGCCGATGTGGGCGGTAATAACCTGGCCACCATGCAGCAGCATGCCCGAGAAGGTTGTTCCCATGCCCTCAAGCTCGGTGTGTTCCTGGACAGTGGCGCTGAGCATGCCATTGGCCTCAAGCACGCCTCTTTTTAGGGTCTCGATAGCCTCTTCGATGGTGTCGTACTTGCTGTCGGTGAGTGCAACCCGCTGCGAGGTAATGGCCGAGGCAATATCGCCTCCGGCATGGCCCCCCATGCCGTCTGCGACAAAAAATAATTGGTATCCGGCATAGCCGGAGTCCTGATTTGAGCTGCGGTGCTTGCCAATGTCGCTCGCCGCGTAGCTGATGGTCTTGATAGCCAAGGTGCTATGCCCTCAGCTCGAAGTTGGTGGTGCCAATGCGAATGTTCATTCCGGCCCGAATGGTCGCCGGGGTAGTGACCTTCTTGCCGTCCAAAAAAGTGCCGTTGGTGGAATTCAGATCTTGCAAGACCCAGTCCTCACCAACCAAAACCAACTTGGCGTGCATGCTGGAGGCAAACTCATCACCGATGATCAGATCCGAGCTGGCGGCCCTGCCAATCAAGAGCTCCTTTTTGCCGTCAATCGGCAGGTTGCTGCCGGCATTGCGACCGGTGATGATGGCAATCTGAGTTGGTTCGAAGCTGTCGCCTTCAACTAGACCAAGTTCGTTCACCGAACCAGAAGCCAGAGAAGGCACATTTTGCTTAGCGATTCGGCTGATTACCCTGCGGCCGTAGAGGTCAGCTCTAATTACGGATAACAGGCTCAGGATAAAGATCCAAAGCACCGCCACGAAACCGATGCGAACTAAGAACAGCGCCAGTTCACTCACCTGGTTCACCAGCCATTGCCATTAGCTCAAAGTTGAATTCGGTGCGGCCCGCGCTAATTGTGCTGCCTGAGCGCAAAACCAGCTCGGAAACCCGGCTGTCATCTACGAAGGTCCCATTGGTGGACTGCAAGTCTCTAATCGCCGCCATCCGGCCATCAAAGGCAATTTCAAAGTGAACCCTTGATAGCCCGCGGTCATCAACCTTGATGTCTGCCTCGTCATCGCGCCCCACCGTGGTGGTGCCGGTTTTTAGGTTGTGGGTTTGGCCGTCGAAGCTTAGAACCGGTTGCCAGCTCACGAGATCTTCCAGCGCGGCAGCACCGACCTTGACGCTCCCCCTGGCCACCTTGGAGTCGCTTGAAATATTTAGTTCGATCTCTCCCGTCAGGCGATAGGAGCGCTGCACGGCATGTCTTGAAACCTCGGTTTTGATTGCCTGCAGAATCTGCGGGCTGATCTTTTGAAGCTCTGCGGGATTTACCAGTATTAGAAAGCGGTGTGGCACCAGAACGCGGTCTTCATGGGCCTTATTGGCCGAAGTATCCATGGCGTTGCGAATGGATTGAGTAATCTCCACCGGCTGCAATTCGGCATTGCTCAATCGGGCAAACAGAGAGCCGACTGCGGCCTCAATGCTTTGCTCTGCTCTGTCTAAAAAGCCCACGGAGCTCGCTTCCTGAATGTGTCTGAAGGTGAGGGTTAGTCTACCCACGCACCCTTACTAGGCGCGGATAACTCTGGTAATCTCTTAGCGCTGTCCCGAGTAGTTGCCAGGGACATGCGCGAGTGGCGAAATGGCAGACGCGCTGGCTTCAGGTGTCAGTGTCCGCAAGGACGTGCGGGTTCAAGTCCCGCCTCGCGCACGACCAACAACCTTCTTGTCTATTTCGAGCTGTTCCTGTAAAGTTGCATACACATTGCATACGGAGGCAAAATGAGGGCTAAGACCGTCGGTTTCGCGATTTCTGACAAGGACAGAGAACTTCTGGACAGGCTTTCAGATCACTTTGGCAACGGCAATCGATCAGAGTTTTTGAGACTAGCGATGAAGCGAATGGAGCACGAAAGGATTGCTCAGCGATTCATCGAGACCAAGCGAGAGATAAGGAAAGAGCTTTCTGGAAGAGTGCTTTCGGAAGCGGAAGTGCTCGAGGTCATTAGGTCGGTCACGGAGAATTGACCGACCTCATCCGAGTTGTATTCGATGTAAATATTTGGGTGCAGGGACTGGTTGGAGAGGACACCGAATATCCATACCTTCCCCTAGTTCCGCCAACGGGCGACAACCCCAGTGCAGACTGCATGTCGTTGGCATTAGACGGTGATCGCTTTAGCGTTTTCACCTCACCGCATATTTTGCGGAACATCTCCAAGGTCCTTATCCATCTCGGAGTGTCCCAATCGAAAACTGAAAAGGCTCTGGCCGATATTGTGGACATGGTCTCGTTCTCACTTGGTTCTGTCGTCGAGCCAGAGCGTTTGGCCGTAAATCAGCGAGATCACGAAGACAATTTGATTCTGGACCTCGTTCTCGAGTCAAGTTCGGATGTTTTGGTTACTTTGGACAAAGAACTTCTTGCAAGCAATGGCTGGAAAGGCAGGGCAATCGTCCACCCAGCCGCCTTTGTCAAAATAGCCTTGAGTATTCGTCCAAGCTAGGAAGCCATGACCCTTCAAACTTTCATGCTCACCCTGGAAGCACTCGGGGTAATCGCTTTTGCACTCTCAGGCATCATTGAGGCTGCCAGAAAGCAGTTCGACACCGTCGGCGTTGTGATGGTGGGCTTCATTGCCGCCTTTGGCGGAGGAACAATCCGAGACATTCTTTTGGACCGCAGGCCGTTTTTCTGGGTCGAACAGGAGTTCTGGGTTTGGGCTCTGATCGGTATTGGTTTCGCACTGCCGTTTTTCTTCAAGGCCCGCCACATTGAATTCACCGAGAAGGCGATGCTGGTCCCGGATGCCTTTGGACTTGGCATCTTTGCTGCTGGTGGTACACACCTTGCCTTGGTCAGTGGAGCATCACCCCTGATTGCTGTGATCATGGGTGTCATAACCGCGGTGGTTGGTGGTGTTCTAAGGGATGTCTTGGTGAATGAGGTGCCAAGGGCATTCCATGATCACCAGCCCTATGCGGTGATTGCCTTTGCCGGAGGCTGGGTTGTTGTGCTCCTTAGCTACCTTCAGACTCCCGAGTACTTGGACATTGTTCTTGCTGCTGCAGCCATCATCGTCCTGAGGCTTCTAGCTGTGAAGTTTGGTTGGGAACTAAAGCGCTGGAAGTTTTTGTAGCGACTACCCAACCTGCTCCAGCTTCTTGCCTCTGGTGTGACCGGAATGGCATTGCAGGTTCTTTTCGTCTTTCACACAGCCATCGCACAAAAGCACGAAGTCGCGGCAGCCAAGATCCCCGCAGTCTCGGTAGTGCGAGGTGGGTTGACTGCACGACTCACAGGTCCCCAAGATCTTTGTGTCGGCTGAGAAGTTCACATACATCCGGTCATCAAAGACATAGAGGCTGCCCTCCCATAGACCCTTGTCCCGGTACTTCTCGCCGTAGCGGACGATGCCACCTTCAATTTGGTAGACCTCTTTGAAACCTCGGTTCACCATCACCGCACTGAGAATCTCGCAGCGAATGCCACCGGTGCAGTAGGTGACAATGGGCTTGTCCTTGAGGTGGTCATACTTGCCACTTTCAAGCTCCGCAATAAATCCATGCGTGGTCTCAATGTTGGGCACGATCGCGTTTTTGAACTTGCCGATCTTGGCCTCAAAGGCATTTCTGCCATCAAAGAAGACGACCTCGTCACCGCGTTGCCTGACCAGTTCGTTGACCTCTCTGGGCTTGAGGTGCTTGCCGCCATTTTGAATACCGTCTCGGTCGACCTTGATCTCATCGGGCTTGGTGAAGGCAACCAGTTCCTTTTTCACCTTGACCATGAGTCTTGGAAACTCGTTGCCGGTTCCACTGGACCACTTGAAGTCGGTTTTAGCAAAGCCCGGGTAATCGCGGGTGAGTCGGCAGTATTTCTTTAGGTCTTCTATGTCGCCGCCCAGGGTGCCATTGATGCCGTGCTCAGAGATCAGGATGCGGCCCTTTAGGTTCAGTGATTGGGCCAATGTCCGCTGCCAGAGCATTACCGCCCGAGGGTCTTTGACCGGGGCGAAACAGTAATACAGGATTACCTTCTGCACGGCCCCAATATAGCCACATAGCTCGGGCCTAAACTAGACCCATGCCAATGAAGCCTGGAATCGACTCGACCGAACTGTCCGCAGCAATCAGCCCCAAGCACGACCTATTTAGGCACGTGAATGGCAGTTGGCTGGATGCCAATGAGATACCGGAAGACAAGGCCGTGTTCGGTAGCTTCCACATGCTTGCCGATGATGCAGAGCTTGCAGTCAGGGAGATTCTCGAGGCGGCAGCCGAGAACCCAAGTGCCGGGGTCAGTCAGCAAATAGGCGATCTCTACGCATCGTTTTTGGACGAGGACCGCATCGAGGCACTTGGTGCTGAGCCACTAAAGCAGCGCCTGGAACAGATTGCCCAGGTTTCGACAATGTCCGAGCTGTTTAGTTTGCTGGGTGCGCTTGAGCGCACCGGCGTGGGGGGTTTCTGGGGCAGCTACGTGGACAACGACCCGGGTAACCCCGAGCGCTACCTGGTGCACCTCTACCAGGGTGGCCTCGGTCTTCCAGACAAGGACTACTACACCGACGACAAGTACAAGGAGATCCGCGAGGAGTACGTGCCTCACATCTCCCGAATGCTGATGCTTGCCGGTCTTGAGGCCTCGGACGCAATTGAGATTGCCCGCGGAATCTTCGAATTGGAGAGCAAGATAGCGAAGCTGCACTGGTCCAAGGTGGAATCCCGCGATGCAGAAAAGACCTATAACCTCCGCGACTTCGCAGCCCTTAAAGCACTAAATAAAAACATTGAGTGGGATGTCTTTTTATCTGGTGCCGGTCTGAAGTCAGACTTTATGAGCGAGTCGGTTGTGATGATGCCCTCTTTCTTTGAGGGCATGAGCAACCTGCTGGTTGAGGACAACCTCGAGGTTCTAAAGAACTGGTTAACCTGGGTATCGATTCGCGCCTACGCGCCCTATTTGTCTAACGCCTTTGTGAACGAACGCTTTGCCTTCTATGGCACCAAGCTCACCGGCCAGCCAATGAACCGTCCGCGCTGGAAGCGCGCGGTTAGCTTGGTTGAGGGAAGTCTTGGTGAAGCCGTTGGCCAAATTTATGTCCAAAAACACTTCCCCCCTGCCTCCAAGGGTGCGATGGATAAGTTGGTCGAAAACCTAATTGCCGCCTATGAGCAAAGCATCAAGTCGCTTTCCTGGATGACCGATGAGACCAAGGAAAAGGCGCTTGAAAAGCTTTCAAAGTTCACCCCAAAGATTGGCTATCCGGACAAGTGGAAGGACTACTCCTCGATTGCAATCTCGAGAGACGACCTGATTTCAAACATCATGAATGTCTCTTCTTGGGAGTTTGACTACCACGCCGGCAAGATTGGCTCACCAATCGACCGCGACGAGTGGCACATGACTCCGCAGACCGTGAACGCCTATTACAACCCAGGCCTAAACGAGATTGTTTTCCCGGCTGCAATCCTGCAGCCCCCGTTTTTCTCCTCGGAAGCCGATGATGCTGTGAACTACGGCGGTATTGGTGGAGTCATCGGTCACGAGATCGGTCACGGTTTTGACGACCAGGGTTCGAAGTATGACGGGGATGGCAAGTTGGTTTCCTGGTGGACCAAGGACGACAGAGTTGCCTTTGAAAAACTAACCAAGAGTTTGATTGACCAGTACTCGGTCTTGACCCCCGAGGGCCTTGGCGAGGAATACAAGGTCAACGGCGAACTCACCATCGGCGAGAACATCGGTGATCTTGGAGGCTTAGGTATTGCCTGGAAGGCCTACATCATTTCTCTAAACGGCAAGGAGCCACCGGTAATCAACGGTCTTAGCGCTGCCGAGCGCTTCCTATTTGCCTGGGCACAGTGCTGGAGGGGAAAGAGCCGCGAGGAAATTGCGATTCAGCGTCTTGCCACCGACCCTCACTCACCCGCTGAGTTCCGTTGCAACCAGGTGGTTAAAAACCTCGACCTCTTTCACGAGACCTTTAAAGTCACCCCCGAGGACGAAATGTGGTTGGAACCCAAAGAGCGCGTGGTCATCTGGTGAAACTCTGGTTCCGAATCCTGTTTATCAAGCTCACTTGGCGCAGGCGCTCCACCCTCAAGATCAACGACGTTTCTAGAATCGACTTTCGGGTCTGGCCCAGTGACCTCGATATCTATAACCACATGAACAACGGCATCTTTTTGACCATCATGGACCTTGGTCGTTTTGACCAGGGGCTAAGAACCGGTATTTGGCAGTTGTGGAACAAGCTTGGTTGGTATCCGATTGTGGTGAACTCAACCATCAGCTACCGGAAGTCTTTAGAACCGTGGCAAAAGTTCACCCTGGAAACCAAGGTCATCGGCTGGGACGACATTGCCTACTACATCGAGCAGCGCTTTGTTAGAAACGGCGAGATCTATGCCAAGGCGATTATGCGCGGGAGGTTCCTCAAGCGCTCATGGGGAATTCTGACCCCGCAAGAAGTTATGGATGGTTCCGGTGGTTGGCCAGGCGAAAAGCCAGTAGTTCCAGACTGGATAAAGAACTGGGCCAGGGAAGTTGCGCTACCCAAGGGTAAGGAACCAGCTCCCAGCACCTGGGACTAGTTGGCCCCTGGCCAGCGACAGCTGGCAACAGCCTCTTCGATGCTCCCCTTGAGTAGGTCGTGGGTCTCGGGGTGCTTCTCCATGTATCTAACGGTGTAGCTGCAGACCGGCACCACCTTGTGGGTGGCAGTTTTTCGAATGTCAGCCAATGATTCGCGCAGCAAGACGGCTGCAAGGTTCTTGCCCTGCTGGTCGGGGTTGACTTCGGTGTGAACCAGGTGAATCTCGCCAGGTTTTAGGGCGTAGTCCATCAGGCCAACTCGCTTCTCCTCCAAAAAGATCTCGTATCGCAGATTCTCAATGTCGTGAACAACGTTTGCATTCATGCTGTTAACCTTTCCCTCGTGGCTGGCAATGAAATCTATCTGGGCGACAACCTACCCATCCTCCAATCTATGCCAGCTGAGAGTTTTCAGCTGATCTACATCGATCCACCCTTCAACACCGGTAGATCACAGGTGCGAACCAACCGCAGCTCCACCCAGAGTGAAACCGGAACCAGCGTTGGCTTCTCGGGCAAGAAATACGACCAGGTGGTCAAATCCGTATTGTCTTATGACGATGAGTTCGCGGACTACTGGGGCTTTTTAGAACCAAGGCTTATTGAGGCTTGGCGAGTGCTCAAAGACACCGGCACTCTCTATGTTCACCTGGACTATCGAGAGTCTCACTACGTCAAAGTGCTGATGGACGGATTGTTTGGCAGAGACTGCTTCATCAATGAGATCATCTGGGCCTATGACTATGGGGGTAAGGCGAAAAGCCGCTGGCCCGCGAAGCACGACAACATTTTGGTTTATGTAAAAAACCCCAAGACCTACTACTTCGATTCCACAACCGTGGACCGAGAGCCCTACATGGCACCTGGTTTAGTTACCAAGGAAAAGGTCGAGCGCGGGAAGCTTCCTACGGATGTCTGGTGGCACACCATCGTGTCGCCAACTGGAAAAGAGAAGACCGGTTACCCAACCCAAAAACCGCTTGGAATCCTGAGGCGTATCATTTCCGCAAGTTCCAAGCCGGGAGATAGGGTTCTGGACTTCTTCGCTGGATCTGGAACTACCGGCCACGCCGCCATTGAGCTCAAGAGACACTTCACCCTGATTGACCAGTCTGAAGAGTCGATAGATCTAGTCACTACTCGCCTGAGCGCTTTAGGCGCTCAGTTTGATTTGAAGAGATAGCCCAGACCACAACTAGCGCAAGCAATATCAGAAGGCTTGCCGCAGTCATTGCCATCCCAAAGTTCTCAGCTCCTGGGCGAGACATCAACCGGAACATCACCAGCGGCAGGGTCGCATCGGAACCGTAGGCCAAAAAGCTGGCGGCTCCAAATTCACCCAGCGATCCAAGACCAACCAGAGCTGCAGCTGCTAGCAACGGCTTGCGAAGTGTTGGGACCTCAATCAAACCAAACAGTTGTATTCCATTTGCGCCATCTAGTTTGGCTGCCTCGAGCAATTCACCTGCGATTGCTTTACGTGCCGGAGCGATCACCTGATACGCCAGCGGCATCAGAAAGATCGACTGGACTAGCGGTAGCAAAAGCCAGCTGCTTGAAACAGCTACCGGCAAATAACCCGATAGCACGAGCGCACCAAGCCCAATTACAACAGGTGAGACTCCTATTGGAATCAGCACCAGAAGCCCAAGGCGTTTGTGGCTGAGTAACCAGGCAAGCGATAGCGAGATGATCCCAGCTACCAACAGGTTTCGCAGAGAGTTTCCGGTCGCCTCAAAAACCGTGATGTTCAAAACATCTCTTGAACCCCGGGATGCAAGGTTCGCCAAATTACCAAGTAGCCCTGGGCCCAGTGTCACAGCACGTGAGAAGACCCCGACCACAACCAGGACAACACTTAGGACAAGACCCAGCCCCAACACCTTCCCAAAAACTGACGGGTTGGCTTTGCCCTCCTGTTCTCCAAACAATGGAGCTGGAGTGGCTCCAAGTCTGGAGGCAACCAGAAAAAAGCTGAGGGTCAGAAGCGTCTGAAGTAGTGCCAGTAAACCGGCGGTTTCAAGATCAAGTTGCTGAAGGGCAGAAACGGCAATCTCAGTCTCGAGGGTTTTGATTGAGCCCTGCCCGAGGTTGACCACTAGCCCGTAGCTGGTTGCCGAGTACAGCGCTACCAAAAGTGTCGCGGCACTGAGTGCCGGCAACTGCTGAGGAAGCTGTATCTGCCAAGACAGGACGCGCCTGGTTGCGCCATCCAGTTGCGCTGCCTCGATCTGCTCTTTCGGCACCAGAGAAGAAGCCGTGACCAGAGCAATAAAGCCGGCGTTCATAAACGAGTGGGCAATAACCACAGCGAGTATTCCAAATCTGGAATCATCTAACAGGTCTGAAACCAGAGGCCTAAATGCCAAACCGATTAAGAACGGTGGCAATAGAAATGGCAGGAGAAATATGGCCGTGAGAAAACTCTTGCTCTTTCCAAGGCTCGCAAGGTAGTTGCCAATCGGATATCCCAGGAGCAGTGAAACCACCGCACTCATAACTGCGATGAATGCGGTGGTTCCAAGGAGCGTAAGGCTAGTTGTCAAAGACGTCCGACCAGTCCTTCAGCCAACGCTCGCGATTGCCATTAATGTCCAGGTCATCGCCAATGGTTGAGGTGGCGGGGAGGGCAAACTTGGCCCAGGCCTCGGGAACCTCGGTTCCGGCAACTGCAGGGTAGACATACATCGCATCTGGAACCGAGCGCTGGAAGTCATCGGATAGCAAGAAGTCAACCAGCGCTCGAGCACCGAGCTCGTTGGCCGATCCCCTAAGAACCCCAGCGAACTCTGTCTGTCTAAAGCCTTCAGTCAAGAGCGCAGCTGTGCCAGCACTGCCATCTTCATTGACCTCGGCAGCAGGAGACGAGGCATAGCTCAGAGCAATTGGGTAATTTCCGCCATAGCGAGTGAAGTCGGAGAAGTAGGCATCCTCCCAGGATCCAGCAATCTTGAGTCCGTTGTCTCGAAGTCCACGCCAGTAGGCAAAGACCTCGGCGCTGGTTTGAAAACCAGCGTGAGTGGTTGCAAGGAACGCCAGTCCAGGGGATGAAAAGTTTGGGTTTGTAACAACCACGAGATTCCTGAATCGCTCGTCGCCAAGTTCACGCCAACTGGTTGGCGGAGTGATTTGGTTTTCTTCAAACCAACCAATGTCGTAATTGAACGTCACATCCGAATAGTCGATGGCGGAGAAGTCGCCAAGCATGATGCCTTCATCCAGGGCCTTACCTTGGAAGGTGTTGTCTATTCCAAATACGGCATCTGCAACCGGTGCGTTTTTGGTGAGTATTAGTTGATTGGTTAGCGACCCAGTGTCACCGAGTCTCAGAATCTCAAGTTCGTAACCGGTATCGGTTTCAAACTTTTGAATCAGTTCGTCACTGATTACAAATGAGTCGTGGGCCGCAAGCCGGACCAGGGTGACTTCTGGTGTGGTGCAACCAGTCAGTGCCAAGAGCGCCGCTATTGCTACTGCTATTTTTTTCACTTCGTGCCTTTCGTTAGGTAGGCACGGGTTTTTGAGATGTCTTCCTCACGCTGGCATTACCCAGATCAGGTTTGACGGTCGAAGACTTTTAGTCTTCCTCTCAGTCCGGTACACCGAACTCCCGTGGTTCTAAAAGTATAAGTCGATTGAGGGAAATCAGATTCCCGAGGAATCTGCAACTTCTTGCGAAGCGCTCTTATCTCGAAGCGGAATCTCCTTGATGAAGAAGCTGATCACGAACGCGATGCCAACAAAGATTGTTGCCAACAAAAAGACATTCAGCGCGGAGTCAACAAAGCCAATTCGGAACGGCAAAGTGAGTCGCTCATCAGCACCAATTAGGAACGAGCTGTCCACGGTTATCTCGGCAGCGCCTTCGGCACCATCTTGCAGCAGTCGAATTATCTCTGCGTTTGCCGGGTCGCTGGTGACTGCTCTATCTGAGAGAGCTTCTGCAAGCCCTGCCTTTACTTCCTCGTTGTCAAAGGCGCCAACAATTTTTGAGGTGACCTGCGAGAACAGAATTGACATGAACACGGCAACTCCAAAGGTGCCACCCATCTGCCTGAAGAACGTAATGGAACTGGTGGCAACACCAATGTCTCTGCCGTGGACGCTGTTCTGTGAGGCAACCGTGGTGGTTTGCAATAGCTGCCCAAGCCCAAGACCGATCATGACCATGCCGATTGAAACCACCCAGACCGGGATGCTGGCATCGAGCACAAGTAATAGGTATAGGTAACCGGTCAAAAGTATCCCGGTGCCAAGGTTGAAAAAGATTCGATACTTGCCAGTCTTGCTCATGAGCCGGCCGGAGACGATAGAGGAGACCATTAGCCCTCCAACCATTGGCAGCATCAACAGTCCAGCCTCAGTTGGGCTCGCTCCGTAGACAACCTGCAGCACCAGTGGCAGGGTGATCATGCCGCCGAACATTCCAATGCCGATGATGAAGCCCATCAATTGAGTTCTTGCAAAGGTTGGCTCGCTGAAGAGCTTTAGCGGCAATAGCGCTGCGTCCTTCATTTTGCGCTCGATCAAAATGAAGGAGATGATTCCGGTTGTTCCCAACAGATACATTGCAATGGACAGCGGGCTGGACCAGCCCCACTCCCTGCCCTGCTCGGCAACCAGCAAAAATGGCACCACCGCTATCACGATCGTGACCGCTCCCCACCAGTCAATCTTTTGTGGTCTGGGGTTATGCGGGATGTGTAGAAAGCGCAGCACCATGAATAGCGAAACCGCTCCGATTGGCAGGTTCATCAAAAACACCCAGCGCCAGCCGTCCAGGAACAGAAACTCATCAACCCCGGCAAATGCACCACCAATAACTGGTCCGGCCACTGAAGAGGTTCCAAAGACTGCGAGGAACATGCCCTGGTAACGGGCACGCTCTCGCGGCGGAACGATGTCGGCAACGATTGTGAGTGCGAGTGAGAACAGACCACCAGCCCCCAGGCCCTGGAAGGCACGGAATATCGCTAACTCAAACATCGAACCAGCCAGCCCGGTTGCAAGTGACCCCGCAATGAAAATCAAAATGGCAATTAGAAACAGTGGGCGACGCCCAAAGATGTCCCCGAGCTTGCCGTAGATCGGCGTGCTAACGGTTGAGGTGATCAGGTAGGCGGTGGTGGCCCAGGCCTGCAGCGCAAGACCATCAAGGTCATCTGCGATGGTTCGCATTGCCGTTGAGACAACCGATTGGTCCAAAGCGGCCAAGAACATACCCGACATCAGTCCCATGAGGACTATCCAGATCTGACGCTGAGTCATGGTTCCAGACTGAGCGGCCTGTTTTGCGGCTTCCCGCGAATTTTTCGAGGCCAAATGCTTTCCAAGATTTAGGGTGGGTAGGTGCCCAAGTCTAACTCTCTGAAACGCAATCCCTTATTTGTGTTTGGGCCGCCCATTGCCTTGCTGTCCCTCGGGGTTTCACTGATTGTGCAGC
Organism: Aquiluna sp.; assembly: GCA_018402615.1. Next base: position 25,221 of record JAGYIH010000007.1, read on the forward strand.
CAGGCTCCTTTGGCGCGAGTGACCACCCAATGATTTTGGAGCGCATCAAAGAGCGTGAGGCTACCGGCTGGGTAGTTCCCACCCCTGCGCTAACTGATTATCTCTACCCCCGACTTGCAACTGAATTTCCAACCAGCAACTGGTTGATTGTGAATAAGAGCCGACCGCTGAATCCAATTGATTTTGCACCAGCAGACTTGCGGGCAATGGAAAGCTCAAGCTCGCTTGACAACTCGCGTGGTCTTCGGCTCACCGATGCTGCTGCCACCGCTCTTGAGCGAATGGCAGCGCAGATGTACTTAGACCAAGCGGGGCAAATGTTTGTGAACTCCGCCTACCGGACCTACGACTACCAGGGCGAGCTGTTCCTGCAAAAGATTGATCAGTACGGTCAGGCCGAAGCGCTCTTGAGAAGTGCAAAGGCCGGATACTCAGAACACCAGACCGGGTTGGCCGTGGATGTCTCGGTACCAGCCCAGGGCTGCGCAATCATGGCCTGCTTTGGTGACACCGCTGGCGGCAAGTGGATTGCGGAGAACTCCTGGCGCTTCGGGTATGTGATTCGTTACGAGCAGGAGACTTCTCAGATAACCGGTTACACCTACGAGCCCTGGCACCTCAGATACATTGGCGTTCCACTGGCAAAGATGTATCACGAATCTGGAATGAATACCCTTGAAGAATTTTGGTCTCTACCGCCGGCGCCGTTTTACCCTCAGGAAATAACTGCGTCCACCAGCGACTGAGCCTCTGCCAGCACCTGATCCAGATGCTGATCAGACACAAAAGATTCTCCGTAGATCTTGTAGACGTCTTCGGTTCCGGAGGGCCTAGCCGCAAACCAGGCATTTTCCGTTGAGACCTTCACGCCCCCGAGTGCACCACCGGAAGTTGCATGGGTCTCAATCTTCATGATCTGCTCGCCAGCCAGTTTTTTGGCTGCCACATCGTTAGCCGTGAGCTTTGCAAGCTTTGCTTTTTGACTCAGGGTTGCGGGAGCATCTACTCGACGGTAGCTGGGTTCGCCAAACTCCTGCGTTAGCTGGGCATATCGTTCGGAGGGGCTTACCCGGTTGGCCGCTTCCATCTCGGCAGCCAAAAGGCACATGATCAAACCATCCTTGTCGGTAGACCAGGGCTGCCCATCGAGTCTCAAAAATGATGCGCCAGCGGATTCCTCGCCACCAAAACCAATGCTGCCCTCGCTAAGACCTTCGACAAACCACTTGAAGCCAACGGGAACCTCAACGAGTTTCTGGCCCAGGTGTTCGACAACCTTGTTGATGATCGATGAGGAAACCATGGTCTTGCCAACCGCCGAATCCTCATTCCAGCCCTTGCGTGACTTGTAGAGGTAATCAATTGAGACCGCGAGAAAGTGGTTTGGATTCATTAGGCCTGAGTCTGCAGTCACGATGCCGTGACGATCTGCATCGGCATCGTTACCAGTGGAAATGTCAAAACTAGCCCGATTCTCAATCAGCGAAGCCATCGCATACTGGCTTGAGCAGTCCATGCGAATCTTGCCGTCCCAGTCCAGTGGCATGAAGCCAAACTGCGGGTCAACGCTCTCGTTTATTACCGTGAGTTCCAGCTTGTAGTGGTCTGCGATGGCACCCCAGTAGTCAACTGAAGCACCGCCCAGTGGGTCAGCGCCAATGCGCAGTCCCGAGGAGCGAATCAGCTCCATGTTCAAAACTTGGTCCAGCTGAGTGACGTAATTGGTTTTGAAGTCAAAGGTTTGCGGGTTGGGCTTTGCTCTTTTCACACCCGCCAGATTTGCAAGCAATAACTCATTGGCTCGGTTTGCAATCCAACCGGTGGCATCCGAATCTGCTGGGCCACCGTGAGGCGGGTTGTATTTGATGCCGCCATCGGCAGGTGGGTTGTGGCTTGGGGTGATCACGATGCCATCGGCCAGGGACTCAGAGCCTCTGGGAAGCTGGTTGTTGTGGTCGATGATGGCCACCGAGACCGCAGGTGTCGGAGTGAAGCGGTTCTGGGAATCGATCATTGCCAAAACTGAGTTGCCAGCCAAGACCTCAAGGACGCTTAGTTGAGCAGGTTCACTCAGGGAGTGGGTGTCACGACCGATATAGATAGGTCCCCCGTAGCCCTGAATAGCTCGGTATTCAACTATGGCCTGGGTGATGGCGAGAATGTGGTTTTCATTAAAGGAGGTACTGAAGGAGCTGCCGCGGTGACCACTTGTGCCAAAGGCAACTTTTTGTTCTGGCAAGTTCGCATCGGGCTTTAGGTCAAAGTAGGCGGCCGTTAGGGCCGAAATGTCAATTAGGTCTTTGGCCAACGCTTGCTGGCCAGCACGGGAGTGAACCACGGCTTAGGCCCTTGGGTTTCTTTTGATAAGTAAGAGAGCGTATGCAGCGCTAAAGCCAAACCCAATCAGAGCATAAAGAATTACGAACCAATTCACACCGGTTGGGATAAATAGCGTCAGTACTCCAAGTCCAAAGGCGCTTATGAGCATCACCCGCGCACCCCAAAGCACTCCGGCATCCGTTGCCTTTAGGGAAACCACGAACATGTTTCCGGCAAGAGCTACCAATCCAACACCAATCATCTGCATGGCCCAATCTAGGTTTTGGTTGCCCGCTAAGCCAAGCAAGTCTGTGAACAGTCGCGGGGCAGCAATCAGCACCGCAGCGCTGACTGCGAAAACCAGTGCTCCAAGTCTGAGCACTCCCCTGAGTCTTTGAACATCGCCGCGTTTATTCATAAAGGCATCGTATTCCTAACTGGAATTGTGTGCCTGCCCTAATCTGTATGCATGTCTGTGGCACTTCGCATCGCTTACCTGGGTCCGGCCGGAACCTTCACTGAAATGGCTGCCGGACAACTTCCGCATGCGGACAAGGCCCAACTGATTCCAGTTGCATCGGTAACCGACGCGCTAGACGCCGTTTTAGAGAGCTCAGCAGATCGCGCGGTGATTCCCATTGAGAACTCAATCGAGGGTGGCGTCTCCGCAACCTCCGATGCCTTGGCGCAGATATCCGGTATCCAGATCTATGGCGAATGCCTGGTTCCAGTCCGCTTCGACCTTATGGCCAAGGCTGGTAGCAAGCTTGCAGAAATTAAGGACGTGCTCACACACCCCGTCGCCTACGCACAGTCGCGCAAGTGGCTGGAGCAAAACCTTAGTGAGCACTCTCACATCCCTGCCGCTTCGACAGCGGCGGCTGCCAAGGCGCTTGCCGCAGGAGCGGTTGCCGATGCGGCCATTGCTGCAACCGCAGCCGCAGCGCTCTATGGGTTAGAGATTCTGGCAACAGATATTGGTGAAAACAAAGAGGCTCAGACCAGGTTTATTGAGGTTGGTAGAAGCGGCAAGTCTGCCTCCAAGACCGGATACGACAAGACCAGCGTCGTGGTTGAACTACCCGGAGATAAGCCCGGTGGACTGTTGGAGATGCTCGAGCAGTTTGCGGCTAGAGGCGTAAATCTCTCTCGGATTGAGTCAAGACCGGTTGGCGATCGCTTCGGGCGTTACCGGTTCAACATTGATGCGCAGGGTCACGTCGAGGACGAGGCAATTGCAGAGGCTCTGATGGGGCTGCACCGGTTTAGTCCAAAGGTGATCTTCCTAGGTTCCTACCCCAGGGCCGATAGAAGTGAGTCGGTTCACCTTGGCAATAATGAAAACTCGGACTATCAGTCCGCTAAGGACTGGCTCGAGGGCTTGCGCGGCTAGATAGAGATTCGCAAACCCTTCGGGATCACCGTGAACTCCGCGTGAGTGACCTCAAACATCGGGTCACCATCGAGCTGCATTAGCGCCGGGCTCTTTGGGGTGATTGAGATTCTGGCGCCGTTGAAGTGCTCCAGGGTCTTCACATTGGCAGTTGCATCAAGCCACTTCCTACCAAGCGCTAGTGGCTTCACCACAAAGTTCTGCCACGTGACGCGGTTTATGAAATCGACCCAGTTCCATACCTTGCGCGGTCCAATTGCAGCCATATCCAGTCTTGAATCATCAAGCCTGGCATCTGGCATCATCGAGATTTGCCCCGGCAACCAACCAGCATTTCCAACCAGGAGCGAGTAGCTCTTCAGGGTTCTAGGGGAGGCCTGATCAACCACCACCTCGAAGCGCTCGAACTTGAGCGGTAGAAACTTCAGGCTTGCTTCGAGGTAGGCGATCCAACCAATCTGCTTTTTGCGCTTGCTGTTGGTTGAGGCCATCAACTTGGCATCCATGCCAAGCCCTGCCATGCCGGTGAAGTAAAACTCGTAGGTCTGGCCAAATACGTCAAAAACCTTGGCAACTCCAAGGTCAATTGCGAATTCTGGCTTGGATAGTGATCTGATAGCGGCTGTCTCCAGGTTGTTCACCGGCAGCTTTAGATTGCGAGCGAGAATATTCCCGGTCCCAATTGGCAGGATGCCAATCACGACATCGCTTTTTGCAACCGCTTCGACAACAGCGCGCAGCGTGCCATCGCCTCCTGCAACCACGATTCGGTCCATGCCAAGCTCGAGCGCTTGGATGCCGGCGTCATAGCCACCGGATTGAGCATCGGTAGGGAAAAGAAAAATTTCTTGGCTGGTTACTTGCTGTAAAGCTTTTTTAGCTTTAGCTCAGAGATCTTCTCCGGGTTATAAACAGCTTAACTGCATCACCCTGAGAGCCTAACGGCATTGCTAAAGGTAGGCTTTAGCCCGTGATTGACCTGAATTTACCGTGAGAACCCCGATCTGGTGCGGCCTGCAGGCTGCCAGGGGTAAGGACGAAGGGCTGGTCGACCTTTGCAATCACCTCGCATTCAAAAGCGTGCTGCGCTTTTGAATACGAAACTTTGCGAGCGCAAAACAAAAATGCCCACGGGCAAGTTAGTTGCCGCAGCTCCCAAGGAAGAAAAAGCAGCGCTAATTGCCAAGGGTCACCAGATGGCCGCGGGATGTAAAGACCCTGAGGCCAGTGCCAACCAAGCCGACACCGAGCTGATGCTGGTTCTAAACAAGATTGAAAACGTAATCATTGACGGCGTTCCAGCCAGGGTGGCGAAGACGACTTCATTTTGCTCAGAGGCCGTCCGCCAGTTTGACTTTGTCCCCGCGACTACGCTTCAATTGGGTGTGGACCCAGATGTGACGGACATTGAGCGCGGGGTCAAGATTTCGTGGCCCAGGTTCTACTTTTGAAGGGAATGGCGCAAGGCTTGAGCTTGGGTTCTGATGCAGATGGCCCTAGACCGTTTCCCAAAGGCTGGCTTCACGGCACTGATTACCCCAACCTTGGTAAAGCCATCGATTATGCAGGGCACGGTTCTTAAGGCGAGCACTGCAGAGATTTACTACCTTCCAGCAGACGATCTGTATTTGACCGGCACCAGCGAGGTTGCCCTGGCCGGTTATCACAGCGAAGAAATTCTGGATTCTTGGATACACCAAAGAGATACGCCGGTTGGTCCATCTGGGTTACTGCCGGGAGGCCGGAAGCTACGGCAAGGATGTAACAGGGATATTGTGAGTGCACCAGTTCAACAAGCTTGAGATGTTTAGCTACTGCAGGCCAGAGGATGCCTGGGGCCGAGCACGAGCGACTACTGGTTGGCAGGACAGATGCTGCAGGCCTGTGAACTTCCATCGGGTGATTGACGTTGCGGTTCGGGGGACCCGTTCCTCTGCCGCCAAGAAGTACGACGTTGAGGCCTGGGTTCCATTCAAGAGCGCTACCGCGAACTAACTTCAACCTCAAACTGCACCACTTACCAGGCCAGAAGACTAAACACCTGCCATCGCGATGAAAACGTAAGCCAAAGACTGCCGCGACCCTGAACGGAATCCCGGCAACCACCCGCTGGCTGGTTGCGATTCTGAGAATCACCAGCAGGCCGATGGCAGCGTGTTGATTCCAAAGGCACTTAGGCCATACTCGAGGTGCCGAGCGGACACCGCTTAGAGATAATCGGACGAGCGCCACCATTGGCTTAGACATTGATGGCACCCTGCGCATGACGATGGCGTCTTGTCCGATGCGGTTTTGGATCAGGTGCAACGGGTGCGCTCCTTTGGGCATGAGGGTTTTCATTGCTACCGGTCGGGCAGCAGCTACGCCTACTCGTAATCCACCAGCTCGAAATTGATAAATCACATGCGGTTTGTTCTTAACGGAGCGGTCACGATCATGTGACCGCGAACACCCAAAGGGCTTTGAATTATTTGACGTGCAGAGCTTTGACCCAGGCGAGGTTTTACAGCAGCTTATTGAAGCTGCCAAACGCTCACTTTGCGGTTGAGGGCTGTGGATGGCGGCTGCCGCTTACAAGCCCTTCCCAAGCTATGCACTTGGTGAGCAATAACGGAGACCTGCCGGAGGAACTTTGCATCATCCGGTAAGCTGGGTGGTGGTGTTGTCACCAGATCACGACGTTGACCAGTTCTGAAGCCAGGAAGCGGTTGGTTTGCAATCGGTTTCCTACGCAATTGGTTGCACCGCATGGTTGGACACTGCTCCCAAAGGGATTGACAGGGCCAATGGCCTGGAAAGGTGCAAGGCATGGGTTTGCAGGTAATCGGGTTCTAGTCATGGGAGATGGTCGGAATGACATTGAGATGTTTCACTGGGCAAGGTCCTTGGGAGGCCAATAATGCCTTTGCAATGGGCCAGGCCCCAGAAGAGGTGCAAAAATGAATGCTTCATCTGTGACCGCATCGGTAGATCAAGACGGTAGTAGGTGCTCGTCTTTAGAGGGCCTTGAGTTTTTTCAATAACCACTAAACTCCTATGCGGAGGTCGTCTGAGCGGGTCGATGAGCTGGTCTTGAAAACCAGTGGACAGCAATGTCTCGTGGTTCGAATCCCACGGCCTCCGCTATTGAATTTGACACTTTCCACGTCTTTTATGGCCGTTCTAGGTGCGCTGGAAAAATTGTAAAAATCCACACCATAACATTTCCCCGTATCGTTATCCGAATGTGCGCTTTCAATTTAATTCCAAACCGCATCCCGCTGGAGTTCTGAATGGCCTCATTTTCGAGGTTCAGAGAATTCACGAAACATTTGAAAGGACAACAATGTCAACACTACGTCGTCGTTTTGTTGCTGGGCGCAACCGCGACTGCGCAACGGTGAAATGTAGCTGGCTGTGCAACCACAGCCGAGGAAACTAATTAGTGGTTCAACTTCCGGCAGTACTTCAACCGGAAGCGACACTGAGAGGGCTGCGAATTCTACGCAGATTACCTGGCAGCGAGGGCACCGAGGTGAGATCTAGCACCACAATCATTGACCCAGCATCACTATTCATCGAGTCATTCGCTGAGTTCGAAGAGTAACCGGCATCCTCATCAACTGGAAACGGATCCCAAGCACTTTGAGACCTAGATTCAGGTTCGTGCCGAGGGTGGCAATCTGCCCAGACCCAGCTATCTTCCCCACAGTGCCAGGTCTGCTTGCAGACATGGTTGCAACCGGCTTCCTGCATGGTTCCAGCTCCTCAGGCAGTTTCTGACTCCGTGGACGTGAAACCACACCGCTGACTGGAAGAACTACGGCACCGTTGACGGCACCTTCTACGCAGCACCACTTGGTGCAAACGTGAAGTCCTTTGTCTGGTACTCACTAAAGACCTTTGCTGACAACGGCTGGGACATCCCAACCACCTGGGCAGAGCTATTGGCACTTTCCGGACACCAAGTCGCAGCAGCTGGCACTAGCCAGCCATGGTGTGTTGGTGTTGAGTCCGCTGGTGTTGCAAACTGGTTGGGCAGCTACCGACTGGATGGAAGACCTAATGCCGGCTTCCAGTCTGCAGAGACTCATGACCGTTGGGTATCCAACGACCTAGCCTTCAACTCACCTGAGGTTCTTGAGGTAATCAACGAGGCAGACAAGATCCTACGTAACCCTGACTGTCGGAAACGTCTGTATATTGGGCTACCACCTCTTGCCTGGCTACCGCTGGTGGTGGACTGGCTGATGGCAGCTGTGCAATGCACCGCCAGGCATCATTCATTGGTGGAATCTTGGCCGCTGACTTCGGCGCTCAGATTGTTACCCCAGAGGACACCGATGTTGAGGTGGGTGGAATTACCACCTTCTACTTCCCAGGTGTATCCGCTGACAGCCGCCCAGCCCTTGGTGGTGGCGAGTTCGTCGGTGCTTTCTCTGACGCTCCTCAGGTTCAGGCAGTCCAGCACTACCTGACCACTGCTGAGTGGAACAACCGTAAGGCTGCCGACGGCGGTAGCTGGTTCTCTGCGCACCTTGGCCTATTGCCAGAGAGCGTTGCTGACCCAGTAAACCGTGTTGCAGTTGAGATCCTTCAGAATGCCTCAACCTTCCGCTTCGACGCATCAGACTTGATGCCAGGAGCTGTTGGTGCAGGTACCTTCTGGACCGAGATGACCGCTTGGTTTGCCGAGGGCAAGTCAAGCCAGGCCGTTCTGGATGCCATTCAGGCATCCTGGCCCAAAGACTAATCTGGTCTAGCTAGATGCATCAGCTTGAGGGGCTCGGAAACGAGCCCCTCAAGTTCTGCTAACTCGGGGAAGGGCCGACAAGTGCTTACTGGCTTTCTAACAAATCGTGCAACGGGCTGGGAGATTATTGCCCCCAACCTGACCATCACCATCTTTGGGCTGCTGACCTTCGCGGCCGTAATTTTCCTAATGTTTGTTCTCGGCGAGAGGGCAAACGTAAAAGCTCAAGAGTGGATCAAGTACCTGGTGTTCTTGGTCCCGGCTTTAATTCTTCTCACTATTGGTCTCATATACCCAGCCCTGCGAACCCTTTTCTTGTCCTTCATGGACGCACGCGGTGAGAACTTCATCGGGCTAGATAACTACATTTGGGCCTTCACTCGCCCTGAGATTTTGATAGTGCTTCGCAACACTCTTATATGGACTCTTGCGGTGCCACTGTTTTCAACTTCAATCGGTTTGGCCATCGCGTTTTTGACCGACCGCATGAAATATGGTTCCTGGGTGAAGTCCCTCATCTTCATGCCGATGGCCATCTCCTTTGTTGGTGCGTCGATCATTTGGCGATTTGTTTATCAATACGAGCCGAATCTCAAAAAAGAAGACATCGGTTTGATGAGCGCAATAGCCAAGGGCCTGGGGGTTGAAGACCCACCAAACTGGCTACTCGAAGCGCCAATGAACACCTTCTTGCTCATTACAGTAATGGTCTGGATTCAGACCGGTTTTGCCATGGTTGTGCTTGGTGCTGCCATGAAGAACATCCCGGACGAAATCGTTGAGGCGTCAATGTTGGACGGTGCCAGCCAGTGGCGGCGCTTTAGTCAGATCACGGTCCCCATGATTAGGGCCACGATTGTTGTAGTTGTAACCACCGTGCTGATTGGAACCCTGAAGGTGTTCGATATCGTCCGCACCATGACCGGTGGAAACTTCCAGACCAACGTGATCGCAAACGAGATGTTTAACCAGGCCTTCCAGCAAAGAAACTACGGAACCGGTAGTGCGCTGGCAATTTTGTTGTTCATCGGCGTGATCCCGATCGTCATGTACAACATTCGACAACTTCGCCGCGAGAGAACGGAACGCTAATGACTGCCTTAGCCCCAAAACCAAGCGGCCTGAAACTGATCAAGGGTCGCAAGAAGATGAAGGACGCGTTCAGTTCCCCACTGGCCTCATTCTTTGCAATCGTGATCGCACTGGTCTGGACCATCCCGACATTTGGATTGCTGGTGACTTCGATTCGTCCGAAGTCCGACATCGTGACCTCTGGCTGGTGGACCTTCTTTACCAGCCCAAACGCAACCGGTGAGAATTACCAGAGCGTTTTGTTGCAGGGCAACAACGTCACCCCGCCGCTGAGCCAGTACTTCTTCAATAGCTTTGCCATTACGATTCCGGCAGCGATCTTCCCGCTCACGATTGCAGTATTTGCCGCTTACGCTCTGGCCTGGTTCGAGTTCAAGGGTCGCGACTTTATCTTCTTCTCGATCTTCGCCCTGCAGGTAATTCCGCTGCAGCTAACCCTGATCCCACTGCTGCAGCTATTTGCTCGCAGTGAGATTGCAGGTGTTCAGGTACTGCCAGATCTGGGGATAACCGGCAGCTACATACCGATTTGGATTGCCCATACGATCTTTGGTTTGCCACTGGCAATCTTCTTGCTGCACAACTTCCTGAGGCAGATCCCTCGCGAGCTTGTGGAAGCAGCCAGGGTCGATGGTGCCGGTTGGTTCATGCTGTTCCGCAAGATCATCTTCCCGCTATCGCTCCCAGCAATTGCATCCTTTGCAATCTTCCAGTTCCTCTGGGTTTGGAATGATTCCGTTTGTCGGCCTCACTCTTGGTGGTGGCGTGCGAGATTGCTCCGCTGACAGTTCGTTCTGGTGGAGATGGTTGAACCAGAGGTTCGGGCTGGGAGGTCTTGACCGCGGGTGCGTTTATCTCGATGATCGTGCCGCTGATCGTGTTCTTTGCGCTGCAGAAGTACTTCGTTAGAGGGCTTCTAGCAGGCTCGGTAAAGGGCTAAGACCTAAGGCTTGTTAGTTCCTTGATCAGCTTCGCGCTGTCCTTCGGGGTTCTAACCTGGGTCACGTGATCAACGTAGAAGATGCCAAAGCGCTTTGCTAGCCCCTCTGCCCACTCGATGTTGTCCATGAGTGACCAGGCAAAGTAACCTCGCAGATCAACGCCCTGATCCATTGCGTCCAGGGAAGCGCTGATGTGGTTTAGGTAGTAGTCGACGCGTCCAGCGTCTTTGACTTCGCCAGCAACAAGCTTGTCGTCAAAGGCGCCACCGTTTTCAGTCACATATAAAGGAATACCAGGCAAGCGCTCTGCTGTTGCCTTCAGGGTCATTGTCATTGAAGGCGCGTGAATCTCCCAGCCCATTTCAGTTCTTGGCTCGTGGGGGTTCATGGCAGCGCCGGTCGGAGTTCCAGGGAAGAGTGAAAAGTCCTGACCAACAGCCTGCTTGGCCTGCTCAGATGCGGCAATGACTCTAAACGGGGTGTAGTAGTTGATGCCAAGCCAATCAATAGGCGCAGCGATCTTCTTTAGCTGGTCTTCCTCTAGGAATGCCCAGTCGGTGATGTGCTTGGTGTTGTCAAAAAGCTTTTGCTCAAGCGGCCTGCCTGCAAGCAAGTCCAACCAGAAGCGGTTTTGCAATAGGTCGACATAGTCGGCAATGTGCTCAACCTCTGGCTCATCGGCAATTGCGGTGGTGAGGTTTAGAACAGTGCCGAGGTTTGTAAGGCCATGTGAGCGCAAGACTTCAAGACCAGAGGCGTGAGCGGTCATTAGTCGGTAGGCAGCCTCGAAGCCTTTTGCGGCATCTCCCAGTCCTGGTGCGTGGATCTTGGTCGTGTAGCCAAGGTAGGCAGATACCCAGGGCTCATTTAGCGTTGCCCACATCTCAACCTTGTCCCCGAGTCTTGAGGCCACTACTTCGGTGTAGTCGGCAAAGTAGTTGTGGATGTCCGGGTTGTTCCAGCCACCGATAGCTTGAAGTTCAGAGGGTAGATCCCAGTGGTAGAGCGTGAGTACTGGCTTGATGTTTCTAGCTCTTAGGCCATCCACCAGGCGCTCATAGAAGTCCAGACCAGCAGCGCTCTTGGTCTTGCCCCCTGGCATGACCCTGGGCCAGGAGACCGAGAAGCGGTAGGCGTCAACCCCAAGCCAAGCCAGGTTATCCAGGTCTTCCTCGAGCCTGTTGACGTGGTCGCAGGCGGGGTCAGCCTTGGTTCCGTCGCTGATGTTTCCAGGGACATTTGCAAAGTCATCCCAGATACTCGAGCCACGGTTTTTTGAGTCGCCTTCCACCTGCCAGGAGGCGGTAGCGGCCCCAACTATAAAGTTGCTGGGAAATCTCTTGGCTAAGCGGGATGCAGGAGTAATGTCGGACATGATTGAAAGTTTATTTACTTAGAAGAAGCCAGTGTCTGAAACCCAGTTTATTTTTGAGAATGAGCCCAAGCCAAAGCGCCGGGGTTGGCTTCGCGTATTGCTAATTTCTGTCGTCACCGTCTTTGCCATGGTCATAGGCACCCTTGGAGGTGGCTACGTCTATGTCAGCACGCAGCTCTCCGCCGCCGGCATTGATGTCTTCACAACCGATGGTGAAACCTTTGCTCCACCAACCGCGGCTCAGATCAATGGCCCAATCAGCGTGCTTCTCATTGGCTCTGACACCAGGGAAGATCAGGGAAATCCAAGCTTTGGTCAAGTTGGCACCAACCTGGCAGACGTAATCATTTTGATTCACATCGCCGAGGACAGAAAAAACGCTGTCGCCATGAGCATCCCGCGTGACCTGATGGTGTCGGTTCCAGCCTGCCCTGACCCAGACTCCGATGACATATTCGCGCCCAAGGAGTTTGTTCAGATCAACTCCACCATGAACTATGGCGGACCAGCCTGCACCCTGCTTGCAGTCCAAGCGCTAACCGGTCTAAAGATCCCATACCTAGGGGTCGTTGACTTCAAGGGCGTAATTGCAATGAGCGAGGCAATTGGTGGGGTTGAGGTTTGTGTCTCGGAGCCAATCAATGACCCCAAGGCCATGCTCTACCTAGATGCCGGCACCCACACCATTGAGGGCGAGCAGGCGCTGGCCTTTTTGCGGACCAGATACGGCGTTGGCGACGGCTCGGACCTGTCTCGAATTTCAAACCAGCAGGTGTTTCTGACCTCGATGGTTCGAAAGCTTCGGGACGAGGGTGCTCTCACCAACCCCTTTACCCTTTTTAGGCTTGCCACCTCAGCTCTTGAGAACATGACCCTATCCCGCTCGCTGACAGACATTGGCGTGCTGTTTGGCATGGCTCGGGAAGTCAACGATGTTGACCTAGACAAGATCACATTTCTTCGCCTTCCGGTCTATGACCTAGAGGGCGAGTATGCGGGCCGAGTG
>JAGYIH010000070.1 GCA_018402615.1 Aquiluna sp.
AGGGATTCCCCCTATCCATTGCCCGCCCCGGGGGTCGTTTTCAGTTTAGGCTTTGCCGACAACTGACAGCGTTTCTTCAGCAGCTGTTCAGAATCAGGCCACGGCTGGGCTCTCCGCCCAGGATGCCTGCATCCGTCGCAACGTCGTCGTTGATGTGACTTTCCGAAAGTACTCTCGGCGACGTAGAAGCTGTATAGGCGCCCACAATCGGAGCACACGCCAGTGACATCCACATGCGGGATAAATGTGTCGTCGATCGCTCTAGTGGCTCCAGCTAGGTAGTAAAATCCTTTGCGACGGTAAATATGTCCAAGTTTAAATTTGCTCACAATTTATTTTTCCACTCCATAATCAAGTAGTGCGTTTGCGTCTATATGATTGGGTTCCGGTTTGTTCGGATCTGGCGCTCGATTAGCTTCATCTTGCAACCGTTTGAGCTCAGCCGTCTCTGGATCCAAGTGAGCGTAGGGACTGCCATCGTCAAACTGTGGGGTGTCTTCGCCTAGCTGCTTCGCTAATCCTGCTTCAACTCGCTCGACACTCTGGCCATCAAGGACAGCAGTAACTGCATCGGTCACGGTTAAAAACTGATCGATCTCGGCTGGGGCCGCGCCAAGCGCAGCACCGAGTTCTGATACAAGCGCTTCAAATCTAGACCGTCCTGACAGAGACCCGATGTAGTTCGCCATGTCACTTTCAAACTTCTCCCCGTCATCCATGCGAATGGCCGTATCAAGCATCTGAACATAACGATTAACGGCCTCCGGTCTTGGCTCTGCACCCTTGTTGAGAAGCGCGAACCTTACAAGCTCCTCTAACGGCCGCTCGGCCAATGCAATGTCACGAAACATGGATCACCTCCCGCTCATCAGTTTCAGTGCGGCACAGCCATTCCTCGCGTTGATAAAGGTAGTCTTTAAATGCTTCGGTTGGATCTGCGAGTTGTGATGCCTTGTACTGGGGTGGCCATCCGTTGATGGGGTAGTTTGAAAGCTGAAGCTCGGTAGTAAGTGCATTAACTAGAAAGCGGTATACAGAGTCACCGGGCTTATAGTGTTGAAAGGTCTTGTTAGGCCAGTCAGTTGCACTGACCCCGAGAGCTTTTATTTGCCGTTCGCTGTCGGTGATTACTTCAAAGTGTCTTCCGAGCTTTTTGATCGTAGTCATCATCTTCTTGGCTTCGCTTTCGAGCTGATCAGTGATCTCACATATTCGGTCTCGATCTGCGTTACGCTGCGCCTGGGTCGCAAGTGAGCGCTCAACTTCCACTTGTTGCCTCGCTCGAGACAGGGTGATCCGCTTTAGCTTTAGCAGCTCTCGATGCTCCAAGAGCTTTCTAGCCGCAACCAAAGGATCGCCAGATCCATTAAGGTCATTTGCGGAAGCCAACTTTGAAATGGCTGCCATGTCGGTTTGTATTCTGTCGATCTCGTTGGTCAAGCGCTCGATATGAGCCTCTGTTTCAGTCATGGGGGTGTCTCCTGTTTTGGCTGAAGATTTAAAAATTTTTTGCGATAGAACCCCCTATACAGCGCAGGGGGCGGGGGGCATGGGTATGCGCTCTGGCTGGGCATTGGATCAACCGATCGAAGGCGGAGCTTGTATCCGCCGTCATATTCAGTGAAAGCCAGTAAATACAGGGGGTTCAACTGCTGGGCGGCCTCATTACCACCCAGTAGGCCCTCCAACAATGCGGAATGCTTGTTCGGCAATAGGCGATTGCAACGATTTTCTTGAGGGATCTGCCACGGCTTCTGCCGACCGTGCGTGCTTGTGATTGCACACCGTTTCCCCTGAAACCCCTTCTTAGACATGGCTCGGGTCATCGGAATCTCCCTGGTCGATGACCTGGTCCGACTTCTTGCTCTTTACCCGAAGGCAGGGGTTCGTCTTCCTCATACAGAATTTGATACCGATTCCCTTTGGCATAGGCGTTGGGAAGTTTTCTGCCCTTGGGTAACAGGTAGCGCAGTAACCCAAGCTCATAGAGTTCACGGATGGCTCTGGATATGTCTGGCTGACTCATATCAATGATCTCAGCCATCGTGCTTTGATTGGGGTAGCAGATCCCGTAGGGCGATGTATGCAAGCAAAGCGCATGTAGTACGCGCCAGGTCCTCCCTTTGCGGACTAACTTCCCAGCACGCTTTGGGATGAAACTGTATCTACGCTGGGAGGGCATGGTTTCCTCCTACGCAGTGGCACACCTTCTGCCATACCTTTTGGCGTACCTGAT
>JAGYIH010000071.1 GCA_018402615.1 Aquiluna sp.
AATCGCCCACCTACTAATCTCTGCCCCGTTCTACATCCAGCGCTA
Organism: Aquiluna sp.; assembly: GCA_018402615.1. Next base: position 46 of record JAGYIH010000071.1, read on the forward strand.
TGAGCAAAACATTGCCAAGGGCATCAACCCACCGCGCTGGTGGGAGTACTCAATTAGCTCTTCGCTGATGCTGGTTGTGCTGTTGATGCTTGGTGGCCTAATCGAGATTTCCGCAATCGTGTTCATCTTCACGCTGAACTTCATCATGAACCTGATGGGTCTAGTTATGGAGAAGTACAACCAGCTAACCGACAAGGTGAGCTGGTTGCCCTTCAACATCGGGGTAGTAGCCGGAATCGTGCCGTGGATCATGGGAGGGCTTTACTTCTGGGTCTCCACCAACAACATTGCAGACGCCATCCCGGTTTATGCGCAGTTTGGCTTCCTTTTGACCTTTATCTTCTTCAACACCTTCGCCATCAACATGTTCTTGCAGTACAAGAAGGTTGGAAAGTGGAAGGACTACCCATATGGCGAGAAGGCCTACATCGTCCTTAGCCTGGTTTCAAAGTCAGTACTTGGCTGGGTAATCGTGCTTGGAACCATGGGTGTCTAGCGCAGGCAATCCAGGGGTACTTACTTAGTTGCGAGGCTGAGATACGAGGGGTGGTGCAAGCCTTGGTTATGTTCCAGGTCGATGCTGCGCCTCTCACAGCAACCCACAGGCGCGGGTTTTAGTAATTATGTTCAGGCTCTGGATGCTGATTTTTAATTTTGTGACCGGACTCAAGAAAGCTTGGTACTGGATTTTCCTACTGGTCTCTGGAATTTTGATCGGCCCGGCATTTGAAAGAGAGCTTGAGGCGGGGGATGGAAATTTCACCACCACAATCATCCTTGCCGTCATCGGGCTTATTGGGCTTGGTAACCTGTTGAGAATGCTTCCTTAGCTAGAACCTGCAATTGAAGCGGTCGCTTAGAGTTTCGGCCAGCAGGGCAAAACCCTAACAATCGAAGATGAGTAGAACAGCTAGCCCGGCCAAGGACCCCTGCACCCGCTGTCCGGGTGGCTATCGTGCCCAATAGGTGCCCCAACAAAATTGGCATCTAAGCCTCTGAGTAAACCGGCTGCCTCGACCACCTGACCAAAGCTCCGATGCTGACCAGCACCAGCACTGGAAGAAGAATCTGAACCGCAAGAATCACGCCTGGGTATTGCTGATTCCATTCAGACTCAGCCATGTGGCGAGAGTAGATTCCCCAAAACGCCCAAACCAACACCAGGGAATATGCTGGCGAGGCATTTACCAGCGCGGTGGCGGAGCCAATAAGCACCGCAACAACCAAGATCATCACGGTCCAGCCTTGCGCCGATAAGCCAAAGCCATCCCCAAATCCCTGCTGCACCAATAGCGAAGAAATGTTGGCGATGGTTGCAACTGTTACCCAGCCAAAGTAGATGGCAAATGGGATTCGAACCGAGAGGGTGCTGGCCAGGTCCGTGCGCTTAGCCGTGGTTACCTGGTTGATTCTAAAAAGGCAAAAAAGCAGCAAAGCAAGAATTAGCGCCGAGAGCCCAAGAAGCTCGAGACGCCAGGCGATGATCCAAGAACCGTTCAGTAGGTTCGCGCCTATAAACCAGGGTGTAATGGACTTGATAACCGGAGTCACAGCAGCCAACTGAGTGAAGCTGTAGACAGTTAGCCCGAGGTAGATCAAACCCCAGATTCCGAAGGTGAAATCTATCGGTGCAAACAAGGTGTCGTAACGCCGAGAGACTTCACCAACCGAAAGTCCACTCAGTGGCAGTGCAGTGGCCACCGCGTTCATGGCCAACACAAATCCGAAGCTCGCCAAAGCAAGAATGCGTTGCGGTAGGTAGGTGGTCATGAACTTGAGTAAACCACAGCCAAGGAAGGTTCTCTATCGCCTCAACAATTGAAGAAGCTGAGATCTCCTTGGTTTTGTTTCCTTGGTGCACCCCCTGGGACTTGAACCCAGAAAACACGCAACTAAGTTTCAGTTAGTGAGAGGCCCGTTTTCCCAAGAAGTAAGTGGTTTTGATTATTTTGAATCCTCGCTTACACCCTTCATGCACCCAATAAATTTGCACTCAACCGTTCAAGGCGGCTGTCAAGTTCCTTTTGAGGTCAGCTACTTGGTAGTTAGCTCATCCGTTCTCAAGAACTCGCTGTCAATGTAAAGGTGGACCTTGATGTTGTGTCCGGATCCGGTTTCTCTCAAGGTTCGGCTGTAGTTTTTGCCCTGGAAGGATTCACTAAG
>JAGYIH010000072.1 GCA_018402615.1 Aquiluna sp.
AGGTGCCTTCGGGAGCTTCCGCCTTGGGCCTCGATTGATTAGCATCTTGCGAAGTGCCAGCAGGTTCAAAACAATTGCGGCCAACAAAAACCCGGAGCCGACCGCTAAGAACACATCTGAGATAACAGTCGAGCTTGCAATTGGCCACGAGATGCGAACTCGGTTGGGTGCTGCCTCGAAGCCATCATTGGCAATCAGGACCGCAAGCTTCTCACCGGTTGGCACCTGAACCTCGGCAAAACCCTCGCTCAGGGTTTCACTCACCCAAAGATCAGAACCGGCCGGGTTAGCAAAATCGCTTGTTCCAACCACCTCTCTAACCCCCAGAGCTAACCCGTCGTCGGAGGTGACGGACCGGTAGTGACTGGCAAGGCCAATCCAGGCGTTAACGTCACTTTCTCGGCCCACCGCAATAAAGACCTGCTCGCCACCAAATGAGCTCACAATGGGGTCTCCCGGTATCAGGGCCAGCTCCTGGGCTGGAAGAACCACGTAGGGGTGCTCGCTCGAAATGGAGAGATTTACGGAGAAATTATCCGGGGCTGCCCAAATGGTCCGCTGGGCTACCCCCAGCAAAAGTAGCGAAATAGCGAGGATAAACAGCAGGGCTGCCAGCAAAAAGCGCATGATTATCCATTCCAGCTAAACTTGTGAGTCGGGCCTAAGCGCCCCACCCATTCTACGTAAAAAGCTGCAGGAGGCCCGATTTGTCAGGCGAAGATAACTCGTTCCCGACTGCTCTGCGCGGCTACTCCAAAACAGCCGTCAATGACGCCTTTTTAGACCTAAATCGGGATGTCCTTAGGCTCTCAACCCAGAATGCACAGCTGGCCGACGAGCTCAAGCAAGCAAAACTTCAAATTGAAGAGCTTTCCGCCAAACTCGAAGAAGTTCAGTCCCCCACATATGCCGGATTGGGCAATCAGGCGGCAATTATTCTTGCCTCCGCAGAGGACCAGGCCACCAGGTTGCTGGCCCACGCCGAGAGTGAAAAAAGCCGCATTCTTGGAAGCATCAACGAAGAAGTCGAGACCAGAAAAAATGAAGCTAAGGACTACTACGACTCTTTAGTTGCCGAGGCGGACAGACGCGTCGAGCGCACCATAAACTCCGCCCGAGGTGAAGCAAATGAGATTCTTGAAAGGGCGCGAAACGAAGGTAATCGACTGATTGAGGAAGCTACCCGGGAATCCGGAGCCATTCGTGGCGAGATTGCAACCGAGGTTGCCAAGCTCCGAGCCGACACCAAGCGTCAGACCGAGAGTCTAAAGGCAATGGTTGAAAGAGACCTATCGGAGAAGAAACTTCTTCTCCAAAAGGAAATGGTTCGTGAGATTGACACCGAGAAAGCAGCGCTACTGATTGGCGATCAAGCGAGAATCGATCTAGAGCTAGAGCTCACCGCCAGAAGATCCGAGGCCGAAGAGGAATACCTGCGTAAGCACCAGGAAGCGGTTCATCAGACCCAAAAGTATCTTGACGATGCCAAGACCCAACTCCAGTCGGCGATTGCCAGAACCAATGCGGCTCAGCTCGAGGCCGAGACCATTGAGTCTGCGGCTCGCTCAATCAACAAACAAACCACTGACGCTGCCAATCTCCAGGCCGAGCAAACCATCGCTCTTGCCGAGGCCGAGGCCAGGCAGCTAATTGCGGATGCAAAAACTCAAGCAGCTAGGGAGTTGGATGTGGCAAACGCCAAGCTTGCCAAGCTAGAAATTGAGCGGCGCACCGTAGGCTCATATCTAGAGCACCTTGAAAAAGTTGTTGAGGCCTCGAGAAAATCACTCGACTAGGTAAGGAGTTCATAAATGGCAGCCCAAAACATGAAACTTACCAATGCCTTCACCCTCGGATTATTTGGTGGACTTGGAGTCCTAACCGCCCTTCTGCTGGGAGGTGCGCTGACCACCCTGGCCAATGTGCTGACCTATGTGTTTGCCGCTATTTTCTTGGCCCTTGGGCTAGATCCACTGGTCTCCGCCCTCGAGCGCAGTAAGTTTCCAAGACCGCTAGCGGTCCTTGCGGTGGTAGTTGGCCTCTTATCCTTCATAGCCTTACTGGTTTGGACCATGGTTCCAACCTTGATCACCGAGGGAACCAAGCTCATCGAGACCGCTCCGGCGCTGATTCAAGAAATAACCGAATTGACATTTGTGGTTTCACTCGATGACCAGCTCGGTGGCGCC
>JAGYIH010000073.1 GCA_018402615.1 Aquiluna sp.
GGCAACCGCAGGCTCCAGCTGGGGCATGTATGCAGGTTTTGAACTCTACGAATCGGTTGCCAGGCCAGGTGCTGAAGAGAACATTGACAACGAGAAATACGAATACAAGTTCCGCGATTTCGACAAAGCACTTGCCGAGGGCAACTCCCTAGCTCCCAGAATCGCACTGCTGAACCAGCTTCGTAAGGACCACCCGGCCCTGACTCAGCTCAGAAACCTCGTCATTCACCAAACCGATGACGATGGCATCTTGTGCTACTCAAAGCACCTCTCGCAGAACAGCGTCGGCAAAGCCGACACCATCATCGTGGTTGTCAACACTGATCCGCGATCAGTCAGGCAAACCATGGTTCATTTAGATCTTGAGGCTCTCAATCTGTCAGACAGTTTCAAGGTCAAGGACCTCATTACTGGCAAGAGCTATGAGTGGGGAAAGGACAACTACGTAAGACTGGACTCTTTCATCGAACCAGCTCACATATTCGAGGTGATTGCATGAACCCGGAGGCTTCAGCGCTCCAAGCAGTTGCCGAGGGTAGGCACCACTCCCCCCATTCGGTTCTAGGTTTTCACCAACTAGGCAAGGACTGGGTACTCAGGGTTCTTAGGCCATTTGCCAAAAGCGTCAGCATAAAGACCAAAGAGAGTGAGCATGAGCTCACTCACCTCTATGACGGGATTTGGGAATTGGCCGGCAGTAGCGCAGCACCCGGCGATTATCGAGTGGTCGCAAGCTACGATTCCGCACCGGACTGGGTATCTGATGACCCCTACCGCTACCTGCCAAAACTTGGCGATCTCGATCTTCACCTCATTGCAGAGGGCAGACACGAGGAGCTGTGGCAGGCCCTAGGTGCTCACCTGATTGAATCTAAAGACACTCTCGGTGAGACCTCGGGCGTGAGCTTCAAGCTCTGGGCGCCAAACGCCCAGGCGGTGAGGGTGGTTGGTGATTTCAATTCTTGGGATGGCCGTGCGTATGCGATGCGCTCAATGGGGGGCTCTGGGGTATGGGAGCTATTCATCCCGGGCGTAAAGCTCGGTGCGCTTTATAAGTTCCAGATTCTTACCAAGAGCGGCAACTGGATCACCAAGATTGACCCAATGGCCAGGGCCTTCGAGATCCCCCCCGCCACGGCATCGGTGATTACCAAATCCAGCTACCAGTGGCAGGACAAAACCTGGATGACCGAAAGGGCCAAGAAAAATGCCCTTAAATCGCCAATGACCACCTACGAGTTGCACCTGGGATCCTGGCGCGGACCAAAGAACTATCGCGAGATGGTGAGCGACCTGGTCGGTCACGTGAAGTACCTCGGGTTCACCCACGTTGAGTTCATGCCACTGGCGGAACATCCCTTTGGTGGAAGCTGGGGCTACCAGGTCACCGGCTACTACGCCCCAACCTCACGCTTTGGCAATGAGGACGATCTTCGCTACCTAATTGACCAGCTGCACCAAAATGGCATCGGAGTGATCATGGACTGGGTTCCAGCTCACTTCCCCAAGGACGACTGGGCCCTTGCCAAATACGATGGCGAGGCGCTCTACGAGGACGCTGACCCAAGACGCGGAGATCACCCCGACTGGGGAACACATGTTTTTAACTTTGGTCGCACCGAAGTGAAGAATTTTTTGGTCGCGAACGCCCTTTACTGGGTAGAGGAGTTCCACGTCGATGGCCTGAGAGTCGACGCCGTGGCTTCGATGCTCTATTTGGACTACTCCCGGGAAGATGGTGAGTGGTTGCCGAATGTTCACGGCGGCCGAGAGAACCTCGATGCGATCTCGTTTCTACAGGAGACTAACGCAACCGTTTATAAGCGCAACCCCGGAGTCATGATGATTGCCGAGGAGTCAACCGCCTTCCAGGGAGTCAGTGCTCCAACCGATGGTGGCGGTTTGGGCTTTGGCTTTAAGTGGAACATGGGTTGGATGCATGACTCCTTGGAATACATCCAAAAAGAACCCGTCCACAGAAAATATCACCACGGCGAGCTCACCTTCTCGATGCTCTATGCCTATGACGAAAAGTTTGTGCTCCCGATTAGCCATGACGAGGTTGTCCACGGCAAGGGTTCACTGTTTTCCAAGATGCCCGGAGACCACTGGCAAAAACTTGCCAACATGCGGGCCTATCTTTCGTTTCTGTGGGCACACCCCGGCAAGAAGCTTTTGTT
>JAGYIH010000074.1 GCA_018402615.1 Aquiluna sp.
ATACCGGAAGCGCTATCGGTCAGCACTGGATGTACGATTCCAAGCACGTTTTGATTATTTTCGATGACCTTTCCAAGCAGGCTGAGGCGTATCGAGCAGTTTCGCTGCTACTACGTCGTCCGCCAGGTAGGGAAGCTTTCCCGGGAGATGTCTTCTACCTGCACTCTCGTTTGCTCGAGCGCTGTGCGAAGCTCAATGACACTCTGGGTGCTGGTTCGATGACTGGACTTCCAATCATCGAAACCAAGGCAAACGATGTTTCTGCCTTCATCCCCACCAACGTGATTTCAATCACCGACGGCCAGATCTTTTTGCAGTCCGACCTGTTCAACTCCAACCAGCGTCCTGCTATTGATGTTGGTATCTCGGTTAGCCGAGTTGGTGGAGCTGCCCAGGTAAAGGGAATTAAGAAAGTTTCTGGAACCTTGAAGCTGGAGCTTGCGCAGTATCGCTCGTTGGAAGCCTTTGCGATGTTTGCCAGTGACCTGGATGCTGCAAGCCGCAGGCAGTTGCAGCGGGGTGCAAGATTGATGGAGCTTTTGAAGCAACCTCAGTACTCGCCTTACCCGGTTGAAGACCAAACAGTTTCAATTTGGGCCGGTATCGGTGGCTTCTTAGATGAGGTTCCGGTTCAGGATGTACTTCGTTTCGAGTCTGAGTTCTTGGACTACCTAAGACGTAACACCAAGATTTTGACCACAATTGGTGAAACCGAAAAGCTCGAAGATGACACCATCAACGAACTTGAAAAAGAGATCAACCACTTCAAGAAGTTGTTCCAGCTGGCAACCGGTGAACCACTGGTGAAGGCAAGCACCGAGACCGTTGATGCAATGGAGGCCGAGGAAGTTGACCAGGCCAAAATCGTCAAGGGCAAGCGCTAGGAATTAGGAGAGAAAAATGGGAGCGCAGCTAAGGGTCTACCGCCAGAGGATTTCCTCTGCGAAGACCACTAAGAAGATCACTCGAGCTATGGAGTTGATCTCTGCTTCGCGTATCCAAAAGGCTCAGCAAAGAGTCGCATCATCAACCCCCTATACCCGTGCGGTCACACGCGCGGTGAGTGCGGTTGCAACCTACTCCGACGAAAAACACCCGCTAACCACTCAGCCTGAGCAAATCAGGAGAACCGCTGTTGTGATTTTTACCTCAGATCGTGGACTGGCGGGGGCGTTTTCATCAAGTGTTTTGAAAGAGGTTGAGCAACTGAACCTGTTGCTGCGATCCGAGAGTAAAGAAATTGTTTATTTCCTGGTCGGTCGCAAGTCAGTTGCCTATTTCAAGTTCCGCAAGCAATCGTTTATCAAGGAGTGGACCGGCGATACTGATTTGCCAACGTTTGAGACTGCGCGGGAAATTGCCGCGGAAGTAACCGAGTTATTCCTCCGAGACTACGAAGAGGGCGGCGTTGATGAAATTATGTTGGTTGGTAACCGATTTGTTTCCATGATGGTGCAGGAACCAGAGACTATTCGGTTACTTCCTCTGGAGATTGTCGATGCCGAGGATAGCGATGATGCCGAAATCTTCCCACTTTATGAATTTGAACCCGAAGTAAGTGAAGTCTTGGATGCATTGCTTCCGGTTTATATCGAAAATCGAATCTTTAACACCATGCTTCAAAGTGCTGCCAGCGAGCATGCTGCTCGCCAGAAGGCGATGAAGTCGGCAACAGACAACGCTGAAAAGCTAATTTCCAATTACACCAGATTGGCCAACCAGGCTCGTCAGGCAGAGATCACCCAGCAAATTTCCGAAATTGTGGGTGGAGCAGATGCTCTCGGCTCCTCCAACGAAGACAAATAAGAAAGAGATAGAAAATGGCTAAGACCGAAGCGAAGACCGCAGTACAGGGCCGTATCGCACGCGTGACCGGACCGGTTGTTGACATCGAATTTCCACACGATGCAATTCCGGGCGTTTATAACGCACTCACCACTGAGATTGATCTCAATGGTGAGAAGACCACGCTGACCCTTGAGGTAGCCCAACACCTGGGAGACGACTTGGTGCGAGCAATTGCATTGAAGCCCACCGATGGTCTGGTTCGTGGCGGATCTGTTACCGATACCGGTGCACCTATCTCGGTGCCGGTTGGAGACATTACCAAGGGCAAGGTCTTCGATGTGACCGGAACCATTCTCAACGGTAAGCCCG
>JAGYIH010000075.1 GCA_018402615.1 Aquiluna sp.
CAGCACTTTTCTCTGAATCCCAAGCAAGAGTGATTGTGACCGTGGGTCGCGAAGACGACGTGAAGTTCCAGGGTCTTTGTGAGGCAAGAGGTGTTCCAGTCTTGCGAATCGGTGTCACCGACAAAGAATCTGAATCACTACACATCCAAGGCATTGCAGAAATAGCCCTGAATGACGTTAGGTCTGGTTGGGCTAAGACCTTGCCTGAATTGTTCGGCTAGCACCAGGTTTCGACAAGCCCTAAAACTCACTTTTTTGCTCTTTGTACGGGCTAACCCCTCAGTTTTAGGGCAATACAGCGGATTGGTTTGGCCAGATCGTCCTTACCCCTTTCACTTGAGAGTGAAGCCACCGGCATAAGCCAGTCGCTATTACTCGAAAGGTAATGAAATGCAAAAAAAGATTTCAAGAAAGAGCGCAGCGGCTCTTGGAGCGGGACTAATGAGCATGAGCCTCACAGGCTTTGCTGGACTTCTAATGTTGGCACCTGGTGCTAATGCTGCGGAAAGCGAGATCCCAGCGGATATCACTGTGAATGTCACCTCAGAAGAGATGTGTGGTTGGAACCTTGTGGGAGCCCCAGGAAATTTCGAACTGGTAACCGAAGAGGGTAATGCCGAATACGTCGGCGCAGCTTTGGTGCTGGTTGAAGAATTCACCAACAGCGACACAGAAACCCTGAGCCTGTATGTTTCGGGCACCGATCAGGCCGAAACGTCGAGAACAAACACCACCGCCTGCACCTGGTATGAATTATCTGGTGTGAGCCCGTTAGCACCTACCGTGGAGATGTCATTCTCCGGCAACTTCATTGCGACAGCTGCTGACAACGGTCCGGATGTGGCTATGGACTTCACCCCGGGTGCGGAGGCTGCACGTGGATCGGTCACCGCAGCCCCAATGCTGATAACTCCGACCGAGGCCGACGCCACTGCCTGCATGGCAGAGGCGGACACCAAGAAGTTTGTAGTTACAGATGTCAGCCTCTCGGTGCCCTCAACCCCAGCACCAATCATTAGCATGCTTCTCGAGGACATTGGGGCCACTGCAGCGACAGACCTGGGCCAGCGCTGCGACCTCGGCTTCAAGTTACAGGTAACGATTCCTGAATCGCAGTTGCCTAGTCACCCGGGTGCCTTGTACTCCTGGGCAGGTGCAACGCTGCTCACCAGCATCACCACAGCACTAACTGACTAAGCAGTAAGCAAGTTCATTGATCAAAGCAATAAGTAGCAAGGCCTCAAGGCTGGGAGTCATCTTTCTTGGGGTCTTGCTGCTTTTTTCTTTTATGACCCCCTCGCATGCCAATCAGCTGGGCCTCAGAGTCCAAATCGAAATGTCCTCGGATCCTTCGAATCGCAGCTCAAGTCATGAGCTTTGGTTCACGGGTGAAAAGTCACAAGACATCACCCGCAGGATCACAGTCACCAGCCTTAGCGAGATTCCCCAGAGACTCGACTTCCTGCTTTATGACCCAATCGTGGTTAACGGTGTGAGCTCCACGGATTTCACTAAACCCGGTCGCTATCAAGACTGGCTGAGCGCGAGCCCCTCAAACCGCATTATCAACCCTGGCGAACAGCTCACTTTCGAGCTAACAATTTCAGTCCCTGCGGGCACCGATGATCTAGGGGCAAATGGGATTCTTCGAGTTCTTGCCAACCAGGCTCTTGAGCCCGAGATTGATAATTCAGCCGGCGGCTTCCGGGCGGTTGTGCAAGGTGGTGCGGCAATAGACCTAGCTTTCCAATTGGGAGTTGGGGCGGCTCTGGCGCTCCTTCCGCAGTTCTCCATTGAGTCTGTGGGCGGAGTTCTTCTCGAGAGTGGTAACTACCTAAGGATCTTCTTCCGTAACGAGGTAGCACTTCCGATCAAACTAGCCGGCTCGCTGCAACTAAGCGATGCGGTGTTCTCTGATCGTGTCTTTGGACCTTATGAATTTAGAACCCCCGAAATTGCTGCATCCCAAGTTGGTTATCTTGATATTCCTGCCGAAGAAGGCATAGTCGAAGGTGACTACACCGCCTATGTCGTGGCAGAGCAGCTTGGGGTCAGGGAAACCAGGCTGTTCGATGTTTACATCGAATACCTGCCCCCAGGAACTTTGAAGTTCTGGGACATCGCCCCTTGGGGCATTGCAGGTCTCTTCTTTGC
>JAGYIH010000076.1 GCA_018402615.1 Aquiluna sp.
CGAGGGCTGTAATGGCTGAGGAGCATCCGGCTGCAATTTCGCAACCGTTTTCTCCAAACTCATAAGTCTCGTAGAAAAAGGCGGTCGGTCTAAACCCAACAAGCCAACCAATCGGGTGAGCCTCGTAGTTGTGCTCGGTTGAAAGATTTACGTGGAATCTAAAAATCATCTCGTGGTAGTGCCACAGCGACTGCGTCCAGTTCGGAAGTGCACCAAAGATCCCGGGTAGCGAATTCTCAGCCGCCCAGTTCCTTACGTATCCGTTGGATCCTAAAATCCAACCAAGCCAGGTCAGCAGATAGGCCGCCAGGGCAGAAGGCACCAGCGATACAAAAGAGTAAGCGCCCTGGAATAGGACCCCTTTTGTTGGCCAGTTTTTTTCTTCGGAATTTTTTCTAAGCAAAGTTTCAGAAACCACCACGTAGAGACCGATGCCGGCCAATAGGTAAAGACCCGACCACTTGATTGAGCTTGCAAGCCCAAGGGTCACGCCGGTAAGAATCAACCAAGGCCGAAACCAAAGAATCGAGTTGGTCGATTGCTTGATGGCTGTGGCAATCAGAACTCTGGATTTTTCCTGATCGATTAGAAAAAAGAAAAACCCCATGAGTAAGAAAAAAGTGAGAGATGCATCCAGAAGCGCTGTTCTAGACATTGTTATCGCCAGACCATCAATGGCTAGAAGCAGGCCTGCCGCAATACTTAGTGCGACGGATTTGAAAAGCCGGTTGGCAACCAGCATCAAAAGAGCGACGGTCAAGATTCCAAGCACAGCTGTTGTTAGGCGCCAACCTGAGCTTTGCTCTGGTCCGGTAAGCCACATTCCAGAGGCGATAAGCCATTTGCCAAGCGGGGGGTGAACCACAAAAGCCGCATTGCCTAGGTAGCCAAAAAGCTCACCATTTTCAAATAGCGAATCTGCACCATCGGGCCAAGACTTCTCATGACCCTCGAGACTTAGGGTCAGGGCATCTTTGACGTAATAAGTCTCGTCAAAAACCAGCTTGGCTGGAGAGCCCAAGTTCCAGAGCCTGGTTAGCGTGGCAACCAACATCACCAGCGCGATACCAATGACCTCAATCGTCTTTCTTTGGACCTTGAGCATAAGCCCATGCTAATAAAGAAGTGAACTTAGATTTCTGGGACAATAAACAAATGCTTATCCTGGCAGCAACCCCAATCGGAAACATTGGCGATGCCTCGGCCAGACTGAGACTCACTCTCGAGCAAGCCAAGGTAATTGCCGCCGAAGACACCAGGACCTTACTCAAACTTGCAAATCACCTAGGGATAAAACTCAATGCCGAGCTAATTAGCCTCAACGAGCAAAACGAATTACAAAAACTTGATCGACTTGTTGAGATAGCTCAAACTGCAGATTTAGTTTTGGTGAGCGATGCCGGAATGCCGACCATCAGCGATCCGGGTTTCGCTCTGGTTAGAGCGTGCAGTGATGCCGGTTGCGAGATTCAAGTTGTTCCCGGCCCTTCGGCTGTGATATCGGCTCTTGCGGTTTCTGGTTTATCCACGGACCGATTCTGCTTCGAGGGATTCTTACCCAGAAAATCTGGTGAACGAACCAAGATGCTTACCTCTTTGGTCAATGAGTCAAGAACCATGGTTTTTTTCGAATCGCCCCACCGCATCCAAGAATCTTTGCGGGATGCGGTGGCGGTGTTCGGACCCGGACGAAAAGCGTCGATCTCGAGAGAGCTAACCAAAAAGTTTGAGGAGACCAAGCGAGGAACTCTTTCGGAGTTAGCCGAGTGGGCCAAGGACCTAAAGGGGGAGATGGTGCTTGTTATTGCAGGTGCGGAGGCAAGGGTCTGGAACATGGAGGAGCTGGTAGAGCAAGTTCTTACTCTGAAGGCTCAAGGCGAAGGCCTCAAGCAGGCCAGCGGCAGTGTGGCCAAAGAGTACGGGGTTTCAAGCTCCGAACTCTACGCATTAGCTCTCAAGCACCTCTAGTCTGGCTCGCTCGGTTAAGCTTGTACCCATGTCTAGCGTGAGTCCATCGGGAAAGTCCTTCTACGTCACGACTCCCATCTTTTACGTAAATGACGCACCCCACATCGGTCACGCCTACACCGAGGTAGCCTCTGATGTGCTGACCCGCTGGCA
>JAGYIH010000077.1 GCA_018402615.1 Aquiluna sp.
GCACTTGCAGTCGCGGAGACGGTGTAGGAGGCGGCAAGTTCGTTTTTGCCATCGAGTGTGTTGCCGTAGCTATCAGTCACAACGAACTGGGGTGGCGGGTTGAAGGTAACAGCCAAGAACGCGTTGCGGTTTTGAACAGCCGGTGAGTTGGTTTGTGAAACCGCAATACCAACACCAAAGACTGGTGTGACTCCGTCAACAACTGCTGGCGAGTATGAAACAGCAGAGGAATAGCTCACGCCGCCAGATCCATTCAAGGCAACATTGCCGCCAACAGAGTTTTCGCCAACTAGGTCAATAATGCCGCCCGCTTGAATCGCAAGGTTTGCTGCGGTTATCTTGGCACCCGATTGAGCAAGAACATTGCCCGCTGCTCGGATGATCAGGTTTGTGACCTTTAGAGAATCAAGAGTTATGTCACCGGCGATGTAGACGTTAGCAGTTGAAGAGTCACCTATTCTCAAGTTAGTAGCAGAGATTGTGCCAAGCTCAGTATCTGAAATCTCGAGCAGTGCTGAGGTTGTAGTTCCACCAAGAATGATTCCCCGACCAGCAGTGTTGGCCAAGAGCGTTACATCTCCCGCGGTTGCCTTGATTGACTTTGCGCTGTCAATATCAAGCACGTCTGCCGAGATGGTGATTGCCGGAGTGCTGCCCCCAGCGAATACGTTTCCACTTATCGATACGTTGGTGGCTTGAATGCTGACATCTCCAGAAACACTAATCTCCGCAGACAGCGATACTCGACCCACACTCTCCCGACCAAGATTGACATTGCCGCTTGAGCTCACGATCGTTACACCGCTAGTCAATTCGAGCAAGGCAGTTCCGACGGCGCTCCCTGCTGGCTCTCGGAAAACTAATTCGTTTGCCCTCAGCTTTGACAAAGATTTTGACCTCAAAGTATGCGCCTGGATTTCTAGTCTGTTGGAATCCTCGACTTCGAGCCTCCAAAGATCAACCACCCCGCCCGCTGAACCAAGGACCGACACATTACCCGATGTTGATACCGTAAATGTCAGACTTCTAGACCAACCCGTTATGTCAACCAACGGCCCTGAGTAATTTGCTGATTTTTCACCCATAGCTCCGGATAAGATCACGTTTCCGGTCTGGCTAGTTACCTTTGCATAGTAGGTAACGAAGCCGCCACCGTTGTCGTTATTGCTAAGAGCTGACGCATCTCCATCCATGTAGATGTTGCCCGTTGTGCTTGCTATTGTCGCCAACTCACCGCCATCGCCAACCCAAAGGCCCCACTGGTTTCGCGTATTTAGATTGTTGTCCGGAATTTTACCACTGATGGAAATGTCGCCGGCGCCTGAAGTAATGCTCGATCCCGGCTCCACGTAGACTCCAGCTGTAGTGCCTCTATCAGTCGCGTCGCTTTCAGCAGACTCACCTCTAAATATGACGTCACCACCTGCCGAATTTGCAGAGCCCTCAAAACGCAGAGCTGATAAACCACTGTTTGGAGCGCTCTTTACGTATCCCGATGGATAGCCAAATGAGTCTTGTTGAGATCCTCCAGCCAGCACAATGTCTCCGCCGTTGGATATCAAGGCACTATTCGTCACCACCTGCATACGTCCCCCTGAGCTGCTGTCCCCATCCGAATTTGACCACAGCACAATCGCTCCACCATCAGTGGTGATGTCTCCAGCTGCGGTTGTGATGATGTCGCCCTTTGACTTCATAGTCACTCTTGCTGACTCTGAAGTCACAACCTGTGCGGCCTGGAGATTTATGGTTCCGCCGTAAACAGTGATTGGGCCGTTGATGGTGAAAGCCTTGTTTACGGTCCAAGTGCCGGTCTCTGTCTCTCTACCAAGCGTTAGGCCAGAGAGCCCTGGGTTGTAGGTGCCGTTAGTGAGAGTAGGCATGCTCGCAAAAGCGCTTGAGCTTGACTGGATATTTACTTGGGCCGATCCCGTGAAGGTGGTGTTGGAAATCAGGGTGAGATTGTCGTCCTGGAAAAAAATTCTTTCTTTGGCTTCAACCGTTGCGCTCAATTCACTTGTGCCCGCGCCAGTACCAAGAATCTCAATCGATCCATTCGTTGATCTGAGGGTGGAAGCATTGCCAGCAAATGCGATGTCGGATCTCTGACCCCAC
>JAGYIH010000078.1 GCA_018402615.1 Aquiluna sp.
ATATCGCCTCGGACGCGCTGCTCGAGCATGCCTCTGGTTAGGTCGTTGGGAACCTCAAGATAGAGGGTGTCCGCGAGGACACCTTTGGGTTCAACCAGGGTCAAAAATCCCATCAGCTGAGGACTCAGGGTGTTTTTCTCTGTCAAGCGATCAACGACCGCCAGCCACTGCTGGCCCACCTCTTCTTTTTCGCTCATCCCGGAATCCTCATCTAGTGGAGTAGTAGTTTTCCACAGCTTATACACTTTGTGGAGGGCCTGTGGAAAAGTCAAATCCCCAACTAAGTATTCAACTGATTTTTCGGCTCAAAAGCAAATTAAGTTCTGTGGAATATTGACCCCTTTTCGACTTGACCAAACCCCCTCGAAGGCCCTAGATTTAGGTAGTTGAGCAGAACTTGGAATCTACTGCCCAATAACCACAAGGCCTTTAGCCCACTGACCTGATTCCTCAATGATTCTCGGAGTGTAAACAAATGAGCAAGCGCACTTTTCAGCCGAACAACCGTCGTCGTTCAAAAAAGCACGGCTTCCGTCTTCGCATGGCAACCCGTGCCGGCCGTGCCATTTTGGCCGCCCGTCGCCGCAAGGGTCGCAAAGAACTTTCGGCCTAACCGCTCCCCATGCTCAATAGAGCAAACCGACTGGTTCGAGGGGAAGACTTCCGGAAAGTAATGCGATCTGGAAAAAAACTCTCAACTAAGCACCTGGTCGGCTACCAGCTTGCAGAGCCAGAATCTCAAACCAGATTCGGCTTTGTAGTATCCAAAGCTTGCGGCGGAGCCGTCAAGCGAAATCAACTAAAAAGAAGGCTTCGATCCATAGCCCGAGACAAGCTCAGCCAGCTTCCAGCTGGCTCTCAGGTTGTGCTTAGAACCCTTCCTGGAAGCTCAGAACTTGAGTTTTCGGCCCTGGTGACCGATTTCGATCGGGCTTTAGGGCTCTGAATGAAGGCTTTGTGGACGATTTGGCTAGGACCCAGAAACCTAGTTATTTTGTTTTTGAAGGGATATAGAAAGTTCATATCTCCGCTCTACGGAGATGTGTGCCGGTACTACCCGACCTGCTCGGCATATGGCCTAGGCCAGATCCAGCAAAGAGGGGTGATCTGGGGAAGCATTCAGACAATCGCGAGGATTGTCCGCTGCAACCCCTGGTCCGAGGGCGGAATTGACCAGGTCAAGGACTCCGGCCAGAGATTTGTAGTTTTAGAAAACGGCTTTGTTTCAACAAAGCCCAAAGAAGGGTAGTAAATGGACATTCTGTTCCCCATCAAGTGGGTCATCGAGCTGATTCTGGTGAGCTTTCACTCCCTTTTCGAGTTCTTTGGGCTCTCCCCCGAGTCCGGTCTATCCTGGGTGCTATCCATCGTCGGACTGGTTCTGGTGGTTCGATCGGCCCTAATCCCGCTGTTTGTTAAGCAGATTAAGTCCCAGCGCAACATGATGCTGGTTCAGCCCGAGCTTCAGAAGCTTCAGAAGAAATACAAGGGCAAAAACGACCGCGAATCCAAAGAGAAATTCGCCAAGGAGCAGATGGATCTCTATAAGAGAACCGGCTCCAACCCACTATCTTCCTGCCTGCCAATCCTGGTCCAGATCCCCATCTTTATGGGCCTTTTCTTCACCCTGAACGATGCTCAGGCCAGAAAATCAGGTGTTGGACCAATGAGCTCCGAGCTGGCCATTCAGTTCTCCGAGGCAACTTTCCTTGGGGCCAGGCTCTCCGAGACATTTTTGACCTCAACCACCATCCAGGTTCAGATCTTGGCCGGAGTGATGGTGTTTTTGATGTCCGCCTCCCAGTTCATCACCCAGAAGCAGATCATCGCCAAGAACCAGAACCCGGCTGTTCAGAACAGCCAATACATGCAGACCCAGAAGATCTTGCTATACGTGTTCCCCCTAATCTTCGTGGTATCCGGCGTTGCCTTCCCAATCGCCGTTATCTCATACTGGCTAACCTCCAACTTCTGGACCATGGGCCAGCAGTTCATCGTTATCCGCAA
>JAGYIH010000079.1 GCA_018402615.1 Aquiluna sp.
AATTCTCTGAAGGTAGGCCAGATACCCAAACAGCGGGAAGGCAACAGATAGAACGCCCAGGTATACCCAGAGCAAAATCACATTCTCGCTAGCTGCCTCAAAGCCACCGAAGTTTTCCTCGGGAACTAGGAACCTAATCACGATGCCAATTGAAACCAGAAGGAAGAAAATCGCCCATAGCGAGCGCCTGGGCTGCGAGGGTCCATCGGACTCGGTCTGGCGAGCGCCAAAGTAAGCCCCGATAGCCGGCAGGAAGATAACGGCCCCGATCTGGGGAGAGAACCAGAAGATTATGAATCCGATCAGGGCGATGCCACCAAAGACCTGCATGTGCTTTTTGTAGTTCATTGGATAACTAAGCCTCGCTTCTTCTGGAATCAGTTTCCCTAAAGTGTGCCATAAACCAGCTGCCCTTAGCGGCTACGAATACCCAAAGGGCAATAGTCTAAAAAGCAAGAAGGCAAGACACTGTTTACTACTAACCGTCTTGACCTCGATAGACAACCATAAAGGAGTATCACCATGAAGACACTAATCAAGCCATTTGCCATAGCCACCTTGCTTGGAATCATTTCCGTTCTGGCCATCTGGGCGGTGTCACTACTGCTGAATGTGAACCTTTTGGTTCAACCCCTAAACATTCAGATCTCCCCGGCGGCCTTTGTTATCTTCTCCCTGGTTGGAGCCCTGGGAGCTTTTGCAGTGAGCGCTATTTTGCTCAAGACCAAGACTCCCCGGAAAACCGGTCAGCTAATCGGTTGGGTGGTGCTGATTGGCTCCATCGCAACACCGCTATCTGGAACACAGGATTTGGCGGCAATCATCGTCATCCAGTCCACTCACTTCGCCATCGGTGTCCCACTGCTTATGGCCATGAATAAGCACCTGCCCGAAAGGCGCTAGAGAAAAAGACAAAAACCCGCAGCCCATATCTTGGGTTGCGGGTTTATCTTTGACTATCAAACTCGCCTAACAAAGGTGACCTCAGGGCATTGATGCGTTTACGCAACTGGGCTGGAGAGGCCTCTATTTCTAGGACCGCTATTGACCTTTCTAGGCGAGCGCTATTCATAAGGTTCTCAGCCGCCGTCAGAATATCGAATGCGATAGTTTTCCCGTAGCTAGCCTCTGCTTTCCTGAAACCTGGGTGCAGCAGCAGGTTTTCAATTGGGGCAAATGCCAGATCAATAATGTCCCGGCTAAAGACTCCGGGGTCGTTATGGCGATCTGAGTTGGCTAGCAATTTTTCCGCGACTAAATCCGTGTCAGACAAGGTTGCAACGCCTGATATTTCATCTTCTGCACTTGGTGTGTCGAGCTCAATTCTTCCTTCTCTAACTATTTCAAACTTGATTTCGCTTTCTAAAAAAGCTATTTGGCTACGGATTCCATACTGATCAACTTTTTCCGGACTTGATCTAATGAGCGCTTTGGCCTCAGGTCGAAACAGGCTAAGAATTCCCCGATGCTTTACCTGAGAGCGCAGCTGAGAATAGCAAGCCGAGTCTGAAACCAGAAAGTCCACGTCAAAAGAGGTGCGGTATTCACCATTCAAAAGTGCCATTGCCGTGCCACCACCGAAGTAGCATTTACTGGCTCTTAGTTGTTTAGAGTCCAGCATGGACAACAGCGCGGCGATGGTGTTGTGCCGTGCCTTCCTAAACACGGGGACCTAGCTCAAAGCTCCTGCGAAGTGAATCGATCAACTGCGCTTCAGTTTCCAGTAAATTCTTTTCATCAAGGTGACGCCAGTTCCTGGTGTAGATATCCCAAGCTTCGATGGGAGTAAGAACGGTTGAATCGGCCAACTGCCAAGAGAGTCTCTTAAGTTCCGGGAAATCCCTCAGGTGAATCTGATCTGGAAGCGGAGATTTAGATGGCGACCCCAGAAGCCCAATTGTCTCCCCAAGGGCCGCGGCCACCAACAAAAACGAACCCAGTGTCACCCCGGACTCTCCGGCTTCAACCCTGTGAAGGGTGACCCTGGAAATCCCAGCTGTCTCA
>JAGYIH010000008.1 GCA_018402615.1 Aquiluna sp.
AAAAACCGCGAGCAGCTTGAACTACTAAAGGCAAATCCCGACGCTTTAGCCGAAACCGCGGTTGATGAGTTTTTGCGCTTTGACTCCCCACTTCACCTGTTTGAAAGAACCGCGACGGAGGACACCGTGATTGGTGGGGTTGACATCAAGGCCGGTCAAAAGATTGCTGCGCTCTTGGGAAGTGCCAACCGAGACCAAGAAGTTTTTGAGCGGCCAGAAGAGCTGGATCTAACTCGTTCACCCAACCCCCACATCGGTTTTGGGGCTGGGATTCACTTTTGCATTGGTGCACCACTTGCCAGACTTGAAATGGCAACCGCGCTGCCCGAGCTAATTCGCGCTTTCCCGCAGCTTGAGCTTTTTGCTGAGCCAGTCTTGCGAGAAACCTTCGTGCTGCGCGGCTATGAGAGCGTTTTGGTTAGCGCCTAGCCCTCGGCTAGAACAATAACCTTGTCACCCTCAACCAGCTGGAAGCGCCTGATCTTCTCTGGATTCAGCGCGACTCCGTAGCCGTTTTGCTGGGAGGACTCTAAGGAAGCCTTGCGATAGCCCAGCGCGGTTTCACCGCGCCTTGCTGCAGCTTCGATGAGTGCGTGCATGTCCACCGTTTGTCCAAGCTTCACGTACCACTGGGCGGGGTGAAGGCTTATCTCAGAACCCTCTGATGAGAACAGGTTTGCAAAGACGTCAGCCAGGTTTTTGTTCTCCGAAATCTGCGACATCATCAAACCGATTATCTGGTCGCTGACGATAAAGTCATCGGCTTCCGTGCTCTCGGCTAGTTGTCGGTTCTTATCGTCCAGCATCTCGCTCACGATGTTGAAGCTCTTGCCCATCTCTCGAGAAATGGCTCGCAACTGCAGCAGTGTGATCAGTGTCAGTGCATCAGACTCTTCGGCTGATAGCTCGCGGTCTGCCAGCACGATGATGTGATCAAAGCTCGAGACCTTGAGCTGATCTAGGACTTTACGGTCAGTTGGATCACCAGGGACGAAGTTGAGCTTGAGCTTGGACCCGCTCTTGATTTGCGAAGCAGGTTTGGTTGACACCACGCTCACGCCCGAACCCTTGGCAACGTATTGATTCAGTTCGGACAAGATCACCTTGAGGTTCTCGTTTTGGCCCAGAATCAATATCTGCTCGGGCTTTGGTGCAATGGTTTTTAGCGGCGCAAGCAGCGACTTATCAACCGTGAATACCTCTGAGGTGTAGATCATTGAGTCATCCGGGGCAATAACGATAAGTTCGTCATCGGCCTTTATCTTCATGGTTGACGCTGGGTTCAACAAGACCTCACCAGAGCGCAAAACACCGATCAGAGAGGAGTTTGAAAACAGGTGAGAAGCCTGCAAGAAGGTCTTTCCAACCAGAGCATCTTGCTTGGTGAAATAGATTTCATCGCCATTGAAATCCAACAAATCTAAAAAGATCTGGCTCAGCCCGGACTGCCGAGCGGTCTGAACCATGACTCGGCTCATGACGTCTCCCGCCAGTATCCAGTTCACCTCAGAATTTGAGACCAGCTTGGCGCGATCTAGGTTTTCTGGTTCCTTGATCTCGGCGACTATGTGATATTTGCCCTCTGATCGGTTTGGGTTATTCACCAGGGCCATCGCGGTCTTCATTGCCACCAGGTCGGCATTTTGGGCTTCGTCCCCGGCCAGAATGATTATCGAGCGGGCGGCCGCGTGGTTCACCAGCTCAAGATCCGCAAGGGTCATCGGGTCACCGCTTCGAACAATTACCCGGGTCTTTTTAGTCTTGCCAACCCGGTCTCTAATCGCATCTTCAAACTCCACCTTGTCGCCCATGGCCAGAATCACAATCGCGGATTTCTTGCGCGAGCGATTGGCCTCAGAAATTTCTCTAATTAGTGAAAAGACCCGGGAGTTCCAACCAAGAATGAGCGTGTGGTCGGTTTCTAGAACCCGACTTCTGCCCTTGCGCAACTGTTCGACCTTGTCGTCAAAGGCTCCCGAGACGATACCGATAAGGCCGGCTAAAAAGATCAACCCACCAAAGGTGGTGACCAGCATCAGGGCGCGATAGCCATTGCCCTCTGCACCAACCACGGTGCCGGGGTCTAGGGCGTGCATCAGGCTGACCCAGAGCACCTCACCAAAACTCTCACCGGACTCTGGGTAGCTGGAAAATAAGACAACCAAGACGGCCATGATTGCCACAAACGTAAGTGTCACCAGAGCGAGCAGGCCGATTAGGGCGATAAGCCCCTTGGACATCAGAATGTCAAAGCGATAGCTGAGTCGAGCCCTAAATGAATTCATGATTACCCCTTATAAAACCACTTCTTAGCCTAGGGGAAGTTAGCTTTCTAGCCCTTGGTAGCGCCCAGGGTTAGACCCGAGACGAACTGTTTACGCAGCACCAGGAACACGATAAGCGTTGGCAGAGCGGCGATCATGGCACCGGCCGCAAGCAGGTTGTAGTCGGTAACAAACTCACCCTGCAGCCTTCCGAGCGCGGAAGTAATGGGCCGCTTATTATCCGTCGACATCAGAACCAGCGCCCAGAAGAAGTCGTTATAGATCCAGGTGGTCATCAACACCGCCAGTGACGCAAGTGGTGGTCGAAGCAGCGGCAGGATGATGTTGAAGTAGTGCCGGAACACTGATGCACCGTCCACCATCGCCGACTCGGAAATCTCTTTTGGAATGGTCTTTAGGTGGGAGCTGAGCACGAAGGTTGCAAAACCCATCTGGAAGGCAACGTGAATCAGAATCCACGCAGCGGTGAGTCATAGAGGAACCTTCTGTCACCAACCGCATCACCAATGGCCAGATACATCTTGGAACACCGGGATAAATACCAGCTGCGCAGGTGGCAGGTTGCCAGCCCGGTGTGAACAACAGCAACATCGCAACGTTGAACCTGAAGGAATACCCTGGTCACCACAAATGCGATCAGTGAACCAAACAGCAAGATTAGAAATACCGATGGAATGGTTATAACTGCCGTGTTCAGAAGTACTGCAGCTGCATCCAGTCAATAGCGCTCTCGTAGTTATCAGTTGATCACTTGCGGGGGCGAGAATCTGCCGCGGCACGGATTCCTTATAGGGACGAAGACTGGACCAGAGGGTCCAAGCAACTGGGAATAGCCAAGCAAGTGCGAAGAAACCAATAAAGATCGAATTGCACGGTCTTTAATGTCCTGCGCGCCATGAGCTTGCGCTTTATCTTCTTCTGACCTGCCTCGGCATCAAGGTTTACGCTCACTTTGCGTCCTCATGGAAACTGCGCCTGGTTCAGATAGGCGATGGTGGGCGTCGTGTAAGAACAGGATCACGGCGTAGGCGGCGCCCTTCGTAGGCACCCTCACCCGCAATGTTCTCGAAGACCAAAACACCCAATATCAGCAAGCCCCCTCGACCACCATAGATGATGTACACCAAGTCAGCGAAGGCCTTAGGGATTCAATGATGGTGATCACCAACACAATGACGTTTACGGGCTTCATTGCTGGGAAGACCACCTTGCGGAAGGTGCCACTCAGTAGCACCGTCAATGGTTGCCGCCTCACGCAAAGCCGCGTCCAGCCGCCTTTAGGCCAGCTAAGTACAACAGCGCTGATGTAACCGATGTGGCGCCAGGAAGCCATGATCATGATTACCCAGACGTTGTAGCGGTCATCGCCAAAAGAACGAGATGAAGTAAAGGCATTACCCGCGCCCCAACAGTCCATTCCCACCAAAGCCATCCGGCCTCAACAGGAAGTTCAGATGATTCCGGTTTACCGCCGAAAGCACTACCGGAAGGTAGTAGGCGGACTGGTAAAACTTATGTCCACGAATCTCGCGGTCAATCTGATATGCCAGCACTCCCAATGGAGTTGCAATTAGGAAGAACAGGACAGCCAGATGGCGTTTACGCGAAGCGCATCCCAGAAGATTGGTGTGTTGAAAAGATGTTCTCGTAGTTTTGCGAGTCAGTTGAACGATGTCTTCAATGTGGATGCCGGTCCAGTACGTGAAAAGAAAGATAAATGGTCGCAACTGCTGGAAACCAGACCAGGGCGATGTGCAAAAAAGTTGGGATACCGATAAAAACTACAGGGTGACCTTGTCACCTTTTGAGAAGAAACGGCGGCGCCTTGGGGCATGCGCCTTTTCGGCGCACCACCGTTTCTACTCGACTCATAGCCTCTGTGAACTAACCCTGCCTTACAGCGGAGGTAGTGCGTCCCACTGTGCCTGCAGGCTTTCCAGGATCGAGTTAGTGCTCGATGGGTCAGCGAACCAGCTCTGAGTGCTGGGCCAGCTACTGGGCCAGCAAAGTCTGGACGGGTGTCACCCGGTCTAGGAACTGGGTGATGTGGCCTCGCCCATAACAGCAAGCTGCTGTTTCTGGAAGGCGTCGTAGGTTGAGGTGTCCTGACCGTTGTTAGCTGAGGTCATTGGGATACCGGTGTCAAGCTGAGCCTGAACACCTCCATGTCTCCGGCAAACTTGATCATGTCTTTACCACCAGCATTGTTCGGCCCGTTCGCTGCAACACGAAAACCGTCGATGATTGCATCGATGGTGTCGCGAGCGAAGTCTGGGTTGATCTGGGAATGGCGTCCATGAGTCGTCGTAGTCTTCCTGGCTCTGCTCTAGGAAGTTAGCTCGAACCATAGACCATTCATGAAGAAGTCGGCCTGCTTCTGCAATAGCAGCTGCATGGCGCCGTCCCTCGAGGTCTAGAACGTTGGTGTTCTGGGCCATGGAAGTAGCATCTCCCAGTGACGGAAGACTTCCTTGTCGGTCGTCGGTCCACTTCTCACGTACAAGTGGGTCAACGTGGAAGTCGTAACCGTTGATACGAGCATTCCAGATGTCGAGGTTCCTGGCTTCCCAGCCACCCTTGTCGGCTGAGGCCGAGACCAATTAGGCCCTGACCTTCAGCTCTTCAAGTGCGGCCATGAAGTCATCCCAGTTGTAAATGTCTTCTGGGTTTTTAGGCCGATCTCGGCCATCATGGACTTGCAGGTAAGCCCCATGGGTACCAGCTCTGAGGCACGAAGTACTGTACCATCGAGACCGGTGGATGCAATCTTGTAGCTCTCTGAGTACTGGCCGCCAATGTCGTCCCAGACATCGGAGATGTCTACGAGCGAACCCTGGGCTGCGAAGAGCTGCATGCGGTAACCGGCCATCCACTGGAAACAGTCGTCAGGTTCCCTGCAGGTACTGAGAAGGTTGTTCTGGAAAGCGTTGGCTTCGGTAGCGTTGTAGGTAACCTCATTGCCAGTCTTACGGCGGTGTAGGCGTCTACTAGACCCTTGAGCTGAATGGTCGGGGACTCGTCAACAGTGCGAGCACCGAACAGAGACTGGACCTGAACTGCCGCAATTGCACAGCCAGCAAGCATTGTTGCGCCGGCGATGCCTGAACCACCCAGCCGCACCCGCATTGTAAAGGCGACGATCTCTACTTTGTGACCTCACGTTTTGTTCAACATTGAACCTCCCTATTTGGACTCTTACGAAAGCAATAGACCCGCCAGTGCCGGAAACCGCCGTGGTTGATAACAAACTGGTCTGAAACGAACAATAAAGGAACAAGCCCGAACATTTCGATAAGTTAAGTCAGCCCCAAAATTGACCGTTTTTGGAGCAAACTTTCTCTCGTCCCATCCGCCTCCCAAGCACTGCGCCGGCACTGCGAAGAGCTAAGGATAGGGTTGCAATTGGTAAGGGACAGCGATGACCGTGAAACGGGTTTGGCGAGGCGCATTCTCGGCAGCATCTCCGTCACTTCTTCAGTTGCGAATTCTATCAAAGAAAACCAGTTTCGTCGCTTCTTGGTCTTTGATTACAACCGACTGCATTTGCATCTGACCGACGACGGGGTTGGCGTCTTGAGGTAAGATTCCCCTTACTCCATGAGATTGGCTCAACCAGGCCCTAAAGCCAGGTCAGCCACAACCCTGGCTGGTCATAACTATGACGACATCCCACATTCCAGGCTATCTGACACAGCAGGAGGTTCAGAGATTGTACAGTTTGGTCTTGACCACGGCATTGAGGTTGTTCCCGAGATTAACATCCTGGCTTCCCTGGGCGCTTTTAGCCGCACCCTGAGTTCGGACTCGGGGAGGAAAACCAGGAGTCATCGTGGATTGGGGAATCTCCCAGGTTGATTTCGCCACTACAGAGCCTTCGATTTTCTAGAGGAGTTGCTGACCCAAGGGTATCGACGTTGTTTCCCTCCGAATTCATCCCGTCGGCGGCGACGAATCACTCATCGAGCATTGGCTGGACGACTCTAGGGTTCAAGCACTCATGGGGATTGAGAATCTCCAGCGCCCCTGAGGCTGCTGGCCTATTTCATGGCTCGAGTCCGAGAAAATCCCTCTCGAGCCTTGGAAAGAGGATGATTACCTGGGATGACGCCTTTGCAAACAACCCGTTACTTACCGAAGCGGTGCGGTGGTGATGTCTTGGCGGGGAGAGGTGTTGCCGAAACTCGCTCTGCAACATGGCAGGGAAGTAATCAAGCTCCAGTCTCCGCTCTACTTTGACTACTCCCCACGAGTAGTGAGCACGAACCGCTGGCGATCGGAGGACCGGTCAGCACGGCGGATGTCCTTGGGGGAGTTCAAGCCACTTACAAACACCATAGAGGTCTGGATTTCAGCTTTGGACCGGAGCCTTATCCCAAAGCGGAGCAATACCGAATACATGATGCTGGCCCAGGGCGGCAGCCCCTGTGTTTGCCTGCTGGGGTGGGGGTGAGAGCTTTGAAGAGTATTTTGCAAGATGCAAACAAAAACTCTCCGAAATCAGGGTCAACATTCGAAGATCCCAAGAAGCGCAAAGATCCAGTCAGCGCTTCAGGGGATTGGACCGTTTCACCCCGGTTTACCCGGTTGCTGATGTCACAAGCGAGGCGCCGCGAGCGCCGCAAATCGGGGAGTTGTTGCAAACAGCTTTGATAAGAACTAGGCGGCTACGGTCGACTCTGCAAGCGGTGCTTAGCCATCAGCACGACCTTGGTGGCATAAAGCTCGATCGAATGCATCAGCTTGGAATGCGGCATCGGACCGTTGGCATGCTTGAAATCAAACCTGTTCACACCAACACTTCTAATTGCGTGAGCGATCTTAGCGGCAGCCTTCTCCGGCGATCCGACATACATCGAACCACCCTGGACCTCTGCGATGTAAGACATCTTGGTGGTTGGCCCCAACCCGCGCTCACGGCCGATGCGGCCAAACATCGCCGTAGTGTGGCCACTGCTCTTCAATTGCTGAGCATCAGTATCTGCGATGTGGCCGGGCAGTGAATTAGAACCGGCCGCTGTGGCATGCCAGAGTTTCTCAAGGGACTCGGCGAAGAGGCCTTCTAAATGGTGCAAACCGAGCGCTGGGTCGCCACCGATGATCGCAAGCGCCATTGAGGCGCCCATTCTTGCCGCCCGAACCACAGACTCCGGAGAACCGCCAACGCCCACCCATAATGGAATCGCCCCGGCTTCAGTCTTTGGGTAGACCTCTTGATTGTTTAGTGAATTTGCTCTCATGGAACCCGACCAGGTAACCGGCTCTTCTTTTAGGAGCTCAACCAAAAGCTCAAGCTTTCCTCAAACAGATCACCGTAGTTCTCAAGCTCATAACCAAACAGCGGGAAGGACTCAATGAAGGATCCCCTGCCGGCGGTAATTTCTGCTCGGCCATTAGATAGCCCGTCCAAAGTTGCAAAGGCCTGGTAAACCCGGACCGGGTCCTCCGAGGACAACACCGTTACTCCGGATCCAAGCGTGATGTTCTTGGTCACCGAGGCGATTGCTGCCAGCACGGTGTCTGGAGAGGTAATCGCAAAGTCATCGCGGTGGTGCTCACCGATTGCAAAGTGTGAGATTCCGAGCTGGTCTGCAAGCTTTGCCTGTTCAACAACGTCGCGAAGCACTTGCCCCGCGGACTTTACGGATTTCCGTTGTCGTCAAACGACATATCCCCGAAGGTGCCCAATCCAAATGTAATCTCAGTCATGAACACAGTCTAGGGGGTCTAGACAAAAGTGCAAGCTAGTTGGCCGCAGCCAACTGCCCGCAAGCCCCATCAATCTCTTTGCCACGGGTGTCACGCAGGGTGGTTGGAATGCCATGGGCCTCCAGGGTGTCAACAAAGAGGTTCATCTGCTCCTTAGTGGAGCTGGTCCAAACAGAACCGGGTGTTGGATTCAGTGGAATTGGGTTGACGTGAACCCAGCCTTTGCCTCTTTGGTTTAGCTTTTCGGCCAGTAGCTCCGCTCGCCACTTGTGGTCGTTCATGTCTTTGATCAGCGCATATTCGATGGAGACTCTTCTGCCGGTCTTCTCGAAATACTCTCTGGCTGCATCAAGGGCCTCATCGACCTTCCACTTCGAGTTCACCGGAATCAGTTCGTCACGCAGTTCATCGTCTGGGGCGTGTAGTGAAAGTGCGAAGGTGACCGGAATGCCCTCGTCAGAAAGCTTTCTGATTGATGGCACCAGGCCAACCGTCGACACGGTGATGTGACGTGCACTCATGCCAAGACCATTTGGTTGAGGTTCAACCATTGTCCTTAGCGCACTCATGACCTCTTTGTAGTTGGCAAGTGGTTCACCCATGCCCATAAACACAATGTTGGAAACTCGCTCTTCATCGTGACGCTTTGGTCCAAGCTCACCGTTTTGGATTGCCTTATTGGCACGAACTATCTGGTCCACGATCTCAGCCGAGGACATGTTTCTGGTCAACCCTGCCTGACCCGTTGCACAAAACGGGCAGTTCATGCCGCAGCCGGCCTGAGATGAAATACAAAGTGTGATGCGGTTCGAATACCTCATCAGCACACTCTCGACCAGTGCGCCATCAAAGAGCTTCCATAGAAACTTAACGGTGTCACCCTTGTCGGTCTGCAGTCTTTTGACTTCGGTCAAAAGTGTCGGGAAAACCTTGTCAACTAGTTCCTGCCGGCCATCCTTTGGAAGATCGGTCATCTCTTCTGGGTCTGTTGTGTAGTGAGAGAAGTAGTGGGTCGAGAGCTGCTTTGCTCTAAAGCCTGGAATGCCGAGTTCTTTGATGCGCTCTTGGCGCTGGTCGATTGTGAAATCAGCCAGGTGAACCGGAGGCTTACCGCGCTTCACTTCGGAGAACTGCAAGAGAGGCTTACCGCTCTCGTCCTTACGCTGAGTCCAGCCCTCTGTTCTGGGCTTGACCTGACGGATTTCTGACACTCTTTGCTCCCTGCGACTTAGCTAAGTCTAGGTTGTGGCGTCAATTACCCAATCGAGCTGCAGACTGAGGATCTTCCGATCTGCGGTAATCAGGCCTAGCCCGTTCGCTCTGGCCACCGCCATGATCTGACGATCCATGGGGTCCGGGACCTGATGGCTGAAAAAACTTGCAAACTCGACGGCAGCCTGTCGTCCGAAAGGCAACTCGACCATGCCTAGCTCTTGCCAGCGTTCGATATCGAACTTGCCAAAACTCAGACTTCGAGACTTGGCCTTGAAACCAAGTTCGGCAATCGAAATCGTTGAGTAATGGAGCTCCTCGAACTTCAAAAGCCGCATCGCTCGCTTTCCGATTCGGCTTGGCCTCTCGTTGAGCCACATCAGAACCTGTGAGTCAAGTAAGAGACCGCTAATCATCAAACTCGCTGTATTCAATGGAGTCGAGGAACTCCTGATCGAGCTTCTCCCACTCCTCGTCGGAGATATAGCCCATGGTTCCGCGGATAACACTGAAGTCTCTCGGCTCCGTGCGCTCTCCCGGGAGCAATGGAACCATCTTCATGATTACCTTGCCATTTCGAGCCACGAACACTTGCTCGCCCGATTCAACCATCTTGGCCAACTTCGAAAAATTTGTTTTTGCCTCATGCATGTTCACAGTCATAACCATGAACCTAACCTTAGTCCGGTTAGTCCATTAGGGGAATGGTCCAGGGCTGTGGAGAACTAGTCTTCTTTTTTCTTTGGTCGCTTGCCAGTTATTAGGTAGTAGGGGTCTTTTATCAGATCACTGACAATGCTCCACGGGCTGGACTGTTCTCCCGCTGCCAAATAGCCCTGCTCGCGAATCTTCTTGGCGCTGTGCTGGGCTATAGCGCCACAGGTGAGGCACTTATAGCCATAGGAGATTTTGCCCATGAATATCTCATCGCGCCCAGCGCTGGATCGGCAAAACGGGCAGACGTGCGTGCTTTCTGATTCCTCCAAGAAAGCCTCCCCTACAGTCCGAGCTGGTCCTGTTGCACTCGAAGCTTATAAATAGTCTGGTTCTCATCCAGCTCGACATCATCGTATGTCACGAGGTGGTCAATTGGCAGGTCGCGCTTGGCAACCGCCCACTGCAACAAACCAATTGGAACCAGGTTGTCTCTTTTGGCATCTTCAAACTTGTCAGCAACACCCCTGGCCGAGTAGCCACCGATACCGTCAAACTTCTCGCCCTTGGCGTGAGGCTTCTTGGTGGAGGCAATCACCTCGGTCATCAGGTGGTCGGTGACCAAAGTCTCGTAGCCATCAACCAGCATCTTTGCAACCGTCAGCGGAGCCTCAACTGAAGCTAGGTGGTAGGGGCGGTAGATGGCAAAGTATGGACCCTTGCCCATGGACAAGTAGCTCATCTCCTCGGCAACGTAAGGGGAATCTGTTTTTACAACCACAAATACACCCGGTGCAACATCACCGGTGCAGTAGTCCACAACCCCGGTCTGTTCCAGCACGCCACCGTGCTCCTTGGGAGCAAAGACATCCTGAATGTTCTTGCGGTTGGCCTCAGGTCCGATCATGCCGCGCTTGGTGAGCGAAAGCCCGGTGGCATTTGCGAGCGCCGCCATCTCGATCATGGTCTTTGAGCCATCCGTGAAGGAGGCCAACATCTTGGGGTTCATGTGCTTGGCGGCAGCGCGCTCAGCCACGGTGTCTGGGTTTGAGTGAGGTTCAAACGGATTGTTCTTACCCTTACCCGCACAAATGATTTCAAATGAGAGATCAAGTGCGAAGTCAACCAGTTCTTTTGCCTCGGCTGGCTCGTCTCCGTTGCAAACCGAATACAAAACGCCATTGTCCTTGGCGATCTTGTGAAGGATCGGACCGATGGTCACATCACACTCCACGTTCAAAGTTGCAACGTGCTTTTTGTTGATCAAGCCGGCATGAATAACATCGGCACCAATTGCAGCCACTCCGGTGGCCTCAACGATTACGTCCACTTCCAATAGCGGCACCAGCGAGGCATCGGTGGTGCCAGCCGGCTTGCCCGCTGCTATCGCCGCGGCCAGTTCTGAAAGATCGGTGGAGATCACCGGCGTGCCAAGCCCGAGGTCGGTGTATGCCTGGGTGATACGTGCAGTATCAATGTCTGCAACCACCGCAACCGAAAGACCCAGTCTGTGGGACTGCGAGGCAAAACCTCTACCCATCTGACCTGCTCCCACCAAACCAATGCGGAATGGTCGGCCCTGTGCCTTTGAGAGCTCTTTCAGTTTCTGGCGGTACTGCATTTCTATCTCCTAGTGATGCTGAACTTGGTGCCGATGGTTACCTCGGGTAGCGGTGCCATAGCAACACACACGTCCCCCGGTAGTTCAGCTTGCGTTTGGCCATTGGCCTTTAGGTTTAGATGCCCGAGGTTCATCAGGTTTTCATTGGCCACCGAGCCCAAGGCCAAAACCTTGAACTCCTGGCCCGACACCTCGATGTAGTCGCCTACCTCTAGCTCACCTGACTTACTTTGCACCTCGTGCATGATGCAAAAGCTGTGCAGCTCCTCGGGAGCATCCTTACCAAAAAACACCAGCACGCCCTCATCGGCAAAAGCTGGAACCAGCTCGCCAATGCCGGTAACGGTGCTGTCATAAACGATCACGGGTTATTCGACCAACTTGATCTGCTCTGGCTTGACACCGGAGACCAATAGGTCCTCGGTAATAAACATTGCCAACGGACCAGCTGGGCTGGTGGCGTGAATGTCAACGGTCTTTACCTTCTTCATTGGGTAAACACCGATTCGTGCTGTTCCACCACAGTCAATGACCGCAACCGCGATCTTGTCAAAGGGAGCACTTGACTTAAAACCATCGAAGGGTTCGCCACCGGTTAGCTCTGCGATGCGAGCTGCAACCGGGTGAATGCCACCACCGGTAACCGAGTAGATAAGTGGGCGATCTGCGGTTGGCAGGATGGTCAGTGGTCCACCCCAGCCGCCTGGGCCCTTTTCAATTCTTACTGCCTTGTATTCAGTCATTTCATGCTCCTTCAACTTCGTTGTCTATGGACAGGTTTTTCCCTTGGGGAAAATCAAGGGGTGGGCCGGTTATTGGGCCCACCCCTTGATTATCAACCTTTTTGCTGATTGTTTAGCTGTACATTCCGAAGCTAGCGAAGTAGGCAATGACTACTGCTAGTGGACCGGTGATAAGGCGTGAGAACAGCACAGCTGGCACACCAATCTCAACGGTTTCGGGTTCAGCTTCTCCCAGTGCAAGACCTACCGGAATGAAGTCACAGCCAACCTGAGGGTTGATTGCGAATAGGGCAGGAAGTGCGTACTGAGGAGGAATGTTGCCTCGACCGATCTCAACACCGAGCAGGGTACCTACGACCTGTGCGATAACAGCACCTGGTCCAAGCAGCGGCGATAGAACTGGAAGAGCACAAACAATCGAGACCAGTAGCAAGCCTGCAAGGCTTCCTGCAAGTCCCTTGATGCCATTTGCAATCAGGTCACCAATACCGGTTACAAGAACCAAACCGATGATGAATGAGATGAATGCCATGAATGGCAAGATGTTGCGGATAATTGTGTCGATCGTGTCGCGACCCGCTTGGTACAGGGTTCCGACTACTCCACCAACACCACGGCCGATAACGACCAGTACTTTGTTTAGACCGTCCATTAGGCTGCCGCTCCTTGTCTCTTAGCCATCATTCGGGAAGTGATGAACTCAGTCACAATTCCGCGGATGAAGATCACGACAAGACCAACCAGCAGGAATCGCAAGGCTAGGTCACCAAGGCCAAAGCCAAGAGTTGTGATACCAGCTGCGATACCTAGGTAAACAAAAAGCTCACCTGGGTTTGCGTGGGGGAATAGTCCAGTGATTGGGTGCACGTAAGACACAGCCGAGTCATAGAACGCTGGCTTGTACTTTTCGGGCAAGAAACGACCCATGGTGTAAGCCATTGGGTTCGTCAGGAAGAACACTGCCAAAAACGGCAGGATCATGTAGCGGACCGGGTACCAAATCAATCCAGGCTGGGCAGCTTTCTTGCCCAGGTTCTCGATTTTTTCTGGTCCGATTAGTCGAACGAGAGCGTTCACTGCGGTTAGAAGCACTACCAGGGTCGGAAGAATTCCTCCCATGAGACCGAAGAAGACTTCACCGCCTCGGTTGAATATTCCAATGAAATATTCTGCTCCACCCGCTATTGCTCCCCATACGCCAGTGGGTTCTCCCACTGTTGCATTGGTGAATAGGTTCATCAACCCTCCTTTGGATCGAAGCAAGGTCATCTTTGACCAGGCTAAATTTCACATTAGTGGGAAGCTGGCTGCTAAAAAATGAAGTTATCGCTCACGTTTGTGATTTTTGATTCAACAACGTGCTGGCACTCATCTTCGTAGCCTCTACAAGCTTGAACCTGAGGCCCTCGATGCCTTTTCCTACCGCAAGGTCACGTATGTGCATACCGATGACCTCAGGAAACGGCTTGGCGCCTTGAAAAACCGTTAGCCCGGTCATTTTCCGAGCCCCGGTGACAACGCCATCCTTGTGCGCGAGCGCCACAAAAGCTCGGCCGCCGCGGTAGCGATAACCGCCGGTGCCAACAGCCGTGGTGGTGCCCTCGGTTCTAATTTCGCGAAGCTGATCGGTGAAGCGCTGGGACTGCTTGACCGCAAGGTAAAGCTGGAATACCCACATCACCGCAATTAGTAAAAAGATCCAGATCAGAACTTCCATTAGGCCCTAACTTCCTTGTCATCCGCCATACCCAAAAGCCGCAGTGCGCAGCTGGAGCTTGTCACCAGCTCAGAAATCAATTTCCCGCGCAGTGCGGCAAGAATACCCAAGGTCTTGTCCTCACCTGCCGCAACTCCGACCACGCGTTTGATCTTGCGCAAATCTGCAAGGTCAATACCCACGGTCCGAGACTCCAACCGGGTGTCAATCACCTTGCCATCAAAGTCATAGAACCGGCCAGCGACATCGCCAGCCAATTTGTTGAAGAAGTCTGGGAACTCGGCCTTGTTCAGGCCAGCTGCCTGCAGGATGTAGCTCGAGCTGGTGGCATCCTTGGCTCCGATGCCAACAAATGCCACGTCCGCAGTCTTAGCGGCGTCAATGACACTCTTCACGCTCGGTTCCTGCATCAGCGCCAGCTTCACGTCTGGAGACTGCACGATGGTGGGAGCATGTAGCAC
The DNA here is from genome assembly GCA_018402615.1 of Aquiluna sp. The sequence continues at coordinate 14,400 of JAGYIH010000008.1, forward strand.
CTGAAACTCTGCCTTGAGCTTGCCCGCCAAAGACCTGATCAGGGTCTCGCCGTTCAGTGAGGAGGGGGTTGCAGTCATCCCACCCATCAGAGGAATCAGCGTCACATCCGGACGCTGATCTTCCTCTAGCTCGTTCACCATCGCCTGCAGCGAGCGACCCCAGGAGATTGCGACCTTGACCCTTGGTTTTAGGTGGGTCAAAAATGGGTCGCCGCCAGCTGACCAACTGCCTTGTAGTCACTGGTTCCGGCTGGAACCTTGGCAACCAGGGCGTTCATCAGGCCGAAGCGATTCACCAGCATCTGCTCCAACTCGGTGTCTCGCTTCGCGGTCTCCACGATTCGGAACTCAACAATGCCGCGCTTTTTGGCAACCGAAAGAATTCTGGAGACGTTTGAACGGCTGGTGAGCATGGCCCTGGCGATCTGGTCCTGAGACATGTCCTGCTCGTAGTACATCCGAGCGACCTTGACTACCAGAGCGCGGTCCCTAGCGGTGGCCATCCATTACCTCGTTCAGTGCTCGCTCAAATGACACCAGCGCCATTGCGGCATCACCCGGATCAGCAATTCTGTGATCGAGCACAATTGTGACACCAAACTCGTAGCGCTCGCCGCTTTCTCGCACCTTGCCAATATTTACGCCACTGGTTTGACCCGCCATCAACAAGGTGTTGGCCTGCACGATTGGGTAGTCGGAGAGATCTGTCACGGAAGTTGTTGCCCCTTGCAAGTTCGCAAGCTCGATCTTGTTCATTCTGGCCGCGGCTATTACAGCGCCAAATGATGTCTTCCAATCGGCACTCAGTGGCACCACCGGTGAAACAAAACCAAGCTGTGTGCTGAGCAAAACCGCAACCCGAATCTGTTCGGGAGAGACAAAACCCTGACCAGTGAAGCTAGCGTTTAGCTTTGGATTTGCCTGCAGGGTCAGCTCCCAGGCGGCCACCAATTGCTCCAGTCGCAGCGTTTGCTCTGCGGGCAAGTTCTTGGAAATCGTGACCGTCCCGGTCACCGATAGCTGCGGGATTGCAAGAGCGGTTTCAACCACCTTGGCAATCTGGACCCTGGCTCGCGCCTGGCGATCCGGGTCAACGCTTGATTGCAGGTCTGACTGCTTTATGACACCCGTCGCGCTCTTTGGCTTCACGCCCGCAAGGTCAATACCTAATTCGGCAGCAAGTTTCCTGGCTCCCGGCATAGCCAAAACCTCACTTGCTACAACTTGCTCTGGTTCGGTTGCGACTGAAGGCGCTTCGACCACCGGGCTTGGAGCCTGAGTGACAACCTCGGCCTCTGGTGCTGAGTCAAAAAGCCCTGCGAGCAAATCTTCGCCCTTGGTCTCTAAAAGCAGCAGTCCCGCTCCAACCGGCAGCACGTCTCCCGAGGCAGCCAAGATCTCAATGACCTCACCCTCGTGGTCCGACTCGACCTCCATGTCAGTCTTATCGGTGCCAACCACTGCCACGACCTGACCCTGGGTGATGAAATCGCCGACCTTTACGATGATCTCTACGACCTCACCCTCGGTCATGGTCATAGACATCTTTGGCATCACCACCTGAGTCTTAGCCACTAGATACCTCTGTGGAGCTCTCGAGCTAGTGCCACGATGTCATCAAGCTGCGGCACAACGGCCTTCTCAAGCTGCGGTGCATAGGGAATCGGAACATCCAAACCGCAGAGCCTGCGAACCGGCTCTGTCAGTGAGTAAAGTGCTGGGCCCTCCGCTATCTGAGCTGCAATCTCGGAAACAAAACCAACGTGCTTGGGGGCCTCTTGAACCAGCATCACCTTGCCGGTTCTAGAAATCGAATCATTAATGGGTTGCATGTCCAGCGGGCTTAGCGACCTTGGGTCAATGATGGTGACCTCGATGCCCTCGGCAGCCAAGATCTCTGCTGCCGCGAGCGATCTGGAAACCATGATCGAGGTTGCAACAATGGTCAGGTCTTTACCCTCACGAACCACGTGGGACTTGCCAAGCTCGATCTTGTACATCTCCTCAGGCACGTGACCCGAGGTCTTATACAAAAGCTTGTGCTCAAGGACAATTACCGGGTTTGGGTCATCCAGCGCTGCCAGCAATAATCCCTTGGCATCCGCCGGGGAGGATGGCATGACCACCTTGAGTCCTGGGACGTGAGCGAACCAAGCCTCGAGGCTCTGGGAGTGCTGAGCAGCCGCACCGGTTCCCGAACCGGTTGGTGCTCGCAAAACCATTGGAACCGAAAGCTCGCCGCCGAGCATGAAGTGAATCTTGGCCGCCTGGTTCACAATCTGGTCCATGGCCTGAGCCGTGAAGTCAGAGAACTGGATCTCAACTATTGGCTTCATGCCAACTAGCGCAGCTCCAACCGCCGCGCCCACGATTCCAAGCTCAGAAATTGGAGTGTCTCGAATTCTCTCCTCGCCAAAGCGGTGATAGAGATCTCCGGAAACACCAAAGGCGCCGCCATAAATACCGATGTCTTCACCAAGCATGAACACTGAGTCATCGGCCTCCATGGCCTGACCAATTGCCTCGCGGACTGCCTCGGCATAGGTAATGATGCGCTCTGACACTTAGTTCACCGCCCTGTAAACGCTGCTAAGAAGTTCACCGGGGTCTGAATCCGGAGCATTAGAGGCATCCTGGATTGCAGTTCGAACCGCATTGCGCACTGTTTCCGAAACCTCATCAACCTCTGCCTGGGTCATGGTGCCGGCATCAACCAACTTGGTTTCAAAGCGCCCAATGGGATCCTTGGTCTTCCACTCTTCAATTTCTTCCTTGGTGCGGTAAAGGTTCTTATCGCTCTTGGAGTGACCCTTGTGCCGGTAGGTGAGACACTCAATCAAAGTCGGACCCTGCCCGGCTCGAGCTCGATCCACAGCCACCTTGGCAGCCTCATAAACCTCGTCGACATCATTACCGTCAACCGTTACCCCAGGGATGCCGTAGGCGGCACCGCGCTCAGAGATGTTTTCAATCTTCATGCTCTTCTCGGTGGAGTTACTCATGCCGTACTTGTTGTTTTCACAAACAAACACCACCGGTAGCTCCCACACGGCCGCCAGGTTCAGTGCCTCGTGGAAAGCACCCTCATTGGTCGCGCCGTCTCCAAAGAATGAGACCACCACGTTGTCTAGGCCCCTCATCTTTTGGGCCAGTGCAGCTCCAGCTGCGATTGGGATTCCACCGGCAACAATGCCGTTGGCTCCAAGGTTTCCAGTTTCAACATCAGCAATGTGCATGCTGCCACCGCGGCCGCGGCAGTAACCGGTCTGTTTTGCAAGCAACTCCGCCATCATCCGGGTCAGATCCGCACCCTTGGCGATGCAGTGTGAGTGACCTCGGTGAGTACTGGTTATGAAGTCGGTCTTACGCAGTGCAGCGCAGACACCGGTTGCTACCGCTTCCTGGCCTATGGATAAATGCATGGTGCCATGCATCAGGCCTCTCGCGAACAACCCGTCGACCGCCTCCTCAAAGAATCGAATCGCAAGCAGCGACTCCAGGGCAGCTCTGGCACTCGCTAAATCCTTCGATAAAGCGCCTTGTTCCGGAGCCAACAGCGGAGTGATGCTTGGCATTCGTATCCTCACGTTTGTGCAAGTTAGGTGGACAATCGTGACTAGTATTCCAAAATTGAAGCCTTTATTGGGGTGCGGCTACTGCACATAAGTGACAATTGGCCAAATTCGCTTGGCCACCATCCAGTACCTGCTTCCCATCTAGGCTTGTTGGATGCTAAAGCGGCTAATCGAGATCTCCAGACCAGTGCTCTGGGTGAACACGATTGGCACGACCGTTATGGGTATGTGGTTGGCCGGCTACCTCTTCACCCCAGCCATCATTCCAATTCTGATATGGGTGACCTTTCCGTTCAACCTCTTGATCTACGGAATCAACGACATTTTTGACCAGGAAACCGACAACATAAATGCTCGCAAGGGCTCCTATGAGGGTGCACACATTTACCCCCACGAGGTAAAGCCAATCTGGATCGGGGTTTTGGTAACCAACATCCCGTTCCTGATTTACTTTGCCCTCACGCTGCCCTGGCAGGCAGTTGCCTGGATGGTTGCCTACAGCCTGTTCTTCACCTTTTATTCAGCCCCTCCATTGCGCTTCAAGGCCAGAAAATACCTGGATGCGTTTTCCAATACCGACTACGCCTTCCCACTGGCTTTTGTCCCGCTGGCTCTTGGTCACGAACCGGTTTGGTTGGCAGTGATTGGTCTGATGGCCTGGTCAATTGCCAAGCACGCCTATGACGCCATCCAAGACATTCCGCAGGACAGCGACACCGGGATAATCACCACCGCGGTTCACCTGGGGCCAACCAAAACCGCTATCTGGTCAAGTTTTTGGTGGGGAGTATCAACAGTGTTCTTTGCACTGGTCAACATCCCGCTGGCTATCGCCAATGCGGCACTGGCATTTTTATTGGTCTATGGCATCTTCAAGGACCCAACCCCCAAGAAGGCTCATGATCTTTATAAGTACTCGATCGCCTTCCCCTATGTTGCCGGAACCGTGGCTGGCGTGCAGTTGGTTGCGGGCATCAGCTTTGGGGTGTATCCCTAAATGAAGATCGTTGTTTTAGGAGCTGGACTATCGGGGCTCGCGAGCGCCGCGCTGTTAGCCCGTGCCGGTCACGAAGTGACGGTGCTGGAAGCCAACTCCTGGGTTGGCGGTAAGTCCAGAAGAATCTTGGTTGCTGGCCAAAGAATGGACACCGGTCCAGCACTGGTCACTTTTCCAGGGGTTTTAGAACAGCTCTTTGACAGCTACGACTCCTATGGCGACAAGGTCGCCAGAGACATTGCAAAGCTCGAGCTGGTGAAGCTCAAAGAGCTGGGCCGCTATTTCTTTAGGGATGATGTCAGTGACCTTCCGGTCAAAAAAGACCACCCCTGGTTTGAGGCCTGGGAGCGCTTTGCCAATGAGCATGCCCCCCTCACCCCAGAGGTGACAAAACTGCTTACCAAGCAGCCCACCGACCTCACCACACTCCCAGCCCTTGGCAAGATCACCTCTAGATATGGCCTGCGGCTAACCACCGATGCATATGTAAAGGGGTTGAAGTGGATGCCGCAGGGCCTCAAGGAGGTAATAGCAATCCACACCCTAAACGCCGGGGTATCGCCCAAGGACACCCTCGCGCTCTACGCCTCCATGACGGCCATCATGGCCGTTGACGGCATATCGGTTCCGGTTGGTGGCGTGAACGAGATTGCGCTGGCACTGGAAAGACTTGCGCTTCACGCCGGTGCCGAGATCAGGCTCAACGAGAAGGCACTGCGAGTTCGAAAAAAAGAGGTCTTCACAGAGCAGGGCGATTACCAGGCCGATGCCATTGTTAGCTCTTTGGACCCTCAGGTTCTAAAGCACCTGATGACCGGTAAGCCCAAGAAGCTTGCCAAAAAACGCTCCTGTTCCGGGGTTGCCATCTACGGAGTGCTCAAGCAAGAGTTACCGAAGGGAACCGTCACCCACTCGGTGATCATGCCCGACGACCCAGGTCAGCTTTACCAGGCACTGGCCGATGGTGTTGTGCCAAAGCAGACCATGATGTTTTTGAACTACTACAAAGCTCAAGAGATCTACCCAAACCAAAAGCCCACCGTTGCAGTTTTACTAACCGCTCCAGCCGATGGCCACGGCTACACGCTGGAATCGGAGTGGGTTCAGAATGAGGTTGCCAGAGCATCAAAGGCGATTGGATTGGATGTTCCAATCACCGAACTGTTTGAGGACCACGCGATTTTGGATCCCGGCTACTTTGCCGGTTGGGGTGCTCCCGGGGGAGCGCTCTACGGAGCAACCAAACCCCTTTGGCGATCAGGTCCCTTCCACAACCCGCAGTATCACAACCCGTTCCGCCCCTGGCTCTACCGGGTCGGAGCATCCGTTCACCCCGGTGGCGGAATACCGGCAGTCTTGGGCTCAGCTCAGATTGTTTGCAAGATGGTCGGACCGAGATAACTACTCTTCAAGAGATGCAAGCTGGGTCAACACCAAATCCGTGACCATCGCATCTGGCTCATAGCTGAAGGTTCCAGTCCAGTTGCCCGCGTTCTCAAAGCCTGCAATGACCAGGCCATTTTCGATGATCACCGTGAAGTCACCGTAATTTGGATTGCTGAGTGAAACCCCGGTTTCGGTTTCAATAATGATGGTTGCCGGATCCTTGAGTGCAAGGTGTGCGCTGGCAACGGTGAAAAACTCCTCCTGCTCGATGATGATGACATCGTCAAGCTCAAGGTTGTAAAGACCGGCATAGAACTTCTCCTGGGGTGCATAGCTCAGGATGTAGCGATCACCGCCTGAGGTGACCTCCTCGCGCATCCCTACCTCATAGAGCAATCGGTAGCTCTCCGCAATTGCCGCTTCGTAACCGACTTCTGCTTCAACGCTTTCAGAGGCTGTTGGTGTTGCCGTCTCCTGGGGTTCGGCTTGCGTGCTTTGGATAGGTGCACAACCACTTGCCATGAGTGCAAGGAGTAGAAGCGGCAGTGCAATTAGGGATCTCATATGCCCAAGCCTATTTTGAAACCGCTCACAAGATTTAGACCCCGAACGATGGGCTTGGGGGCCGAGTCCAAACTTACGGACAACCGAACTCTTGAAAGATTCAAAACGGCTTCCCCTAGAGGAATATCAATCCTGTTACCACCTTGGGCTCTCTGGCATTCTATTGCGATGGAATTTAGCCTCAAGGTTATGGTCGTAGACGACGAGCCCCTGGTCCGGGGACTACTGTCCGAAGTTCTTGCAAGCCTGGGTTATGAGGTTCAGTCTGCCTCGAGTGCGGCTCAGGCTCGAGCACTAGCAAAGAGCTTTGACCCGGACGTTGCGATTTTGGATATCGATCTTGGATCTGGACCAAATGGCTTTGATCTAGAGCTGGCCCTGCGCCACAGCAACCCCCAATTGGCAATCGTGTTTTTGTCCAACATCCCGTCCTCGAAGATGGTCGGGGTCTCCCCTAAGTCGGTTCCCAAGAAAGCTGCCTATTTAATCAAGAGCAACATGGGGGATTCCGCAGCACTATCCGAGGCAATCAACCGCGCATCTCGCGGTGATGGCGGATCGCTGCGTGATGACCTTCAGGCAAGACACGAGCTAAGCAATCTTTCGCGCTCCCAGTTTGAGGTCGTAGAGCTGGTTGCCCGCGGCATGACCAACGAAGAGATTGCGGAGATCCGTGGCACGAGCGTTCGTGCGGTGCGGATGATTGTTGCTCGTGCCTATAAGGCCATGGGGATTGATAGCCCCAGGGGGGCAGGTCGAGTCAAGGCCGCGCTGAATTTCCTTAAGGTCGCAGGGATACCCAAGTAATGAGGCGCGCTCGCAAGGGCAAGCTGTCGCGATGGTCCGCGAACCTTTGGCGCGATGTGAGCAGGGTGGAGCCATTTAATAAAGGTGTTCTTTGGGTCATTATTTTGCTGCCTCTAATGGCGGTGTTTTTATATGACGGCTCTCAGTTTGGCTTAGCCTCGCCAAGATTTTGGCTGGCAACTGCCGTCTCCTTCGGACTTTTCATCACGACATACGTGTTTTTGATGTTGCCCTTTGCCTTTCTTCCCGCGCTTTCTCGCTCGGGGGTTGGGAAGCTGATTGTCTATCTGATCGCGGTGACCAGCAAAACCGCGATCTTCTGCTTCGTGTTCTTTGAAAACCCTGCGGATGCCATGCTGCTCCTGTTTGAGCGCGGGCCGGGAGACCTCACGGTTGGTGCAATCATCTGGATTGCGATTGCAGTTGTTTCAACTTCCAACAGTGACTACCACCAGTCTCTCGCGGAGCTGAACCGGGTAACCGAAGAGCTCGGGTTACAGAGGGATAAGCGCATCAACGCTGCCGACTTCGCAGAGAAAAGACTCAAGCAACTCGCGATCAAATCGTTGCAGGGTGAACTCGAGAAAATCAGTCACGAGCTTAGGTCAATCGGACACGAGCGCGACATTTGGCGGCTCAGCGTGGAGATAAAGCAACTCGTCGAGAACAAGGTCAGGCCACTTAGCCGGAGCCTAAGAAGTCGCATCAACCTAATGTCTGACCTCTATCAAGAGGCAAGCGATGCGCTGCGAAAATCGACCTTCATAACCCTTCAGGTGTCACCAAAATTGGACACCAGATTTTTGCTCAGCTATTTTGTGGCATCGGTAAACATTTTCGTGACGGTGGGACAGCTGACCAACTGGTACATCGCGCTCACGGTTCAAGCTGTTTCGCTGAGCTACCCGCTAATCGGGATACTGCTTTCAAGCCTCTGGTCTGGTAAAGCTCGGATCGGACTTTCAGGATCGATTGCCTGGTTCACCTTCGCTTCAATACTTGCCTACCTGCCAACGCTCTGGATCCTGAACTTCTGGTCCCAGCAGCAGCCGACCCTTTTCCGAATTCAGTTCACCGCCTACATGGTCTTGGTGATGTTGCTCTTGGCCTTCTCCATCTGGTCCAGCCACCAAAGAGTGCGTGACGAACAATTGAGTTCTATCGAAGACTTCAACACAGAAATCCAGCGCGAACTGGCCCTCATGGATCAGGCGGTTTGGGTGGCACAGCGCAAGTGGTCCTACCTGGTCCACGGCACCGTTCAGGGTGCCCTCACAGTTGCCAGCTCTCGTATGGTGTTCGCAGATAAACCCGATAAAAAACTAATCAATCAGGTTATTCGTGATGTGGAGAAAGCCAAGCGGGCACTTCAAGAGTCAGTCGAGTTCCGAATGACCACCGATCTTTTAGCGAAGGAAATCTCAAGCTCCTGGGAGGGTCTGTGTGAGGTGAGCTTTGAGATTCCGGAGCCTGCTATCGAGCAGCTGGACAAAAACGAAGCTGGCCGCACCTGCCTCATGGAGGTGTCAAAAGAGTTGGTGAGCAATGCCTACCGTCACGGTAAGGCAAGCAGGGTTTGGATCTCTGCGTATCTGGACTCCCAGGGAGACATCAAGCTGATAATGACCAATGACGGTCAGCCAATTCCTGCAGACTCAGAACCCGGCCTGGGTTTTGCAATGTTTGACGAGCTCACCTCGGACTGGGAAATCGACCGAACTGAACAATCTCGTTTCATCGCGACCATCCCGCTGAGCAGCTAGGTCAGAGTCCTTATAGCTTCAGTCTCTAAAGACTGTAAGCGCTGCCAGTTTCAGCGCTATTGTTAGCTGTTGGGTCACTAGCCACCCAAAAATTCAGCGTGGAGGTAGTTGTGTCAGGAACCAGCATCCTGGTTTATGCAGAGCGCGTTGGTGGCAACCTGGGGGAAATCGAAAAGCTTCTAAAGAACTCACTGAAAGACTTTGACGGTATTCACGTGCTGCCGTTTTTCCACCCCTACGACGGCGATGATGCCGGCTTTGATCCAATTGACCACACCATTGTTGACCCACGTCTTGGTAACTGGAGCGACTTCAAAAGAATCTCTGACACTCACGAACTGACCGCAGACCTGATTGTGAATCACGCGTCAAAGCTTTCCCCGGAGTTTTTGGACTGGCAGAAAAATGGTGAGAGAAGCCAGTACGACGGGATGTTCCTTACCTTCGACACCGTGTTTCCAGATGGTGCAAACGAAGAGCAGATAACTTCTTTTTATAGACCGCGACCTGGTTTCCCCTTCACCGCCTACGAGGTTGCCGGCACAAGAAGATTGGTCTGGACAACCTTCATGCCAAGCCAGGTTGACATCGACATCAAGCACGCTCAGGGCCAGGCATACCTAAATCGCATCCTGGAAGCGCTGAAATCTGGCGGTGTAAAGGTCGTAAGGCTCGATGCGGTTGGCTATGCGGTGAAGACCCCCGGCACAGATTCTTTTATGTCTAAAGAAACCCTTGAGTTCGTGAAGGAAATCAGCAAGCTGATTCACTCCTATGACATGCGGGTGCTGGTTGAGGTTCACGCTCACTACACCCAGCAATTAGATATCGCACCGCTGGTTGATTTGATCTACGACTTCCAAACCGCACCGCTTTTGTTGCACTCGCTATTCACTGGCACGGTGGACAGGCTCGATAAGTGGTTTGCAATTAGGCCTGACAACTGCCTCAATGTTCTTGACACCCACGATGGCTACGGGGTGATTGATGGCGGTCCGATTGGTGGCAGGCCAGGGCTTATTACTCAGGACGAGATGGCCCACATTTTTGAGGTTGCCGAGAAAAACACCGCTGGCCACTCCGCTCTCGCGAGCGTGGTTCCCCAGTGGTTCTCGCTTCCCCACCAGATCAATGCAACTCTTCCAAGCATCGTCAATAACGACACCGGTTACGTTTTGATGCGCGCGGTTCAGTTCTTCCTTCCAGGTGAACCGCAGGTCTACTACGTCGGGCTCCTCAATGGCAAAGACGATAAAGAGTTGTTTGAGAAGACCCAGCAGGGCAGGGACGTAAACCGCCACCACTTCACCCCGCAAGAAATTCAAGCTCAGCTGCAGGACCCAGTCACCCAGGCAATCATCGCTTTAGCAAGAGTGCGCAAGCACCCGGCCTTTGAAGGTGATTTCAGCTTCAAAGTGCTGGGTCAGTCCACGATGCAACTGGCTTGGAGTTTCAACCAGGAAGAAATCACTCTCACCATTGATACCGCGAAACCGAGTTTCAAGATCAGCGCCTCCGGCTCCAAGAGCTTCGAGCTGGGCGATGTGCTTGAGCTCGCAAGCTACTTGCGTTGAGCCCAGAGCACATCCAGCGGTAAGGCCCAAATTTTTTCGTCCAGCCGGACGGGGGTGCTCCCCAGGTAGAGCAGTGCTCCGAAGTGGAAGTCCGAGCCGACTTTCCTCCCAAGTTCTCTGAGGCCCTGGGCGTCTTTTAGGCCGACGCTTGTGGAGGCCTTTACCTCAAAGCCTAGGATCTGACCAGAGCTATCCTCCAGAACAAGATCGACTTCAGTTTCATCCGACTCGCGCCAGTGACCCAGCTGTTGAACCTGAGTCCCAAAGCTTGAAATCCGACGCAGCTCCGCAACCGCGAAGGATTCCAAAAGGTGGCCAAATTGGGTGAGAGAACTTGAGTTCTTGGAACCTAACTTGTCCTCAGTCAGACGCATCAGCCGACCGGCAACCAACGAGTCAACCACGTGAACCTTGGACCGCTTCGCAACTCTTGACCCCAGGGTTGTGCCCCAGGCTGGAAGCTCTTGGACTAAAAACACCGCTGCCAGAAGCTGAACATATCTGTCAGCAGTTGACCGGTTGACGCCTGCCTTATCAGAGATTGCATCGATGTTCAGAACCTGCCCCGTTCTTGATGCCACGAGCTCGAGCACTCTTTTGAGCGAAGCGGGGTTTCTCACACCCCCAACGTCCTCAACGTCACGGCTCAGCGCTATTCGCAGGTAGTCATCTACCCATCGGACTCGATCTGCTTCGGAACGTCCAATCGCCAAAGGAAATCCACCCCGAAGCACCCGTTGCACATATTCCTCCCGAGAGGTGAGGCCAAGCTCGAGATTTTGAAAGAGCTGGGGATCAAAAAGCTGGTCCAATTTAAACAGCTCGGTGTTGTCGATTTCGCACTGAGCAAGGGGTTCGATCAAGACTTGCGTGAGCCTGCCGGTTAGGGCCTGTGTGCCTGTAGGCAAGGCCTCAAAGTTACTGGAGCCAGCCAAAATGAAACGCCCTGGCGACCCATCTTTACCCAGCTCAACTTTTATTGCGTCCAACAACTCGGGTGCCTTTTGGTATTCGTCAATGCAAATGGGTCCAGGGCCTTTGACAAAAAAACTGGGGTCCTGAGCCACTGCAAGTCGAGTCGGACGGTGGTCAAGGTTAAGGACGTTGACATTTCTGGCAGCCGCAAATTCGGACAGCAGCGTGGATTTTCCTACCGACCTTGGGCCCTGAATTAGAACCACAGAATCGGACAAAACTCGATCACGCAGAATACTACCTGCTTGCCGCACAAATGCTGTCATGTAGTGATGCTACTATACATTTCTGCAGAGTTCTAGTATGCATTTTTGCAAGGTTCTAGTATACATTTCTGCAGCAAGGTTTTAGCTGTCCGATTCGTATCTGAGGTCCTGTTCGCTGGTTAGGATTATGCGTGGCCAACGAAGGCCACCACTTATTAGGCAGATATGATGACCAAGCCAAAACCCCAAAAGCTTGGTCCCGCATTCATAAAACTTTGGTCTGCGAGCGCCGCGAGCAATCTGGTTGACGGGCTACTGAGAACCGCTGCTCCGCTGTTGGCAGTGACCCTAACCAAAGACCCATTTCTAATCTCTGCGCTTGGCGCGCTGATTCTTTTGCCGTGGCTTTTGTTTGCGATCCCAATCGGTGGGGTAGTGGACCGAGTAAACCGACGTCAGCTTCTAGCTCTGGCAAACCTGATTCGCTTTGGCTCTGTTGCACTGCTTGCAGTCACGGTCGGTTTTGAGTTGATAACCCTGCCAATTTTGTTTGCGGCATCTTTTCTGTTTGGAATTGGTGAGGTGCTCTACGACACCACGATCCAGTCCATGATTCCTCAGGTTCTAAAGAAAGATCAGCTCGATCGAGGAAACGCCCAGCTTCAGGTGACATCGGTCACCCTGGGAGAGATGATTGGTGCCCCGGTAGGTGGCTTTTTATTCGCAGCTTCGATAGCGCTTCCCTTCTTCTTTGGTGCAGCTGGCGTGGTACTGGCCGGAGTTTTGATCTTCACCATTCCCCGCAGCTACTCAATCCATGAGGAAGCGTCAACAGAGCCAGCAAAGCGCCAGCGCTTCTGGAGCGATATCCGCTTTGGGTTGAAATACCTGATTGGCCACGAGGTGCTGCGCAAACTTGTGATCTTGACTTCGACGTTGGGATTCTTTTACTCCGCCGCCACCTCAACCCTGGTTTTGTTTGTGACGCAGGAACTGGGTGCTCCGGCAACCGTCTTTGGTTTTCTGTTTGCGGCTGGTGCGGTTGGGGCACTGCTTGGAGCACTGATTGCCCCCAAGCTCTCGGAGCGCTTTAGCAGGGGCAGGGCTCTGGCGGTCGCCATAGTCATCGCAGGCTTGCTAACCATCCTGCAGGGGCTTTCGCCGAACTACATAGTGCTGGCAATAATCTCGGCGGGATCCGCTCTGGTGATTAGCGTCTGGAACATTTTGTTGATGTCCATCTACCACCAGATCATCCCTACAGAGCTCTTTGGCCGAATTCACGGTGCGAGAAGAACTTTGGTCTGGGGCTTGATGCCACCGGGTGCTTTACTGGGTGGTTTGATCGCATGGATTGACCTGCGACTGCCGTTTTTGTTGGCCGGAGGCATAAGCCTTGTTGCCGCTATCGTGGGGTATAGGTTCGTAAAACAGCTCTCAAACTAGAGCTAACCTCCAAACTTCTTCTATTCCGTAGGTAAATGTTCCTTTCTGCGATAGCTTCCGAATATCGCTCCGATTCTTTGCCGCGACTTATACCATAAAAAAGGAGCCAAAGTGCCCCGGCACGCAAAAAAACATGGAGGATTTGCCCAACTAGCCGCATTCGCCATGGCCACCCTCTTATCAGTCTCAGTCATTGCAGGCTCTAAAGCCTCTGACCCCTTGGAAAACATTGACCTTGGCACTGCGGCAAACTTCGCGGTGCTAGCCGGCAGTGCAATCACGAACACCGGCGCAACCACCATCACTGGAACTGGTGGTGACATTGGCAGCTACCCGACACGAGCGTTTGACTCTGCGGCGGTAGCTACCAGTGGGACAAAGTACGAAGCCGCTGATGTGAGTGCGGAAACTGTAAGCATTCTTATTGCGGCCAAAGCTGATCTCCAGGCTGCATTTGACGATGCTAAGGGCCGCCAAGTCCCGACCCCGACCACACTCACCATATTCAGCGGCGTAACCCTGGAGCCAGGACTATATAAGATCGCCGGGATCCTAGCTCTAGCAGACGGCGAAATTCTGACTCTGGATGCTGGGGGAAATCCGAACGCAGTCTTTATCTTCCAGATCGGCACGAGCCTGACCTTAGCGAACAACAGCGAGGTCAAACTCACCGGAGGAGCTCAGGCCAAAAACGTGTTCTGGCAGGTAGGAGTGACTGCAACCTTCGGAACCGCTACAAAATTCTCAGGAACCATAATGGCCGGTACCAGCATTACGGCCGCTTCCGGATCAACTTTCGATGGCCAACTGCTGGCCATAGGCACAACCGTCACGCTGGACAACAACAACATTACTAACAACGCAAACGCCTCAGCACCGACAGCTTCCTCTTCTGCCAGCCCGACCGGCACTGCAACCATCGGTTCAACCCTGACAAATGCGATTACTTTCAACGCAGAGCCAATTGCAGTAGTCAGCTATGCCTGGGAGTTCTCGCAAAGTAGCGCTTTGGGCTGGGCTCTCATTGCAGGCGCCAATGATTCAACCTTCACGCTCACTAACGCTCAGTCTGGTGGCTATCTAAGGACGGTTGCGACTGCAACTAACGAAGCTGGGACACTGACACAGACCTCCACTGCCACAACACAGATTTTGCCTCCAGCTCCAGCAAGACCAAATTTGACTGCTGACTTCGACACTGGTTTGAGCAACTCTGATGGATTGACCTCAGAGGCCCGACCCGAACTTGCCCTGACAGATTTGGTCATTGGATCAGACGTTCTTTTGACTGCGACTAAAGGCGAACTAGCGCAGACCTGCAGTTTTACAGCGACCTCAACGACTCAGAGCTGTGTGTTTACCGACCCACTGGCCGATGGAACTTGGTCGCTAGCTGCAGTCAATGTCGTAAATGGTCACTCATCGGCAAACTCTCTTGCTCTTAGCATCACGATTGACAAAACCGCACCGGCAGTTGGGGCATTCACCGTGAATCAGGCATCTTTTGCCACCTCAGTAATCACTCACTCACTGGTCTTTACAGAGAGCGTCACAGGTCTTGAGGCAACTGACTTCACGCTGGTGTCCGATGGAGTCAGCTGCGAAGAACCCACCCTCTCGGGATCTGGAGCGAGCTACACCATATCCCTCAACGACTGCACCGGCGATGGTGAATTGCAACTGAGGCTTGCTGCCGACTCCGCGGTTGACCTTGCTGGCAACACTGGGCCCGGTGTTGTCTTTTTGACGGCAGTTGCAACCAAGGATGAAACAGCTCCGACGGTTTTGTTTGTTAGCTCTTCAACCGCCAACGGATTACTGACCCAGGGTGAGCAGCTTGAGATTCAGGTTCGGTTCTCTGAACCCGTGATTGTTTCAGGAACCCCGGAGATCTCCTTAGAGACCGGCACCACGGACCGGGTAGCCAGCTACGTGTCGGGCTCTGGAACCACCACCTTGGTTTTTGATTACACGGTTGAGCCCGGAGACAGCTCAGCCGATCTTGACTACGTTGCCAGCAACTCGCTTGCACTAAATGGCGGGAGCATTGCTGACTCTGCTGGCAACAATGCCGCATTGGCGCTAGCTGTCCCAGGGGCAACTGGATCACTTGGTGCAAACAGGACTTTTGCTGTGGCTGGAAATGTGATTCGACTTGAAATAAGTCAATCGAGTTCAACGGCTACCAGCGCAGCCTTGAGCTGGACGCTCGATTCTCCAACAGCGCTAGCTTGCGAGGACCTCTCTCACAACGACGGGGCTCACTTCGATTTCACTTCGCTAAGTTCGATTGACTCGATCGTCTCTTCAAATGAAGGCAGGACCTGCACCATCTCAGCCACGAGCTCTGTTGGCCCAGCACAGTATGGGACAAGCTCGCTTTCCATAGCTAGCACTTTCTCTTTCACGAACGCGGCTTTTGAGCCTCATGCCGTCGCCTCAGAAGACGAAACCGGCATCTTTGTTCAAATTCCTGCAGAGACAGGCCACGGTAATTTCACCCAAACCCCAGGATCCGGAACCACGGCCGATGAATACCTGCATGAATTGGGCCACGGCCTACTAGATGGCGCAGGCGTAGCTGATTTGGAAGCACTTTTAGCCCTGGGAATTGTGAATTCCGTGGCCTCAGCTCCTAGTCAATCCATTGCACAACCACTAGGGCGCCTGGCAGTCTGGAAGTCAATGTCTCAGCATTGGATCGCAGCTGGAAACTCGATATCTCTTCAACTTGAAGTAAGCGCTGTCACTGCAGCGAACCACATGTTGCTGCCTATGTCAAGACTGGGAAAACTGGACCTACGCGGGATCATGAGCATTTGGGATCATGCCGCTAAGACCACTGAATTTTCATTCACGTCCTGAGGGCACCTTACCACGTCAGGCTTTATGTGGGTGTTGAAGACGGATTACCCCGCAGTCGCTCAAGAGTAACTTCTTCGGTGGTTTTAGCAACTTGTTTGCGCCAGTTGTCAGCACAATGAGCGTCTTGGAGAGCGAGCTGCCGGATGTGAACCAAAGTCACCAAGCAGAAATTATTGTGACTGGAACTGCGGAAACCATTGACCCAAGCCAATCCGGAGAAGGGTCAGCTCCTGCGGATTCAGGGTCATCTCCTGAGGTTACCGAAGAGCCTGCTCCTGCGGTGACTGAAGAACCAAACCCTGGCGTGACGGAAGAGCCCGTTCCTGAGGTCAGCGAAGAACCAACTCCTGTTGTAACTGAAGAACCTGCTCAAGCAAGTCCGGGCTCAGGAACTGACACCGGTGGCCAGTTGCCCAATACCGACAACAGAAACCTCAGCTGGTTGATCCCGGTTGGCATAGGTGGCGGCATTGCAGTTCTAGGTGCACTGGTGTTTCTAATGCGCA
Source organism: Aquiluna sp. (assembly GCA_018402615.1). The sequence goes on from JAGYIH010000008.1 coordinate 31,064, forward strand.
GACGACTGGTCTAGACAGGACAAATTGACCCGGGGTCGTCACGCAGCAAAGCGAGTACTTCCAATTGGGGCCCTTTTGGGGGTTGCGCTTTTGCTGTTGGGAATTGGAGTCGGGGTTTACGCCTTTTTAGAACTAAGGGAGCCGATTCCCAATCAGGTTCAGGCGGTTAGCAACCCAATATCTTGTTCCGCTCCGCTAACTACAGTTGGAACCGAAACCAGCCAGAGTGCGCAGCCGGTTCCCACCGAATCTGAGTTCATCATTCGCTACCCAAACCAGCCCGAGGTTGGTGACCGGATTGGGACCATCACCCTGACCACCCTTGACCTGAGTTGGCCCATCTTTGAGGGCACCGAAGACGAGCAGCTTGCTCTTGGTGTGGGGCACTATGTCGGAAGCGTATTGCCGGGGCTAAATGACAATTCGATTCTCTCTGGCCACAGAACCAGCGTGTTTAACCGCATCGGTGAACTTGAAATCAACGACCTGATTTTGGTTCAGACAGAGCCCGGCACCTTCACCTACCAGGTTCGTGGTTTTGAGATAGTGGATAGATCTGATCAGACGGTGATTGGACCGACTCCGAGTGCGGTGCTAACGCTCACCACCTGCTATCCGTTCAACAGTTTGACCAGCACAACGGAAGCCTTCATAGTCGAGGCTGATCTTGTGAGCACCATCTTGAAGCCGGACAGGGTTCCACTCCCTTAGAAAGTGGTTGGGCTTGCCCTCGGATGGAACTCCATCGGCAAGAATGTGTTGGCAGGTGTTCTAAGCCTGATGGCCTTAACCCTTGGGTCTGGGCACGTAAAGGGCTTTCAAACTAGAGCTATCCTCCAAACCTCAGATAATCCCTAGGTGAATGTTCCTTTTTGGGATAGGGTCCGAATATCGCTCCGATTTTGCTGCGTCTTATAAGGAAGAACACAATGTCGAAGCACGCCAAGCAACAGGCACCATTCGTAACTCTGGGGGCCTTTTTACTTGCCCTTCTTTTATCGGTTTCAGGTGTTCCGGCGTCCATGGCCGCTGGCCCAGCAGCTGTTGATCTTGGAAACGGCAAAAGTTTTGCCATTCTTGCAAGTTCTTACATAACTACTGGTGCTCCCAGCACCTACCTTGGCAACCTCGGAGCTGGCGAAGCAATCACCACTGGCGCAAACAACGTGATTAAAGGGAGTTTGTATTCTGGCGCAGCCATCACGATTGGCGCGACAAATTCAATTTCCGGAAACTTGTACGTGAGCACGGCAACCACGCTAGGAGCAGGGTCGACTGTTTCGGGATCTGCTTACACTGGTTCTGACCAGCAATACATCGACTCAACCACACTTTACGCTTCCGCAATGTCTTCAATAAACGCCGCATTAGCTGACATAAACAGAAGAGTTGCTACTCCAATCTCGGGGACTCTTGACGGCTTGACTTTAACGCCAGGCGTATATTCATCTGCAGCAAGTCTTGGCCTGACTGGAGTTCTTACCCTCGATGCCCAAAATGTTGACGATGCCGTTTTCATCATCAAATCGGACAGCTTTCTTGTCACTGCAGCCTCAAGCGCTGTAGTTCTTATAAATGGAGCGCAAGCTAAGAACGTTTTCTGGGCGCCAAAGGGATATTTTACTGCTGGGGCGGACTCAATCCTTAAGGGAAATGTATTAGCAACAACGTACGTTTCAATTGGTGCAAGAACGGCAATAGAAGGTCGTCTTTTTTCTAGTACTGGTTACATTAATTTTGGGGTAGGTACCGCCGACTCAGTATTTGGAATCACCGGAATTGGCACGAGCGACATCGGCGCGACCTCGGGGGCTGATTCAGCTGCCCCAACACCTACTCCTACTCCCACTCCCACACCAACACCAACACCGACACCTGGCAACGCGCCAACAGCTACCGCCACCGCAAGACCTTCGGGTAGTGCCCTGGTTGGCTCCTTGGTGAGAAATGCTGTTACTTTCAGCGGAACCCCTGGCCCAGATGCCACCTACTCTTGGCAGTCCTCGCCAAATGGCACTTCGGGTTGGACTGCAATCGCTGGCGCTACCGGCTCAACGTTTAGGCTGACCGGGGACCAGGTTGGTGATTACGTGAGGTCGGTTGCAACGGCGAAAAATGACTCTGGGACAATGACGCGAACCTCGCCTCCATCTAACAGAATATTGCCTCCGGCTCCAGCCAGGCCCGTTTTGGCAGCAGCCTCAGACACTGGTTCCAGTAACTTTGATGGGCTGACCTCAGTCAGTCGACCCAGCCTCTCCATGGCCGGTTTAGTTGTGGGATCGGAAGTTGTAGTTACCGCCACCAAGGGCAACCTGTTGGAAACCTGCAGCTTCACGGCACAATCCACATTCGGGACTTGCGTCTTCCCAAACCAGTTATCAGATGGAACCTGGACCCTGCGTGGCAACAATGTCCTGTCTGATGTTTCTTCAGACGGCTCGGGTTCACTTTTTATCGTAATTAACACAACTGCGCCTGCAGTTGGGACCTTCACCACCAATCAAGATTCGTTAGGCGAGTCGGTACTAACTCACTCTCTTGTCTTTGGTGAGAGCGTCACCGGCCTGACTGCTTCTGACTTCACGCTGGTTTCCACAACTGTCACTTGTGATTCACCTACCCTCTCGGGATCTCGCATGAGCTACACGGTTACCTCCGCAAACTGCAGAGGTGATGGGGCGGTGCAGCTAA
>JAGYIH010000080.1 GCA_018402615.1 Aquiluna sp.
GCTGCTCGCGAGAGAACACCCGACCGGGGTTATCGTTCAGATAGCGCAGTAACTCAAACTCTTTGAACGTTAGATCCAGTGTTCGACCCGCGATCTTCGCGCTAAAGCTATCCAGGTCGATGTTTAGACCGGTGGCCGGTGTTTCGGTCTTGATGTTTTCTTTTCGATCTAACAGCAGTCGAACTCGCACATCAATCTCGGCCAGCGACGCATTCTCCAACAGAAAGTCGGTCAAGCCCCACTCGGCATTCACCGCGGGCAACACGCTCTCAGACACCACTAAAAGCATTGGCTTTTGCCACTGCGCAGCGGTAAGTATTCGACCAACCGCCTTTGCGCCGAGCAGGTTTTGCCTGGCGTCCAAAACAACCAGGTCATGGCGAGGGGCTTCGGTCAGTTCCTGCGGGTCAAAACCGATGATTGAAATTTGGTGCCCAAGAATCTCGAGCGGGGGAAGCGGATTCAAGCGCTCAGCGGAAATGCACAGTAACGTTGCCATTTTCCACCCTTCCACCCATTGAAATGATAGCCCGCAGTGGCCAGGTCGCTAAAGTTTAGGTGTGAGCAAGCAGTGGCTTCAGATAATACTGATATGGGTGGCAGCCCTGGTTTTTGGCATCATCGCTCTGGCCACCACATCGGGGGATGAGCTATACACAATGTTTGCAGGAATAGCGGCAACGGCCATCGCACTGGTGAGTATCGAGCACCTGATTTCGGCCAAGGCCAAAGACACCATTAGGCAGCAGGTCTACGTTTCCGCCGGAACCATGACCATTTTGGCAACCCTCACCCTGATTAGTTTTGCGGGATAGGATTTAGGCATGCTTTTAGCCATCGAATTGTTCTTTACCGGCCTACTGGTTCTTGCCGTTCTAGCCATCGGAGGCATTTCCGTGCTGGTTCTCTTCAAGCTATTTAAGGGTCAGCGTTAGATTGTTCGTCATTCCAGACGACCTCCCCATAGAGCTCACGCCGTTCACCTTTTTGATCGGCAACTGGCAGGGGTCAGGGATCGTAAGTTACCCGGTTGGGGATGAACCAGCGACTGAGATCGAGTTTTTTCAGACGCTGAGCTTTCGGCCAATGGCCAATGGCAAGTTGGACTTTGAGTCAGTAGTTCAGGACAACAACGGCAATCTTGTAACCAGTGAAAAGGGTTTCTGGATGCTGTCTCGGCCCAGCAATGATGGCGACTCTGGGCCAGGCCTGCTGCCTGGCACCGGAGTTCCGGCAATCACGGTTCGTGAGGATCTCGAGCTCTGGCGCAATGCTGGTGGAGGCTTTGACATGGAAGCGATCATCATCCAGCCCAGCGGAATAGCGGAACTATATTTTGGACAGATAAAGGCGGCCCGCATTGATATCGCCACCGATGCTGTGATGAGATCTCCAAACGCCAGGGAATACTCATCTGGGCAAAGGGTTCTAGGGCTTGTTGAGGGAGATTTGTTGTGGGCATGGGACATGTCGGCAGTAGGTTCACCGCTTCGATCCCACGCTTCCGCAAGATTGGAAAGAGTTGTCGACTGAGCACTTTGGAAACCCGCTCCTAGAGCAGCGCAGATTGCTCGAGAAAACTGCGTACGTTCAGCGCAGTGATCAGGCCGTGCTGCAGATAGTAGGTGAGGACACTCTTGCCTGGTTGCACTCACTGACCAGCCAAAACATTCTGAACCTAAAGCCCGGTCAATCCACCGAGTCATTACTGCTAACCCCAAATGGTCACCTTGAACAGCAGCTCAAACTGGTTGTGACCGGTGAGGGCGTGTTGTTGGCCGTGCAGAGCGAGAAGTTGCAGCCTCTGATTGACTGGCTCACCAAGATGAAATTCCGTTCCAAGGTCGAGATTTCCGTGCGGGAAGACCTGCTGGTTTTTGGATCCTTCGCAGACCTCTCGGCTTTGGGCCCGGTATGGGTTGACCCGTGGTCCATTGAGAGTCCGGCCTCAGTG
>JAGYIH010000081.1 GCA_018402615.1 Aquiluna sp.
CCCGGCGGGGTAGCTCAGGTGGTTAGAGCACACGACTCATAATCGTGGGGTCGCGGGTTCGAGTCCCGCCTCCGCTACCAAAATCTCCTGCAACGCTCTAGCGAATCAGGTTTACTTTGACTGGTTCTTGGATAGCTTCATAAGTCTTCGCAGATGCTCGTTGGGCGGCGGGGGGTTCTTGAGCATCCGCTCAATCGCTAGAGCCTCGACCGCAGTTATCTTGATGACATTGCTATTTGCAATTAGCTCTTCCGCTTTTGCCATGGCCGCATCAATCATGAACGTGGTCACGTCCTGCTCGGCAAGTTGAGCAGCAGCTTTAATCTCTTCATGCTTCTTCTTTGAGATTCGCATGTTGATTCTCGAATCGGTCATGGGTGCTCCCTTCTAAAGTTGAGTGTACATACAATGTATGTACGAGTCAAGGCTTCATAAATTCCTGAGGAAACTCATTGTGATGTACATGCGATTTGAATGGGCATCAAATCTTGTGAATCCAAATTTTGCATAAAACGTAGTAGCTTCGTCATCTATCGCGTCGACAAAAATAATTTCTAATCCCGCAGTTTCAGATGCTCGCATCGCCGTATTCAGAGCGTTGCGAAGCAGTGCTTTGCCCACTCCCAGATTTTGTGCACGTTGATCAACGGCAAGTCGAGCAATAAGAAACGCTGGCTTTTTGTAGTTGGAAACTGGCATACCAGCCAGCTGGATACCGGCATCAAGGGCCGTGAAGACAGCGGTGTAGTAGCCCAGCAGTTGATTCGAATCTTGATCAATCGCAAAGAAAGTTCTAGACCTAAACCTCGACTCATTCTGTCCAGCAAACTGCTTGAGCCAGGCATCCAGAATTTCGTTCCCGCAGAAAAAATCATCCCTTGATATCTGCCTTGAAAAGGGGATTATTTCAACTGACCTAGGTGTCACAATCGTCACCCTACGCCGATGGCTGAAATCGCCTGAAAAGTAATCCCCAGGCTCTAACCAAGCCAAACCTGCCCTAAAACCCCGCAATCGCTGGATACAGTTAAACAATGGTGAATCCACAAATCGAGGGAAAAATCTACCCCCGTACCTCTTCTTATCTAGTCGGCCGCGAAAAGATTCGCGAGTTCGCCAAAGCCGTCTTCTCTAATGACCCAGCGAACCACGACCTTGACGCAGCTAAAGCTCTTGGATTTGAAGACCTTATTGCCCCACCTACCTTTGCTGTGGTGATCCAGGAGCGCTCGCTAGCTACCGTGTTGGCAGATAAGGAAGCAGCCATTGACTTTAGCCGTGTGGTGCACGGCGACCAGAGATTTATCCACGAGCGCCCAATCGTCGCAGGCGATGAGCTAGTAAGCGAGCTCAAGGTGGCAAGTGTGAAGACCCTTGCCGGAAACCACATGGTCTCTTTCGAGACGGCAATTTTTGACAAGACCGACACCCTTGTTTGCACCGCAATCTCAACCCTGGTGGTTAGGGGTGACGCGTGAGCAATCTACAGCTAACTATCGGCCAAGAGCTTCCTTCCAGGGAGTTCAAGATCACCCGCGATTCACTGGTTCGCTACGCCGGAGCCTCGGGGGATTTCAACCCGATTCACTACCGCGATGACTTTGCCCAAAAAGTTGGTCTTCCTGGAGTGCTGGCTCACGGCATGCTGACCATGGGCCTAGCTGTTCAAGTGGTGGTCGACTTCGTTGGTGGCTCAGGACAGATTCTTGACTACCAGGTCCGCTTCACAAAACCAGTGCTGGTTGATGCGGGGGATGGTGCAACGGTGACGGTCTCAGCAAAGGTCGTGGAAATAGCTGAAGATGGCAAAAGCGCTCGGATTGATTTGACTGCGGTTGCGGCAGAGCTAACAGTGCTTGGCAAAGCCCAGGTAAGGGTCAAGATCTAATGACCGCCCTTTCAACCCTCACCTCGATGCGCGTCGGTGGCGAGCCC
>JAGYIH010000082.1 GCA_018402615.1 Aquiluna sp.
AGCTTTGTTGAACATGCGAAGCTCTCCGGTTAGTTCGGATTGCTTTAGCTCACGAGCTAGTGACACGTCGCCTGCAATAAGCGCATCCAGGGCATTGGCTCCAAGAAGCGAAGATCTGGGCTTTAGGTTTGGCCACACACCTTCAGAAAGACCGGGCAGCAAAACGGTGTCGAAGCGACGTCCGATTAGACCCGAGGGGGTAAGAAGTAGCACCTGATCTTGCTGGCGGTTATTTAGAGCAAGCGAATCCTCCGGGATCTCGCGATCTAACTGATCTTGAATAAAATCAATCGCCTTAGAGTCTGGATTACGTTCTGCGTATCTCACGGCCGCTGCAAAAAGCCTCAGTATCGAATCCAGGTTTCTACCCGCCTGGAGGGATACTTCAGACACTCCCCTGGAAAGCTCACTCCAGCGCTTTAGGATTTTGGTTTCAGCTACCAGCTGCCAAAGCACCGCCTCCGCGGTGGTTCCAGGTGCCAACCCAAGCTCTCGAACGCTAGACATCAGACGAACCATTTTCTCGGCAGCTCTTGCCTCGCTGGATCGAATCAAAGACAGCGAATTGGGGTTTTGAAAAGCCTCCTCGAGCAGTTGATCGGATGTGGTTTCAAAATCCTCGGATTGTTTTCGAAGCGAGCGACGAAGTCGCAAGATGCCAAGCTGATCCAATCCGGCCAGTTCCGAGGTAAGTATCTCAACGGCTAACTCCGCACTAACCGGCTCATCGCTTAGGCAAATCCGAGCCAGGCGAAGAAGCTGTCCCGAGGCATGCTCGTCTTTTAGGGATGAGGCCGATCCCATAATTCGAATCGGGACCGATTCGCCACTTAGCCCAAGGGCTAATTTTTCAAGTTCGGGGCGACTTCTTGCAACCACCGCCATCTTCGACCAGGGAACTTGATCGAACAGGTGCCTTTTTCGAAGCAGGCCTGCAACAAAACTAAGTTCTTCTGACTCCGAGCGAAAAACTTTAACCACAAGGCCTTCGCCCTCGGCCAAGAGTGCAGCCGGTGGAGTAAGGCCCTTGCGCTGCCTTCCCGCTCTGGCAACCTCTATCTGGGCGCTTACCTTTGCAAGCGCGGAGGATATCTCGGGGCGGCGAACAGCGTGGGTTGGCTCTAGGAATATTCTTTCGACAGAAACCTTGGCTCGAGCTGCAATTTTTTCACTCAGCTCGCTCATGGCCTTCGGGTTGGCAACTCTGAATCCAAGTGTTGCGCTATCGGGATCACCAAATAAGCTCACACCCGCCCCAAATCTGGTGAGGGCAAACAGTAGCTCGGCCGCCGCCGGAGTGAGCTCCTGAGCATCGTCAACCAAAATTGTCTTGAGTCCCAGAAGCGACTGCGGAAGAGCATCGAGCAAAAAAAGAGCATTGGCTGCTTCACGCAGTAAAGACGCCGAGTCAAAACGTGCTCTTCCCTCGGTGTGAAGTTTTGCAAGGTAGCTTTCGAATACCTCAGCGGCTGCTACCCACTGGGGTAGGTTTTGGGCTTTACCGAGCTCGCCTAGCTTCGAGGGGGTTAGGCCATGCTCGAGGCTTGCCGCGATCAAATCTCTAAGCTCGGTACGAAATCCGGTGAGTGATCTAACGGCAGCATCTAGGTTTTTGGGCCACAAAGATCCATCGGTTTCTTCCAGAATTTCTTTTAGCATCTGGTCCTGCTCGCTACCGCTTACCAGGACCGGCGCAAGCTCACCTGTTCGTTTGGCATCGCTTGCCAAAATTGAAAACGCCAAGCTGGTCAGGGTCTTAGCCAGCGGTCCCTCGCTGGCACCTTGATACTCAAGGGCCAACTGATCGCGCAATGTGTTGGCGCTTTCGCGAGTGGCGGCAATGACAACAATTTCAGCCGGTGAAATGCCATTAGCGACCAGGTGTAAAAACCTG
>JAGYIH010000083.1 GCA_018402615.1 Aquiluna sp.
ATGGATTCGTTCGACCACTTCTTGAGGTTTCGGCTGAGCGCATCAGATCTGGTCAAGACGCACTTTTCAATTCACACATGTGGGACGGGTCAGCTGTGCCCCTGGGTGAAAACCTAGAGATAGCTAAAGAGCTACTTGCAAAAACCAAAGCAGTCGGTTCAATCTTGGAAGTTGAGATTGGCGTTGTTGGTGGCGAGGAAGACGGAGTCGAAGGTGGAATGGGTGAACACCTTTTCACAACGGTCGAAGACGGTATGGCAACAGCCGAGGCTCTGGGTCTGGGAGAAAACGGCCGCTACCTAACAGCCCTCACCTTTGGAAACGTTCACGGTAGCTATAAGCCAGGAAGCGTAAAACTTAGACCAGAACTACTGGATGAGATTCAAAAAGCGGTGGGGAAAAAGTATTCCAAGGACCTACCTTTTGACTTGGTATTCCACGGCGGCTCAGGTTCCACCGCAAAAGAAATTGCGGATGCAGTTAGCTTCGGAGTTATCAAGATGAACATCGACACCGACACCCAGTACGCATTCACTCGCGCAATCGCAGGGCACATGTTCCAAAACTACGACGGTGTTCTAAAAGTCGACGGCGAAGTTGGAAACAAGAAAACTTATGACCCAAGAGCCTGGGGCAAGCTAGCCGAGGCGTCGATGGCGGCGCGAGTAGTTGAGGCGGCAAAACAATTGGGTTCTGCGGGTAAATCCCCAAAGGCCTAAGCGGCTCAATTTAGCTTTGGCTAGTTAGGAGCGCTTGACCTTGTTGCTGGTGTCTTGGCCAGCGCTTTTTAGATCCTTGCGAAGCTCCTTAGGAAGCGAGAACTGAACGTCTTCTTCGGCCGTTGTGATCTCGGTTGGTCCCCCGTAGCCATTTGCCTCAAGGTAGGCAAGAACCTCTTCGACTAGCTCTTCTGGGGCGGACGCTCCGGAGGTGACTCCGACGGTTTCAACACCTTCAAACCAGGACTCCTGGATTTCGCTTGCGAAGTCGATGCGGTAGGCAGCTTTGGCTCCAGCTTCTAGAGCTACTTCAACAAGGCGCACGGTGTTTGAGGAGTTGGCAGAGCCAACCACTAAAACCAGGTCGGATTCGGATCCGACTTTCTTGATGGCAACCTGACGGTTCTGAGTTGCGTAGCAAATGTCATCGCTTGGAGGATTTTGAAGTGTTGGGAACTTCTCACGAAGCTTGAGAACTGTCTCCATGGTTTCGTCGACCGACAGGGTGGTTTGAGAAAGCCAGATTACTTTCTTGGGGTCCTTGACTGTGGCGTTTGCAACTCCGTCGGCTCCATCAATTAGCTGAACGTGCTCCGGGGCTTCGCCGGCGGTGCCTTCAACTTCTTCGTGCCCCTCGTGGCCAATTAGCAAGATGTCGTACTCTTCTTGCGCAAAGCGCTGGACCTCGCGGTGGACTTTGGTGACCAGCGGGCAGGTTGCATCGATGGTGTTCAAGCCCCTAGCCTCAGATGCCTTAACAACAGCTGGAGAAACTCCGTGAGCGGAGAAAACCAGAACTGAGCCCTCGGGTACTTCATCCACCTCGTTGACGAAAATGGCTCCGCGTTTTTCAAGGCCTGTCACAACGTGCTTGTTGTGGACGATTTCTTTTCGAACATAGACCGGAGCCCCGTAGTGATCGAGGGCCTTTTCCACGGCGATAACCGCGCGGTCAACGCCCGCGCAGTATCCCCTTGGGGCGGCCAGAAGCACGCGCCGCTGGGCGGTATTGTTTATTTGGGTCACCCTTCAAGTGTACGAGAGATAATCAACCCTCCCTAAGGAATAGCTATGTCGGAGAATCAAACAGCAGATTCCTCCGAATCTCGGGTCTCCAGCGAACAAACCCCCTGGTCGGTAGCCAATTTCACC
>JAGYIH010000084.1 GCA_018402615.1 Aquiluna sp.
CACCTTCCCAATCACGAACGAAGGTTTGATTGAGGGATTTGTTATGGGTCTCGAGGGTGTCACGGTGGGATCTCAAGTCATTGCGGTAATTCCACCAGAGCTCGGCTACGGCGATTTGGCCCAGGGCTCAATCCCGGCAGGCTCTACATTGATATTTGTAATTGACATATTGGGCAAGGGATAGAAAAAGGGGAGCCGATGGCCAAGCAGTCACCTGCGCAGCGGCTCTTCACACTAACCTGCTGCCTACTCGCAGCTCCTAGACTCGGGCTTTCGAAACAGGAAATTTTCGACTCTGTTCAGGCCTATGCGGATTCATCCGACGAGGCTCGAGAGAAGATGTTTGAGCGCGACAAAAACTCACTTCGCGAAATGGGCGTCGCGCTTGAGGTCATAGAGATTGATGCTTTCGAACAGATCTCCTACCGCTACCTGATCGCAAAGGGATCTTTTGATTGGCCAAAGGATCTTTCGCTGTCTCCAGAGCAGCTGCAGCTATTGGAGCTAGCTGCCAAAGCCTGGAACAACCGACTGATGACACCCTCTGCCCAATCTGGCCTGACGAGGCTCAAGGCGATGGGTGTGGTCGCAAGCTCCAGAGAGCTCTCCGTCTTCACTCCAAGATTGATTGCTCGCCACCAAAGCTTTGACCCACTGACAATTGCAATTTCCCAACGGCAGCGAGTTAGCTTCAGCTATAGAAAAGCGGATGCCGAGGCCTCGGTTCGGTTGATTGACCCTCAGAAACTTAGATTCATCGAGGGCCAGTGGGTGTTGCTTGGATTAGAAGGCAGCGAGCTAAAAAACTTCCTGCTCAGGCGAATTGTCTCCGAAGTGAAGATGTTGGGCCAGGAGGCGGCGCTGGCCAGCCCTCTGTTAATTTCAGAGGCCGAGGCTGAGCTTGGGAAGTTCATTGACCAACAGTTAGCCATCATTTCGCTGAAGCCCGAATCTGAAGCCTGGTGGCACTTTGGTGCACCAGCCGAATCGAAAATCACGCTTCAGTTCATGGACGAGGCGCTACTGGCTGAAGATCTTCTGGAATTCGGCACCGACCTGAGCGTGATTTCACCCAAGAGTCTTGCAACTCGAATTAGACGGGGGCTAGAGAAAGTGGTGAGCGATCATGCCTAAACAGGAAATTGACGCTGAAGAATTATTCAACCTTTCCCTTTCGATCGTTGGCCTAGTTTTAAAAAACGGCCCTCACAGCACGGCGGAGCTCGCCGAACACTTTGACTTCAGCGAAAGAACAATTAGAAAAGCAGCGCTGACAATTGCCAACAGTGAGGATATCGGCAACTTCAAGACTCACTTCTACCTCGATGACGAACTCCTGGAGAAGGGTGAAGTTGATTTCTCGGCGGCCGAGTCGATGCTCACAGAGCCTCCGATGCTCTCAAAGCGGCAGGCAACGGCGCTGGCGGCCGGCCTGGACTACATTGCATCGCTCGCCCAGTTTGCCAATAACGAGGCGCTAAAGGAGCTCAGAGATTTGGTTGGAGGCGCCACCACAAGCGTCGTGAAGAAGGGCTCCAGCGACAGAGCAGCTGAACTAATGGCCCAATTGCAACGGGCCGTGATGAACCAGGTTGCTATCGAATGCGAATACGTCAACCAACTCGGTGAACGTTCGACAAGAACCATCGACCCGTTGCGACTGGATTTTGTCTTAGAGAAGCATTACCTTCGCGGTTTTTGTCACAAAAATCAGGCGGTAAGGTCCTTCCGAATTGATCGCATTGTGGCTCTGAGGCTTACCGATAAACCGATTAGCGATGATTCTAAATCGCTAGAGATTCCGCTCGAAGTCTTTGGGACAGACTCCTCTGAGCTGAGCGTCACGATCTCAGCAGAGCCG
>JAGYIH010000085.1 GCA_018402615.1 Aquiluna sp.
GCGCCAACTGCAGCTTCGGTCACTATTGCTGCAATCATCAAGGGTCTTGACAACCCGTTCTTCCAGACAATGCAATCTGGCATTGAGACTCAAGCGGGGCTGGATTCCGTAGAAGTGACGGTGCAAGCTGCTGCAGACATTGGAGACACCACTGGTCAAGCTGACAAATTGACATCACTTGCTGGTCAGGATTTTGGATGCTTCATCGTGAACCCGATCTCGGGAACCAACCTGATTCAAGCTCTCTTGCCGGTTTCTGAAGCAGGAAAGACCATCGTCAACATTGACAGCCCCTTCGACGCAGATGCGGCCAGTGCGGCAGGTCTGAGTGTCGATACCTACATCGGAACTGACAATGAGTCAGCCGGCGGAAAAGGCGGAACGTTTGTTGCTGAAAACATCGAGCCTGGAGCTGAAGTCGCGATCATCGGTGGGGTAGCCGGTAATGAGACGAGTGCTGCTCGAATTGACGGATTCAAGGCTGCGCTTGGAGATGCTGGAACTATTGTCACCGAGGTAGCCGCCGATTGGAGTCGGGAGAAGGCTCTTACGGCAGCAACAGACATCCTTGCGGCAAATCCAAATGTCGCGGCATTCTTTGCGGCCAACGATGACATGGGGCTAGGAATCGTCAAGGCGCTCGAAAACGCTGGTAAGGTCGGCGAAATTCTCGTTGTCTCGGTCGACGGCAACTTGGAAGCTCTCGAGTCAGTCAAGGCTGGCGCCCTTAGCGCAACCATTGCTCAGTACCCCTTCGCAGTGGGATCTCTGGGGGTTCAGGCCTGCCAGGTAGCTGCTGCAGGGCAGACATTGCCGGCAAATGTCGAGTCTCCCACGGCGCTGGTGAGTCAAGATAAGGCTGATGCTGCAATCGCAGCATTCCCTCAACCTTTTGAGGAATTTGCCAATCCCCTCGCTGATCTTTTGAAGTAGCTTCTTAAGTTAGCGAAAACTGAACGAGGATCGCTCCCACGTTCGCCTAAGGAAAACCCCAAATAGGCGAACGTGGGGCGTGAATCGCTTCCGACCGAAGATGTAGGTATGTCCTGATGAATCTGCCCTTACGCACCACTAACATCGCAGTTTCAGCGAAACGAGGTCAGCGCGTGACCCTAAAGCGCTTGGGAGAGGTAAGTTTCTGGGCTGAAAATGCGGCACCCGTAGGGCTCGTTGCTCTTGTGATCGTGTTTGGGTTCCTTAGCCCCACTTTTCTCACGCTAGGTAACATCAAATCAATGCTGATTGCGGCGGCGATCCTGACCATCCTGTCGGTCGCCCAAGCATTCGTCATAACCACTGGGGGCATCGACCTGTCGATTTCCGCAACGTTGACTTTCGGAGCTGTGGGATTTGGGCTTGCCTATCAACGAGGTTTAGGCTTTTGGATTTCCGTTTCGATGGCTTTTCTTGCTGCCGGCACTATAGGGCTCATCAATGGGTTCCTCATCGCCAAAGGGAAGGTGACCGACTTCATCGCAACTTTGGGGACCTTATCTGTAGCCACCGGGCTAGCACTCATTTCGACAGACGGTAAACCTGTCACCGTCACGAGTCCTGAGCTCTTAGGTTTGACAACGGGGAGCATTGGCATCATCGGGTATCCAGTCATTCTCGCGACCGTGGTGGCCTTGTTGGGTGCCTTCATCATGTTTAAGACCCGCTTTGGCTTGCATGTGCAGGCGGTCGGAGGGAGTGAAGAGTCAGCAATTGCCAATGGCATAGATGCTGGCAGGGTCCGCATGGGAGTGTATTTGATTGCTGCCATTCTGGCCGCCCTGAGCGCCATTCTTCTCGTCGCAAGAATCGGAGCGGCTGAACCGGTAGTAAACACGAGTTATCTACTAAATTCGATCGCCGCGG
>JAGYIH010000086.1 GCA_018402615.1 Aquiluna sp.
GAGGAGTTGCGAGTTAGCTGTGGGGTCTCACGTGACGGAAGTAAGGCCAGCAATTTGGTAAGGGCGGCGCGTACCTACGGTTTTGAAGCAAAGGGGTTGATGCGAGAGCCCGATGGTTTGCGGGACATGAAGTTCCCACTGATCATTTTTTGGAACTTCAACCACTTTGTCGTGCTCGAGGGCTTTCACAAAGGCAAGGTCTATATCAATGACCCTGCGAGCGGTCCCCGTGTGCTGACCGAGCAGGAGTTTGACCAGGCCTTTACTGGTGTGACGCTTGAAATTAAACCAGGGCTCGATTTCAAACCAGGCGGCTCCCGCCCCAGCATCTTATCGGCACTGCATCGCCGTGCTTCGAGCTCCAAGCCGGCGTTTTTCTATTTGGTCATTGCGGGGTTGGGTTTAGTGATTCCGGGCCTGATAGCACCTATCTTTACCAAGATTTTTGTCGACGATTTTCTGGTTGGCAAGCTTGATTCTTGGGTCAAGCCGTTGTTGCTGGGTATGTTCCTTACCCTGATGTTGAGGGGAGCATTAACCTGGCTCAAGGAGTACTACTTGATGCGCTTTGAGACAAAGCTTTCGGTGGCGGAGTCGAGCAAGTTCCTGTGGCATGTCTTACACCTACCGGTTGTTTTTTATAGTCAGCGCTCTGCGGGTGAAATCAGCGGTAGAGTGGGTATTAATGACCGCGTGGCCAAGTTGATTGCGCGAGACTTGGCGTCAGCGGCGCTGGATATTTTGATGGTTGTTTTCTATGCCATTCTGATGTTGTTCTATGACGTATTTCTGACCTGTATCGGCCTGCTGACCGCTGTGTTGAATATTATTGTGTTGAGGTATGTGTCAAAGGCACGAAAGGACGCTAGCCAAAAGCTGCGTATGGACGCCGGCAAGATGCTGGGCACTTCGATGAACGGATTGATCTGTATCGAAACGTTGAAAGCATCGGGTGGCGAATCGGATTTCTTTGCCCAGTGGAGTGGTTATCAGGCAAAGGTGGTTAACGCAATCCAGGAAATGGGTTCTTCATCCATCGTCCTAGCAGTTTTGCCATCGTTACTCACCGGGCTCAACACCGTTCTAATACTATCATTTGGTGGCCTTCAGGTCATGGACGGTTTTCTTACCATGGGTGCGCTAGTTGCGTTCCAAAGCCTGATGCAGAGTTTTCTGAGGCCAGTGAACAACTTGGTGGGGTTGGGGGGCAGGTTGCAGGAGCTGAGTGGCGACATGAACCGCCTCGACGACGTCCTGAAGTACAAGCAGGACTCGTTGTTGCGAGACGATGCTAAGCCCGCTGGCACTACATCACCAGCCGCAGGAACTGGTAAGAACAAGCTGGACGGCCGCCTGGAACTTAAAAACATTACCTTTGGCTACAGCACCTTGGAAGGGCCACTAATCAAGAACTTTAGCCTGAGCATGAGGTCTGGATCACGTGTCGCCCTGGTTGGGTCATCAGGTTGCGGTAAGTCAACCATTGCCAAGCTCGTGATGGGTTTGTATGCGCCTTGGGAGGGAGAGATCCTGTTTGACGGGCATCCTCGTTCGTCAATTGACCGCCATATCATGGTGAACTCGCTGTCCATGGTGGACCAAGACATCAACATGTTCGAGGGCACGATCCGGGACAACTTGACCATGTGGGACTCGACCATCTCCAATGCGGATTTGGTTCGTGCCGCAAAGGACGCTTGCATTCACGACATGATCTCCGCGCGTGAGCTGGGGTATGACAGTGAAGTGGAAGAAGGTGGAAAAAATTTCAGCGGTGGGCAACGCCAAAGACTTGAAATCGCCCGGGCGCTAGTATCCAACCCCCAAATAGTGGTGTTTGATGAGGCCACCAGCGCTCTA
>JAGYIH010000087.1 GCA_018402615.1 Aquiluna sp.
ATGGTGTTTGCGCTAGAAACCTATTGCCCGGCTGCTGATGGCATTAGTGCTGCTCGCATTGAAGAAGAAGTTGTTATTACAAAAACTGGTGCCCAGGTGCTGACCAAGTTCCCAGCCCAAGAGTTGTTTGTCACCAACCCCTACCAAAAGGTCTACTAAGAGAAAACCCGAGCAGTCTCGCTCGGGTTTTTCTTAGACCAGCTGGCGTGCTGTTCAGCTATGCGCGCCAGACCGTCTTTAGGTTGCAGAACTCTTTGATTCCCGCAGCTGATAGCTCACGACCAAAACCTGAATCCTTGATACCGCCGAAAGGCAGTTCGGGGTAGCTCACGGTCATGCCGTTTACAAACACCGCACCGGCAGCCAGGTGCTGAACAAAGAACTCCTGCTCAGCTTTGTCATTGGACCAAATAGAACTACTCAAACCAAAGGTGGTCTGGTTTGCAATCTTGATTGCCTCTTCGTTGCTGTTGACCCTGTAGACGGTTGCAACAGGACCAAAAGCCTCCTCCATGACCAAACGCATGTCCGTTGTTAGGCCGTCAATCACGGTCGCTGGGTAGTAAAAGCCATCGCCAGCTGGTGTCTCGCCACCACAAAGAACTCTTGCGCCCATTGCCTTGGCATCTTCAACCAGCTCTTCAATATCTCTCCGGCCGCTTGCCGTTGCGAGTGGGCCCAGCTGAGTGTCTTCCAATAGCGGGTCGCCCATTTTCAGGGCCTTCATCTTTGCCACGAACAAATCTAGGAACTCGTCATAGACGTCGGCGAAGACCAAGAACCTTTTGCCAGCGATGCAGGACTGGCCGTTGTTGTTGATCCTGGCAGCAACTGCGGTCGTGGCTGCTTTCTCCAGATCCGCACTAGCGGTCACGATAAACGGGTCAGAACCACCAAGCTCCATAACGGAAGGCTTAATTTGAGCACCAGCCTGCGAGGCGACTGCTCGCCCGGCTGGCTCCGAACCGGTCAGTGTGACGGCGCGCACGCGCCAGTCATCAATAACGTCCTTTACCGAACCGGAAGAAATCATCAGGGTAATGAAGGAGCCTTCAGGAAATCCCGCGCGAGTGAAGATGCTGTCCAAATAAAGCGCTGACTGTGGCACGTTCGAGGCATGCTTCAATACCCCCGAGTTACCTGCCATCAGTGCCGGGGCAGCAAACCTAATAACTTGCCAGAGCGGATAGTTCCAGGGCATCACGGCCAAGATCACTCCAAGTGGCTGCCAGATTGCTCCCGCTTCCGAAGCACCTACTGAACCTGGGTCCGAAAGTGGTTCGGGAGCCAAGAACTTCTCTGAGTTGTCAGCGTAGAAGCGCATGTTCTTCACGCACTTCATTACTTCTGGACGTGCCTGGGAGATGGGCTTGCCCATTTCGATGGTGAGCATTCTTGCGGTCTCTTCGACTTCACTCTCCATGAGATCCGCTGCCTTACGCATCAGATCTGCTCGCTGGGAGTAGCTCATGGTCTTCAAAATCTCGTGAGCTGCCTGCGCCTTTGCAAGTCTTCGCTCCACTTCGGTAGCGTCATGCAGGGCAAACTCTTGCTCGGCTTTTCCGGTGGCTGGGTTGATGGTTTTCATTGACACAGCAGGAACCTCATTCTTTTGTCAAAAGCCCTAGGACAACCAGTAAGAATGTTACAGCCCTGTCTAGGCAAAGGCCTCGTAATGGCCTATTGGATACATTCTAGGAAGAATTGGGCAAATAATCGATAGTTTTGTGTAAATAAATCTGTGATTGGATGCAATTAGCCCAAGCACTTGTCGCTGACTTTTGAGCTTTCTGAGGCGTTTGCGGGAATAGTTAGGCGCTCTTTCCAAGACTATGCCTCTAAGCTTT
>JAGYIH010000088.1 GCA_018402615.1 Aquiluna sp.
CAACCCCATGGCCCCCGTCATCGAAGCCTTCCGCGCGATCTACCTCGGAGGCACAATTCCCTGGGATGGCTTGGGAATCTCCGCCGCCATCACCGCCGTGTTGCTTTTCCTCGGTATCGTGATGTTCAAAAAAGTCGAACGTTCCTTCATGGATACGGTGTAGACTGCTCATTTGCTTTCAGAGCCAGCAAAAGCGTCGACAACCCCAAAGCCATAGACTACGCCCTCGCAAGTTAAGTTGTTGAAGCCGATGAAGTCAGCTGTAGCGGGTAACGAGTGTGGGATTCGCGGAATATTTTTTGTAATTCTGTTAAGTCTATATCAAAAATGAGTAACGAAGTCCTAGTCTCGTCCTCTTCCGCCTTGCCATGCCGCACTTGATAGTGCGTTCGGTCTCACGCTCGCCACGAGAAATACAAAAGATTTCGACGGGGAATGGGGCGGGCAAATCCACTTTGCTCAAGATTCTTTCGCGGGTGACGACGCAGACGGAGGGGCAGATCAAGATGCGGGGCCGGGTGGCCTCGTGGAGTATGCAGAAGACTCCACAGGCGAACGGGGCGCCTCTGCACTCGTTACCCGCCACTCTTTACTCGTCACAGCGCCTCAGGCGCCCGCTCGGGCTCACGAAAAAGCATTGAATTTCAGTTCATCAAACACTAATTTCAAACCATGAGCGCGATAGAAATCGAAGATCAAATTAAAAGCCTTGCTCCCGATGAGTTGCAGAAACTCACCGACTGGTTTGTCCAATTTGCTTTAAGGCGTCAAGAGGCGGCCCGTGAAAACGAGGAGTGGACCGATTTGGCCCTTAAGAACTTTGCCATGGCCTACGGCGACGACGAACCAGAGTATTCGCTAGCTGATATTTGCAAATGAACCGGTCCATTGCGCTATCGATTCTAGGGCGTTTGAAGCCCGATTTGGGAAAAAGATATAAAGTCTACAAACTCGGAATCTTCGGCTCAATGGCGAGAAACGAGGCGCGTCCCGACAGTGATGTCGATGTCCTCGTAGATATGGATCCTTCTATAGGCTTGCAATTTGTTGATATGGCTATGGAGATCGAAAAAGCCTTTGGCATGCCTGTTGATGTTGTTTCACGGAGAGCCATCGATCCCGCCAGATGGAAGACGATCGAACCTGATGTTACTTATGCCTAAGAGGGATACAGCTATTCTCGTTCAAGACATCTACACAGCTTTAGAGCGGATTTCGACCTACATTCATGGAATGGATGCGGAGAACTTTTTGAATGATCAAAAAACAATCGATGCTGTGACCCGCAACTTGGAAATTGTGGGGGAGGCGGCACGGCAAATGGACGATGAAGCGCAAAAACTCTATCCAGACATCCCATGGCCCAGGATTGTTGGATTGAGGCATCGAATTGTGCATGATTATTTTGGAGTTGATACGAGTTTGATTTGGGGAATCGCAAGTCGCGATGCAGTAGAACTCGTTGGCCTTCTAAAAAAATACACAGCACCCTGACTCGGTTTAGGGCGCGCCTGCCTTCAGCCGCCACTCGCCAGAGCGCCGAAGGCACCAGCCGCAAGTTTCCCACTACACCCGCCACCAATGAAAGCCAAGGTCTACATCGAAACCAGCATCATCAGCTATCACGCGTCCAGACCCTCACCCCAAGTCATCGCCCGCGCACGCGGCGAAGCAACATTTTTTCTGTAAATTCGGTTAGGCTGACTGAAGGATGCTAAGGGTTATTTTATCAATTTTGGTTAGGTGCTACTGATCTGGGGAAGATAGGTTTTGCCGGACTCCCACTCCTCGGAAATGTCCATGAGGATGGCGGAGACGAGGCGCAGGATGGAGGCTTCGTTTGGAAA
>JAGYIH010000089.1 GCA_018402615.1 Aquiluna sp.
CCGAGGCTTCGGTTAGTTCAACATCTAAAATCTCGAAGGCTCGCACCTGTTCGGCTTGCGAAAATCGCTGATTGACCTCGTTGATCGCGCGCTGGATCTCCTCACGAATCTTTGGGTGCCTGGTGGATTCAGCGAGGGTCATCTCCTGTTCAATTTCATTGTTTTGGCCCCAAACTGGAACCATCTCGGGGTCTAATGAAATAAGCGCACCAATGAAAGGTTTGGCGTCACCGATTACGACGACCTGCCCAATAATTGGATGAGCTCTAAGGAGATCCTCAATTGGAGCGGGGGCCACGTTTTTACCACCAGCGGTGACCAGGAGTTCTTTTTTGCGACCTGTGATGGTGAGGAATCCGTCCTCGTCAAGCTCCCCGATGTCGCCGGTGCGGAACCAGTCACCCTCAAAGGCGTCTCGGGTGGCGGCTTCATTGCGCCAGTACCCTCGCATTACGTTAATGCCCCGCAACCATATCTCGCCATCATCGGCAATTTTGATCCCGGTTCCGGGAAGTGCTCGGCCGACCTTTCCGATTTTCTGCCAAGCCACTCGTCCGATCACTGCCGCTGCAGAGGTTTCGGTTAGCCCGTAACCCTCAAGAACAATCAAGCCGATTCCTCGGAAAAAGTGTCCAAGCCTGGCTCCCAGTGGTGCACCTCCGGAAATTGCATATCGAACGTTGCCACCCATGGCGGCGCGAAGTTTGCTGAAAACCAGCTTGTCAAAAATCTTGTGGCGGAGTCTCAGCATTGGAGATGGCCCCGATTTGCTATCCAGTGCCCTGGAGTACTCAATCGCGGTCTCGGCTGCAATCTTGAAGATCTTGCCCTTGCCCGCTGCCGTCGCTCTGAGTTCTGCGCCGTTGTAGACCTTTTCGAAGACCCTGGGAACCGCCAACAAGAAGGTGGGTTTGAACTCGGGTAGCACCTTGGCAACCTGCTTAGCATCTCCGAGGTGTCCAACTCTGATTCCGGCGTATATTGCCATCACCGATACGTATCTAGAGAGAATATGGGCCATCGGCAAAAATACCAGTGAGTGCTGACGGTCATTGACAAGCTCCGGAAGCTCAGCTGCCGCGTTACGACAGTGATCAACAAAGCTCTTGTGGGTGAGCTCGCAACCCTTGGGATTGCCCGTAGTCCCCGACGTGTAAACGATGGTTGCCAAATCCTTCAGGTCCGCGTTGGAGCGGGCCTTTTCCAAGACTTCATCGGCAATCGCTTCGCCAGCTTGGTGCAGCTTCCCCAGTTCATCAGATTCGATTCGCCACACTTGCGTGACCTTTGGGGCTACTACCTTGTTGAAGCGTTCTAAGTGCTCATCATTTTCGACAAAAAATGCCACAGAGTCTGAGTCTTGCAGGATCCACTCGATCTGCGTGGGTGAGGAGGTTTCGTAAATAGGCACCGAGACTGCGCCAGCGAACCAGAGCGCAAAGTCAATAACTGGCCACTCATACCGTGTCTTACTCATGATGGCTACTGAGTCGCCTGGCCTGATTCCAGAGGCCATTAAGCCCTTGGCTAGCGACATCACCTCATCCAGGAACTCTTGGGAACTGACCTCGCGCCACAAGCCATCAGGATTCTGCCTCGAGAAAAGCGGCCAGGAGGGGTCTTTTCGGACCCTCGTCAAAAGTAAATCGGTGACATTTTCTTGCGGGTTTGATTCCACCAATAGCGGCACATCGTAGGACTTCATCGTTCTCCCCATGTCGAATTGGGAATTACTTTATTCCGTTTCCAAAATCTCTCCGTTGATCCAGTCACAAGATTTCAGCCTCGAACCTGAATAGA
>JAGYIH010000009.1 GCA_018402615.1 Aquiluna sp.
ACCGCGGAACAAGAAGCTGGCCTCACGGATGTTCGGGAGATCCAGAAGCAGCATGACCACTCTGGTTAGACCCATGCCAAAACCACCGTGGGTGGGCGCTCCATAGCGGAAGAAGTCCATGTAGAAGCCAAGACCCTCAGGGTCTAGGCCCTTGTCCTTGGCCTGGGCTTCCAAGACTTCAATCCGGTGCTCACGCTGAGCACCGGTGGTGATTTCGGTGCCCTTCCAGATCAGGTCATAGCTCTTGGTGATGCTTTCGTCGTGCTCGTGACGCATGTGGTAGAAGGGCCTTATGTTCTTCGGGTAATCGGTCAGGAATACAAACTCGTGACCAAACTTCTCCAGCGCGTGAGCGGCAATTTGACGCTCGCCCTCAGGATCTAGGTCTCCATCTTGACGAGGGACCTTATAACCGCGGGCCTCAATGATGGTGTGCGCCTCTGCAAGCGGAATGCGTGGGAACGGGGTCTGTGGAACCTTTACCTCGAAGCCGTAAAGCTTCTCGATTTCCTCACCGTGTTTTTCCTTCACAGCCGCGATGGCCTTGACCATGAGCTGCTCCTGGAAAGCCATGACATCCTCATGGGAATCAATAAAGCTCATCTCCATGTCAACCGACACAAACTCTGTTGCGTGGCGTGAGGTGAAGGATGGGTCGGCCCTAAAAACTGGTCCAATTTCAAAGACTCGACCAAGACCTGCAGCC
The DNA here is from genome assembly GCA_018402615.1 of Aquiluna sp. The sequence goes on from JAGYIH010000009.1 coordinate 707, forward strand.
ATAGCCATCTGCTTGTAGAACTGAGGTGACTGGGCGAGGTAGGCGTGGGTCTCAAAGTACTCAAGCTTGAACAGCTCGGCGTGCGACTCTGATGGTGAGGCCATGAGCTTCGGGGAGTGCATCTCGACAAAGTCGTTTTCCAACCAGTGCTCACGCCAGGTCTTTTCAATGGTTGTCTGCACCCGCATCATCAGGTTTAGCTCTGGACGACGGAAGTCCAAGAATCTCCAGTCCAAGCGCTTGTCGATTGAGGTGTCATCGGCAATTGGGCTGTCCGGCAGCGAAACCGAGACAACAGTTAGGTCGGTCAGCAAAATCTCAATACCGCCAAGCTTCACGCGCTCGTCGTGCTTTAGGTTGCCGTGGATTTCAACAAAGCTGCCATTGGTGATTGCGCTTACCTTGTCAGCAAGGGCATCCTCATCGGCTGGGCGTGGGTAGGTGACCTGCACGCTTCCCGATTCGTCTCGAATGATGATGAACTGAATCCGCTTTTGATCGCGCAGCGTCTCCACCCAGCCACCAATTGAAACCGGGCCATCCTGGCTGTTGCCGAGCTGGTTAATTAGCTTGCGGTTCTGCATTTAGAAATCCTCTGAGAGTGTGCTGAGTGCATCAATTCCCTAAGTTTAGCGAAGGTAAACTTTTAGTTATGCCCGCCTCTCGCCTTCACCTCGTGCGCCACGGGGAAGTTTTTAATCCTCAGGGCGTGCTCTATGAGCGGATCGACGGCTTTGAGCTGAGTGAAACCGGCCACCAAATGGCTGCTGCAGCCGCCTCCGAACTGGTTGCCAACGGCAGGCAGGTCACAAGATTGCTGGCCTCACCACTTTTGAGAGCTCAGCAATCAGCTGCACCAATTGCTCAAGCTTTCGGCTTGGAGATAGAGACCGAACCCCGGGTCATTGAACCCTGGAACAAGTTCAAGGGCCTAAGGATGGGCCCAAAAGCGCTTCTAACCAGGCCATCACTCGCACTGAGTCTTTATAACCCGACCCGACCAAGCTGGGGTGAACCGTTTACCCAAATTGCCAATCGCATGATTGACGCCACTTTGGAAGCCTGGCAAGAGACCCCCGAGGGGGACGTGGTGATTGTCAGCCACCAGCTTCCAATCTGGATGCTCTACCGCTCCAGCCAGGGCTTGAGATTGCCCCATGACCCAAGACGGCGTCGCTGCTCGCTGTCCTCAATCACTTCCTTTGAGGTGATTGGAGGCAGGTTGCAAGAGCTCTCCTACTCCGAACCCGGCCTAGCGCTGGCCAAGAATGCTGTCGACGGAGGAGCGGTCTAATGCTCAAAAGATCTACCGTTCGAGTATTGAGCCTGAGCCTTGTTGCGCTGCTGGTCGCGTCTACTGCGCTAAGCCTGATGGGTTGCACTCAAGACCCACTTGCCCAGCAGTTTCAAGCCGGTGACAACAAGAACTACATTGCCGGTGATGGCACCGTCACGGAATTTGCAATTGATCAGCGTCCGAGCTTTGAGCCCTGGACAGGCATCACCGAGAGTGGCTTTGGTCTTGATAGCGCTGCTTTAGAAGGCCGGGTAGTGGTTATGAACTGGTGGTATGCAGCCTGTGCTCCATGCCGTGCGGAGGCTCCTGACCTGGTTGCGCTCTACGAAGAGTTCAATGCCCAGGGAGTCGAGTTTGTAGGCGTTAATGTCAGAGACTCAGCTGCTACCGCGCTGGCTTTTGACCGAAACTTTGGAATCGAGTTTCCATCCGTGATGGACCAGCTCTCTGGAAATGTTTCGCTGGCTTTCACCGGTGTGGTTTCACCAGCCGCAGTGCCAACCACAATCGTGATTGACAGGGAGGGCAATATTTCCGCCAGAATTCTGGGCCGGATTGACGCTGGAATTCTCAGCACGCTGATCGAGACGGTGCTTTCAGAATGAGCCCGGGCGACGTAATACTCTCGGGGTCGATGCTGCTGGCACTGCCCTTGGCGCTATTGGCCGGAATCGTCACCTTTGTATCACCGTGCGTGCTGCCCCTGGTCCCCGGTTACCTCGGCTACATCTCTGGATCGGCAAGTACTAAGACCAAGGTCATGGCGGGCTCGGTGTTATTTGTTTTGGGCTTCACCGCGGTGTTTGTAACCCTTGGCGTTCTGGCAGGAACCGCGGGGTTGATCTTTATGGCCCAGAACCAATGGGTTCAGCTGGTTTTGGGTGCCCTGGTGGTGGTTTTTGGACTTGTACTGATTGGTCAGTTTGGGTTTTTGCAGCGAACCATCAAGCTGCCGGTCAGCCCCAGGGTCGGGCTTTTCGGGGCGCCACTTTTGGGAGTTGTTTTTGCATTTGGTTGGACACCCTGCATTGGTCCAACGCTGTCGGCAGTTTTGGTTTTGGCCTCTGACACTGGCGATCCGGTCCGCGGGGGAATCTTGGCAACGGTTTACTCGTTAGGCATAGGCCTACCCTTTATCGCGATTGCGGCTGGCTTCAGCTGGGCCACCAAATCGGTTGACTTTGTGAAGCGTCATCTCAGAATATTCAACCTGGTTGGCGGTGGGTTATTGGTTTTGATTGGAATTCTGCTCATGACGGGTTTGTGGAACCGCTTCACAATGTGGCTTCAGGTGGTGATTGGTGACTTCACAGTTATCCTCTAGCCTGCTGTTTTGGCCTCGCTGGGTATGGCGCCAGCTCACATCGATGCGCACCGCGCTGTTCCTGCTTTTGTTCCTGGCACTTGCCGCTGTTCCGGGCTCGGTCTATCCGCAGCGCAGTGCTGACCCCAATGGCGTGCGGCTTTACTACAGCGAACAACCTGAGTTTGCTGCGGTCCTAGATTCAATGCAGCTGTTCGACGTCTACACCTCTGTCTGGTTCTCGGCCATCTACATTTTGCTGTTTGTGTCACTGGTTGGCTGCGTCTTGCCGCGCACCAAAATCCACTGGCAGGCCATGCTGGCAAAACCAGTTCAGACTCCCACCAACCTGGAACGAATGCCAGCTTTTACAAAGCTTGAAGCGAGTGAACCCATCATCGAGGGCGCACAGCAGACCTTGAAGGGCTTGGGCTTTAGAACTGAGATCCAAGGAAACTCAGTCAGCGCGGAGCGCGGCTACATCAAAGAGACAGGAAACCTGGTCTTTCACTACGCGCTAGTTGGTGTTCTGGTTGCCGTTGGTCTTGGTGGTGCTTTTGCATACTCGGGTCAGCGAGTACTGGTTGAGGGCGACGTATTTGTAAATAACCTGGCAAGCTATGACGCCTTTTCTCCGGGACCATTTTTCTCAGAGGATGAACTGCAGCCATTTAAGATGCGGCTGGATAACTTTGAGGTGATCTACGACCTACAGAACCGGGCCAATCGTGGTATCCCACTTGACTTCATTGCCTCGGTCACCCGGACCGTGGATGGCGTGGATGAGGCAATTGACGTGCGGGTAAACCAACCTGCACCGGTGCCCGGCGCGAATGTGTTTCTCACCGGCAATGGTTTTGCCCCGGTCATTACCCTGCGGGATGGCCAGGGGAATATTTCGTTTTCTGGGCCAAGTGTGTTTCTGCCGCAGGATGGCAATATGACCTCGCTGGGCGTAATCAAGGCACCTGATTCACTGCCAGAGCAGGTTGGCATCATCGCATTTTTCTATCCGACCGCTCAGGAATTGGCCTCGGGGGCATATGCCTCGATCTACCCGGACCCGTTTATCCCGCTGATGACGATGAACGTCTACACCGGTGATCTTGGTCTGGATCAGGGCATCCCCAGAAACGTCTTCGCTCTTGACACCACGGAGATGCAACTTATTGCGGGTCGAGACGGCCCCAACCCGCCTTTGATGTTGGAGGTTGGCGACACGGTCCAGCTGCCAAATGGACTTGGCAGCGTGAGCTTTGACGGGCTGCTGCGCTTTGCATCTTTGGACATCGCCTATAACCCCGGGGGGATATGGGTGCTGGTGTTTTCGATGCTCGCACTGTTTGCGCTAATGGCTTCACTGCTTATTCCCAGACGCAGAGTTTGGGTAAGGCAGCTGGAGGATGGAACAATAGAGCTAGCTGCCCTGGCTCGTGGCGATGATGCCAAGCTTGATGACTTTTTAGAAAGAGTCAAACAGGACCTTGAAAAGAAGATGACTAAATGATTCCAGTATTGAATGAGCCACTGTCCCAGGTTTCACTGCTGTTTGTCACCGCAGCCATGGGCTTTTTGGCGCTTGCGCTGATGCTGTTCTCATTCAACCTGGTTCAGCTGGTGAAAAGCGATGGTTCGACCCCGCAGATAAGCAAGGGCGAGCGCGTTGGGTTTGTGCTGTTGTGGGTCGCAACAATCGTGTTGGGAATCGGGGTTGTGCTCAGGGGTATTGCGGCCAGTCGAGTGCCGTGGGCAAACATGTACGAGTTTGCGATTTCGTCCGCCTTCCTAATCCTTTTGATCTACCTAACGGCTCTGAGCATCAAGGATCTAAAGTTCATCGCAACCTTTATCACCGGCTTTACGCTAATCACGCTGTTTGCATCGGTGTCACTTTTCTACGTTGAGGTCAAGGCACTGATGCCGGCGCTGCAGAGTTTTTGGCTTGTTATCCACGTGGTGGTGGCGATTTTGGCAACCGGCTTTTTTGCGGTTGCGGCCGGCCTGCACATCTCCTATTTGCTCAAGGCCAGCAGCTTTGCTAAAAAGCTCATGAATCTTTTTCCATCACTTGAACAGTTAGAGCGTTTGGCCTATCGGTTCAACATCGTTGGTTTTGTGCTTTGGAGCTTCACCCTGATTGCGGGAGCAATCTGGGCGGAGCGAGCCTGGCACCGGTTCTGGGGCTGGGACACCAAAGAGGTCTGGACCTTCATCATTTGGGTGCTGTATGCCGGCTACCTACACGCCATGGCAACCAGAGGTTGGACTGGCAAGCGGGCCGCATGGTTAGGTCTGATCGCGTTTTTCTCGGTGATCTTCAACTTCACCATCGTGAACCTGTTCTTCAAGGGTTTGCACGTTTACTCGGGGCTATAAAAGCTCCAGGCAGCGCTCCAAACGTTCACGCCAGAAGCGTTCTCGATCGGGGGAGACCCGGTAGCGCTCGAGCTTCTCTGGATCAAGCTCCGGTAGGGCTATCGAGATGCTGGCGTTCTGAACTTTGAGGGGCGTCTTGACTATGTCGTCGGTAAACAGGTTCTGGGTCCAAAGCCCACAGTCATAATCTAAGTTTTCCATGCTGCCCGCAAGATAGAGCCCCTGGGCAATGCCTAGCGAGCTCTCTAGAGCGGAGCTCACGACTATCTCCAAGCCGGACTCTTCAGCTATTGCCTTGGCCTTGGCCACTCCACCGAGCGGCTGCATCTTTATCACCGCGATATCTGCAGCCTGCTCCCTGGCCACCAAAAGTGGGTCGCTGGCTTTGCGTATCGACTCATCGGCAGCAATCTTTAGGTCGCTGCCAAGATCCCTAAGCGCTAAACGCAACTGAACCAATTCGGCAATGCTTTCAACCGGCTGTTCAAAGTATTCAAGTTCGATGTCCCGAAGCGATTCCAAAAGGTTGAGCGCTTGGTCGAGAGTGAAGCCGCCGTTGGCATCGAGGCGAATCTTTGTGTTTGGGTAAAGGTCTCTTACCGTCCTTATGCGAGCAAGGTCTTCTTGCAGGGCCTGCCCTTTTTCTGCGACCTTGATCTTCACGGTTCTGAATCCTGGAAAGTTTTCTAGCAGTTTTTCAACCTGATCGCTGTTCACTGCGGGCAAGGTGGCATTGACCGGGATTGCGTCGCGCTTGAGTTCAGGCAGGTCTTCATTCGCAAATGCCAGAGCGGCCTGCAGCCAGGTTGCGGCCTCTTGATCTTGGTATTCCAAAAATGGTGAGAATTCGGCATAGCGCTGTTGACCCCTGAAAATCATGAGCTCGCGGGAAGTGACCCCACGAAACGAAGTCTTGAGTGGCAGGCTCAATACCCTGATATCCACTAATTCTTGGGCGCTCACCCGATTAGTCTAGGTCTATGCCAAATCAGGTTTCCGAGCTCTTTGATGCTTCGGTGTGGTCCACGGTTAGTGGTTTTGAGGACCTAACCGATGTCAGCTACCACCGTCACAACCAGTTGGGTGTTGTGCGGGTTGGGTTTTCTCGTCCCGAAGTCAGAAATGCGTTCCGTCCGCAGACAGTTGACGAGCTCTACCGAGCGCTGGATCACGCCCGCGCGCAGACCGATGTCGGAGTTGTGCTACTCACCGGAAATGGCCCATCGACCAAAGATGGCGGTTGGGCATTCTGCTCGGGCGGGGACCAAAGGGTTCGAGGCGATTCAGGTTATGAATACGGTGATGCATCAAGCGGCAGGCTCCACATCCTTGAGGTGCAGCGGCTAATTAGGTTTATGCCCAAGGTGGTAATTGCTCTGGTCTCGGGTTGGGCGGCAGGTGGCGGCCACTCACTAAATGTCATCTGCGATCTGTCAATTGCCTCCAAGGAGCACGCTCGGTTCAAGCAAACCGATGCCGATGTTGGTTCTTTTGATGCCGGTTATGGCTCGGCGTATTTGGCTAAGCAGGTGGGGCAGAAGTTTGCTCGCGAGATCTTCTTTTTGGGTGAAGAGTACTCAGCGCAAAGGGCCTACGAGCTTGGTGTGGTGAACCGGGTGGTTCCACACAAGGACTTAGAACTCGAGGGCCTAAGGGTTGCAGAAACCATTCTGAGTAAATCCCCAACCGCAATTCGAATGCTGAAATACGCCATGAATATGGTTGACGACGGTCTTGTAGGACAGCAGCTGTTTGCGGGGGAAGCGACTCGATTGGCCTATGGCACCGCGGAGGCCAAGGAGGGCAAGGATGCCTTTTTGGAAAAGCGTAAGCCCGACTGGTCGGCCTATCCCTGGCACTTCTGATGCAGCTTCGGACTCTCCCCGCAAACGACGTTTTCGGCGCACTGCAACTCATGGTCGAAATCAATGAGGGAAATGTTGCGGGCTTCATTTCTCAGGCCGAGGTCAATGGCTATGCACCGCCAGTTCTAGATTTGCCCAGTGAGGTTGAGTCAAACACGGCACTGATTGTTGAGTCCTCGGGTTCAACCGGGGTCCCAAAGCGCATCGAGCTTTCTCTGGCGGCCCTTCGCCACAGCGCAGCCGCTTCCGCCAAGCGGCTTGGCGGCGAGGGGCAGTGGCTTTTAGCACTGCCGGTGAACTTTATAGCCGGTGCGAATGTTCTTTACAGGTCGGTGATTGCCGACACCCAGCCAATTCTGATGAACACCCAGGTGCCCTTTACCGCTGAGGCCTTTGTTAGGGGCGCATCCCTATTGGAGGAGGGCAATCGGTTCACGTCTTTAGTCCCAGCACAGCTTGCCAAGCTAACCTCAGCGTCAAGAGATGACGCCTTCGTGTTTGCAACGCTGCGCAAGTTCTCTGCAATTCTGGTTGGGGGTCAGAACCCGAATATGGGCGATGTTTTGGAGCTGAGATCCAAGGGGATAAACGTTGTTGTTTCCTATGGAATGACCGAGACCTCAGGCGGCTGCGTCTATGACGGGGTGCCGCTGGATGGAGTGAGTGTCAGCCTGCAGGATGGTCTGGTGGAGATCACCGGTCCAGTTTTGGCAAATGGCCTGGGAGAGAGTTTTCTAACCAGTGACCTCGGTGAGTGGGTAAATGATCGGCTGGAGATTCTGGGCCGAGCCGACCGGGTGATTATCTCTGGCGGCCTCAAGCTATCGCTCGATCACTTTGAACAACGGGCCTTGGAGCTACTTGGGGTAGAGGACCTTATTGCTGTTGCACTGGAAAGTGAGATGGGGCAGTCGGTTGGGGTTGTCTATGTCGGTAGTGAGGATGCTGACTTTGAAATTCTTGCAGAGTCAATTTCTCTGGCTGCCAGACCCAAGAGAGTGGTTCGGGTGGATTCAATTCCCAGACTTGCAAGTGGCAAACCAGATTTGCTGGCGGCCAGAAGAGTTTTGGAAAGCTAGGTTTATTACCAATGTCATCACTAAAGCTCTGGGTTGAGGGTGCTCGTCTTAGAACCTTGCCACTTGCCATAGCCCCAATTGCTCTGGGAGCTGGAACGGCATCTTCGCTGGACCGCTTTGACATTGGATTGACAATGCTTGCACTCCTGGTGGCGCTTGCGCTTCAGATTGGCGTGAACTACGCCAATGATTACTCAGATGGCATCAGGGGTACTGATGAAAACCGGGTTGGACCATTGCGCCTGACCGGCTCCGGTTCGAAAAAGCCCGAGGCGGTTAAATTTGCAGCCTTTGTGTTTTTTGGAATAGCGGCGCTCGCGGGCTTGGTGATTGTCTTGATTACGGGCTTTTATGCCCTGTTGCTGGTTGGACTAGCTGCGATCATCGCAGCTTGGTTTTATACCGGAGGCAAAAACCCCTACGGCTACGCCGGCTTCGGTGAACTCGCGGTATTTGTGTTTTTTGGGTTGGTTGCAACCGTCGGCACAAACTTCATTCAGACCGGCGTAATTGATCCGCTAGCGGTCTTGGTGGGCGGTGCCTACGGTCTTTACGCCTCTGCAGTGCTGATGGTCAACAATATTCGAGACATTGAGACCGATAAGAAGTCAGGCAAGAACACGCTCGCCGTGATGATGGGTAGAAAGGCTGCCAGTCGAGTATTTGTCCTAATGCTTTGGTTGCCGGTGGCCCTGAACTTATTACTGGTATTTATCTACCCGGCGACGCTGCTGGGGATGCTAAACCTCTTATTGGTTTTACCTGCAACTTTGATTGCACTGGATGGGCGAAGCGCGAAGGAGCTGATTACCGCTTTGAAACTGACCAGCTTTGCTGGTTTAGGTTTTGGGATTTTCGTTGGCTATGGGATTCACGTCGTCAGCTTTGCCTTTTGAGTCAATGATCTGATTTTCCAGGTCACTTTCGTCATCGTCGTAGCTACCGTCCCTATTGCGGCCGAGCTTTTTGGCCACAACCGCGCTCATCTCCTTGCGCTGACGGTCTAAAAAGACCAGTGAGATGGCAAAAGATACTGATGCCGCAATAATTGCGGCAAAGAATGGGTTGAAAGAGAGAGCTAGCAGAGCTAGAAACAATCCAAAGAAAAGGCCGAGCCTCACGAGAGTGTAGGTCAGCCAAGGATTGTTCATGTTCTCAGTCTATAAACCGAACAAGAACTAGGGTGGAGTTATGACAAGAGTGGCAGTAGCGACCATAGTGTTTTTGGTTATCTGGGGCGTCTTCACGAGCGTGTTTGCGGCCAGTGCCAACAAGGCAGAGGTCAGGCTGTTGCCGAAGTGGTTCTGGGTAATCCTGAGCGCTTTGGTGCCATTTTTTGGCGGTCTTTTATACCTGATGGTGGGAAGACCACTTCGTCCTCAAACCAGAGGCTTTGGTGGCCAGGGCAAGGTGATTGCTCCAGACGATGATCCAAACTTTCTGCGCGATCTCTCCAGACGCATGAACAGGGACGAGAAGCCCAAAAACCCGCCTAAGGATGAAGAAACCGAGCCGGACGAGGACAAAAAAGACGGGGATAAGTGACCAACCCCTCACAGACTTTTGCTGCCAGTCTTTCCGCTCACCTAGTTTCACTGGGGGTAAAGGATTTTTATCTTGCCCCGGGAGCCAGGTCTCAAGCGATCGCTATTGCCCTAAGTCAGTTGGCAGACGCGGGACAGATAACCGTTACGGTTCGGCTTGATGAGCGCTCTCTAGGTTTTACCGCTCTGGGGAGGGCCCTTGCAACAAGAGCGCCGGTGGCGATTGTCACTACGAGTGGCTCTGCGGTCGCAAATCTGCATCCGGCAATTTTGGAGGCCCACCACGCCGGCGTCCCGCTTTTAGTCCTGAGTACTGATCGACCCAGCCGGTTGCGTGGCAAGGGCGCGAACCAGACCACTGAGCAAAAAAACATCTTCGGTCTCTCAGCAAAGTGCATTGACGTGGAGTCAGCCAACGCTAATTATCAACCTGATGCCAAGACAATTGCCCAAGAGGCTTTTGATTTGATGTTTGGTCAAGACCGAATTTCTCCAGTGCAGCTGAATCTGCAGTTTGAAGAGCCGTTGAGCGCGGCAACGCCAAACGCCGCCGCCTTGCTCTCAGGCCTGGAGCTCTCTCCAAAGAGCTATCGGCGCTCCAAGCAGAGTGCTGAGATCGAAGTTGGCAATGGGACAGTAGTGATTGCTGGTGCCGGAGCGGGTCAAGCCGCAGAAGAATTTGCAAGAAGCGCAAGGCTCCCACTTTTTGCAGAGCCCAGTTCTGGGTCCAGGTTTGGCGAGCAGGTGATTGTGAATTACCCGCAACTTTTGGCCACGGAACTTGCCGAAACCATCACCAGGGTGGTGGTTTTCGGAAAGCCAACCCTCTCCCGGTCCACCCTCAAACTTCTCTCCCACACCGATCACTACGTAATTCGCTCAAATTATGAGAGCTTCAACGTATTTGACAGCGCCAAGCTGATAGTGGATTCTGCCATCCCGGTCGGGGTCGCGGATCAAAGCTGGCTTGAAAGTTGGCGGCTAGAGACCGAGCCTGACCCTCGCGCCGGTTTCGTTTCCGCTGTTTGGGATTCAATTGACTCCGAGGCCTTGGTCTTTGGCGCTAGCGATTTGATTCGAGTGGCCGAGGGCTGCGTGGCGCCAAAGGACCTGAGGGTATTTTCTAATCGCGGCCTTGCGGGAATTGATGGCACGGTCTCCACCGCGATCGGGATTGCTCAGGCGGGCAACAAGGTAAGGCTGTTGCTGGGAGATCTGACCCTGATTCATGAGCTCTCGGGCTTGAACCTAACCGGATTAGAAAAGCTTGAACTGCAAATAATCATTGGAAATGACCGCGGTGGTCACATTTTTGATCGCCTTGAGATGCGGGAAAACATCAGTGAGAAGTGGTTTGAAAGCCTTTTCACGACTCCTCAGCAGCTTGACCTGGAGAAAATCGTTAGCGGCTTCGGCTGGGCCTATCAGCGCTGTGAGAACCTGGTCGAACTTGATGCGGCAATGAAGCTTTCGGGTGCCGTGGTAATCGACTACCAGCTTTAGCCAAAGGCGTGCCGAACCGCACGAAACTTCAAATCGGTTTCATCCAATTCAGCCTGAGGTTCGCTCTCGGAAACTATGCCGCAGCCCGCGAAGGCCCGAATCTGGTTCTCCTCAATGAGACCGCCACGCAGTGCAATCGCAAGTTCGCCACTGCCATCACTGCTCAGCCAGCCAACCGGACCGGCATAGCCGGCTCGATCGTAGGGCTCCAACTTTTCAATTAGTTCCTGTGCCAGAAGTCTCGGGGTTCCGGCAACCGCTGCTGTCGGATGTAGCTCGGCGATCACATCGAGCAGCGAAATATTTGGTTTCAGCTTGCCCCGAACGTCGGTAGCAAGGTGCCACAAATCAGGAAGGGCCAGCGAGAAGGGCTCGCTATCTGCCTCCACAACCTCGCAGAAAGGACTCAGCCGCTCCACCATTGACGCGGCGGCGTAGTCGTGCTCGTGTCGGTTTTTGTGGCTGTGAGCCAGACCCTCGGCAATCGCTCGGTCGACATCGGGGTCGGTACCTCGCCCTGCGGTTCCAGCCAGTACCCTGGCAGACACCTCACCAGCCTCAGCCCGCAGCAATAACTCTGGGGAGGCGCCAAAAACATTATCAATCGCATAGGTCCAGCAGTGCGGGTAGCGTTCGTGCAGCCGTTGCAGTGCCTCACCAAGATCCGGACGTGCCGATATTGGCATTACCAAGTCACGGCTGAGCACCACCTTGTCCAATTCGCTGTCCTGGATTTCCGAAACGGCTCTCTGAACCAGCATCTTGAATTGGCCAGCGGTGAGGTCGCCCTGCAAAAATACCCCGCTGGGTTTCTTGGTTTCAACCTCGGCAAGTTGTTCTCCCTCAACTAGAACCTCAAAGGCAATGCCCGCTCTAACCACCACGGTGCGCTTTGGGACAAATAACACTGCTGGCTGTTTTGAGTTCGGAGAAAAGGTAATCGAGGTCATTGCTATCAGCCCTGAGCCTGGGAGCCTGACCTGGTCATCAATGATTGCCTCTTTGACCAGAGTTCGGAATTGCTCAGATAGCTCCTGGATTCTGTTTTCACCCGTGGCTTGAATCCGCACCACCTCGCCCTGAGCAAGGATGAGCTGTCCCTCCCGCAAGAAAACGGCCTGGTTTGAAAAATTAAGCGGCTCGGCAAACTGGATCTTGCGCACGCTGACAGTCAGTGCCATTAGACCCTTTGCTCTTAGTTCGCCGTTAAAAGCCCAACTTGTGGCCACGGTTAGAAATTTCTGCTTATTGTTGAGAAGTCTAAGACAGGAGAAAAGTGCGCATCAGACTCATTGCCGCAGCCATTGGTTCGCTGCTGCTTCTTTCTCTGCCTGCCAATGCATCAGGCGATGACATTGAGCTTGACGAAGACTCTCACGTGCAGCAGGTGATTCCTCCCACCATGCTTCAGGAGGGCAGCTTCCAGGTGGTTGGAGAACCGCTTGATGTGAGCTCAATTGTGATTACAGATAAGACCCCGGCTGATCACTTTGTTTCCGCCACCACACCCCTGGTGATTGCACTGATGTTTGGATCTGTTGGTTTGGTCATTTACACCCTGGTGAGGGTGGAAAAACAGGACTGAGCGTGCCCGATTAGACTTGTGAAGTGACCAAGGCGGACCTCAGCAAAACCCCAGAGCAAGTCTCTGCAATGTTTGATCAGGTTGCTCACGCCTACGACAAAACCAACGACTTACTTTCATTTGGTCAATCCCACTATTGGCGTTGGCAGCTCAAGCGAACAGTTAGGCCAGCGGCGGGTCAAAGAATTTTGGATATTGCAGCGGGAACCGGAACCTCCTCAATGGCGCTGTTGGTTGAGGGGGCAACAGTGGTTGCTGCAGATTTCTCCAAAGGAATGCTCGCCGAGGGCAAAAAGCGTTACCCAAAACTTGAGTTCGTGTTTGCCGACGCAATGAAGTTGCCGTTCAAAGACGCGGAGTTTGACGTTGTGACCATGAGTTTTGGGTTGCGCAACGTGCAGGATCGAAATGTTGCGTTGAGAGAGTTCTTGAGAGTGCTAAAGCCATCTGGTCGACTGGTGATCTGCGAGTTTTCTCATGTTCCGGGGCCACTGGGCTTTCTCTACCGGCTATACCTAAGGCACCTGCTGCCAAAAATCTCAAAATTGATGAGTAAGAACCCGGCCGCCTATGACTACCTTTCGGAGTCAATCATGGCCTGGCCCAAGCAGGCTGAGCTCGCAAAAGATTTGCAGGCTGCCGGTTTTTCTCAGACTTCTTGGAAGAACCTAACCCTTGGTGTGGTTGCCCTGCACGAAGGGGTGAAATCAAATTGAAAATCCAGCTACCTAGCCAGTTTGGTCAGGTAAAAGACGCCTCACTTCTAAAGCAGCTCGAGGCGCGCATGAAGATTGTCGAGAAACGCATTCAAGAGGCCACAAGCCACACCGAGCCGATCATCAATGAAATGTCTACCCACCTGGCCAAAGCCGGGGGTAAGAGAATGCGTCCGGTCCTGGTGCTATTGACCTCGAACCTTGGCAACCCAGAAAGCGACCAGGTTCTTGACGCTGCCGTGGTCATGGAGATCACCCACCTTGCAACCCTTTATCACGACGATGTGATGGACCAGGCCAGCGCTAGAAGAGGAGTTGAGACCGCACACCTGGTATGGGGTAATAACGTTGCGATTTTGACCGGAGACCTCTTGTTTGCAAGGGCCTCCAATATTGTTGCTGGACTTGGAGAGCGAGCACTGCGCTTGCAGGCCCAGGTCTTTGAGCAACTGGTTCTTGGGCAGCTGCACGAAACCGTTGGGCCACAAAGTGGCCAGCCGGCTTTGGATCACTACCTAAATGTATTGCGGGACAAAACCGGTTCACTAATTGCTTTGTCCGCTCGATTGGGTGCGATGCTCGCGGGGGCGGATGAAAAATTCCAGCAGCCACTGCAGGAGTTTGGCGAGCACATCGGCATCGCTTTCCAGCTGGTGGACGACCTTATTGACATTGCATCCAAGACCGAGGACTCTGGCAAAGTTTCGGGGACTGATTTGCTCGCTGGGGTGCCAACGCTCCCGGTGCTGCTTCTTAGTGAATTTAACGATCGGGCAAGCCTAGATTTGGCAGCAAAAATTGCCGCTGGCATAACCTCGGAGAATCTGGGGGAGATTCTGAAAGAGCTCAGGAATCACCCGGTAATGGAGTTGGCGGCCAAGCAAACCGTCGAGTGGGCCGAGAGGGCGATATCCGCAATCGAACCGCTGCCTGAGGGCAGCGTGAAAAACGCTCTGGTAGCCTTTGCCCGCGCAGTTGTTGAGCGCAAGGGTTAGTCGCAGGAAGAGAAAATGTCAAAGCTTCGTCTTGCCGTTATCGGTGCTGGTCCAGCCGGCATCTATGCATCGGACCTTATTATCAAGGCCGATAGGGACTTTGACGTATCCATAGATTTATTCGATTTGCTTCCGGCACCCTACGGCCTAGTTCGATATGGCGTCGCACCTGACCACCCCAGAATCAAGGGCATCATTCGTGCGCTCTATGAAGTATTGGACCGCGGCGACATTCGCTTTTTTGGAAATGTGCGCTACGGCCAAGACCTAACCCTTGAAGACCTAAAAAAGCACTACAACGCTGTGATCTTTGCCACCGGGGCCATCAGCGACGCCGAACTAAGCATTCCAGGTGCAGACCTCGACGGCAGCTTTGGAGCTGCTGACTTTGTGAATTGGTATGACGCACATCCCGACTTCCCACTTGATTGGCCGCTTGAGGCTAAGGAGATTGCCGTTATCGGTAATGGCAACGTGGCTTTGGATGTTGCAAGGATGCTTTCCAAGAGCCCTGACGACCTGCTGTCCACCGATATTCCAGACCACGTTTACCAGGGATTGAGTAAATCCCCGGTGACAGACGTCCACGTCTTTGGTCGTCGCGGTCCCGCACAAGTCAAGTTTTCGCCACTTGAATTGCGAGAAGCTTTGGAAATCCAGGGCGTTCAGGCAATCGTCTACGACGAGGACTTCCAATACGATCAGGGCTCACAAGAGGCAATTGATTCCAACAACCAAATTCGGGTAATGGTAAAGACCCTTGAGAACCTAAGAGAAAATCCAAAGCCCGCTCAGGCGCGCAGACTGCACCTGCACTTTTTTGCCAGCCCGAAAGAAATCCTGGGTAAAGATGGCAGGGTTGTCGGCTTGAGAATTGAGAAGACCGAGCTTGATGGCACGGGCAATGTCAGGACTACCGGTGAGACCATCGACTACCCGGTTCAGGCTGTCTACCGCGCAGTTGGATACCAAGGCTCGGCATTGAGCGAAATCCCGTTTGACCAAAAGTATGGGGTAATCAAAAACGACGAGGGCCGGGTGCTAGACGATGCCGGTAATCAGATTCCGGGTACCTACTGCACCGGGTGGATTAAGCGCGGACCGGTGGGGCTTATTGGCCACACCAAGGCGGATGCCATTGAAACCATTTCGCACGTTATTGCCGACCGGGCAAGCTGGTGGCAACCGCCTCTTCCTGATCAGGAAGCAATCATTCAGACCCTTAGCAATCGAGGCGTTGACTTTATTGCCTGGGACAACTGGCTACTAATTGATGCTGCTGAGAAGAATCTTGGTGAAGCGACGGGCAGGGAACGCCTTAAGCTGTTTAATCGAGCTCAAATGCTCGATATTTCTAAAGGAAGTTAATTGCAACAGCTGCCACGCGAGAGGCTAAAAAAAGCCCAGATCGCAATGCTGCTCACATTTATTTTCATGGGCCACGCGGCCCTTTCCTCAGTTGCTTGGGTTCCTGAATATATCGATCGCCTAGATGTATCGTTCGCGACCTGGGGAACCATCATCGGACTTGGTGTTATTGGGTCAATTACCCCGTTGTTTTTTGCTTCAAGACTGATGACGCGGTTTGGGTCTCGGGTTTTGATTCGAGTCTCGAATTACGGTGGCATGGTCGCACTGGTTTCCCTTGGCCTCACCACAGATCCGGCCCTCTGGTTCTTTTTCAATATGGCATTCAACTTTTGCATGTCGCTGCTGGGTGTCAGTGTGAACTCTCACGGAGTCCTGCTGCAGAAAAAGATCAGCAAGAACATCATTGGCCGGCTGCACGCCGGCTGGAGCGTGGGTGCTGTCATGGCAGCCTTCAGTGGCGGCCTTGCAACAGTGTTTTTGCCGCTTGAGGTTTACCTAGTCATCGTTGCCATTTCTACCCTGATTATTTTTGAGTTCAGCCTGCGTTCGCTGTTGAGTCCTAACGAGGATGGTCACCTTGAGGAAAAAGCCGGCGTGGTGAAGCGACGCTTTTACCAGATGCCCTCTCAGGTTTGGCTTTTGGCCTTTGGACTGTTTTGCGGCGTCTACCCCGAGGTCGCGATTATTGACTGGGCAGCGGTGTTTGCTCGCGATGTGCTCAATGCTGAGGTCGCGCTTCGCTCAGTGCCATTTGCAACCTTCATGGTCGGCATGATTGCGGGACGACTCTCGATGACCCGCCTTGCCGAGCGCTTTCACCCGCACCTGATGGCCTCTCGCGGTTCGTTTATGGCGGCGATTGCTTTGGCACTCACTGCGATCTTTGCCCCAATTCTTACCGATAGTTCTCCAACCCTTGGTTTGGTTGTGGCAGCGCTGCTTTGGGGGCTTGCAGGCCTTGGACTTTCCCCAGTTTCGCCATCGTTCTTCTCTGCCGCGGGTCACATTCCTGGCGTCTCAACGTCCTGGGCGGTTTCACGACTCAGCCTGTTTAACTCGATGGTTGCGATTGGTGCCAAGACCATGATGGGTGCGCTTACCGAAGGTGTCGGACTGTCGCTCGCGTTTTTCTTCCCCATCACCCTCGCGATTGGTGCTGGGGTGATTGCCGGCTTGTTTGCCTCGCGTGCTAGAAGAAGCGAGCTGGATGCAGCCGCTCCTCCCACTGGACCAATCTCGATCATCGTTAGCCCTGAGTCCAGTCGTTAGTCTTAGTTCGTGACGCTTTTCTTGATTGGCAATCAACCGATGCCCTATGCCTGGGGCTCTGAGCACCTAATCCAAGACCTCACCGGGCTTGGGACAATCGGTGAGCCAGCGGCAGAGCTCTGGTTTGGTTCACACAACACTGCACCCTCAAAACTGCTCTCCGCTGATTCTGGAACCCTTGCCGACATCGCTCCGGAACTGGGATTTTTGGTTAAGTTCTTGGCGGCCGAAAAGCCGCTTTCGATTCAGGCACATCCCTCCAAGCAAAGAGCAGAAGATCAGTTTGGCGCTGGCCACAAAAGCTATTCCGATGCCAATCACAAGCCCGAGATGATCATTGCTATTAGCGAGTTTGAGGCCCTTTGTGGATTTAGGGACCCAGAGGAAATCCGCAGGGACTTAGGCTCACTTGCAAACCAGAATCCAATCTTCCAACCCTTGCAGCAGGCGTTTGAGCATGGCGGAATCAAAGGCGCCTTGCAGTTTGCCTTTGACAACAATCTTGCTCAGGAATTGCTTGCAGAGCTAGCGGTGCTAGATGCAAGCAGGCAGCAGCTGGTCAGCAGGTTGGCTGCTGATTTCCCAGGTGATGTAGGAGTCATGATCGGCGGGCTGATGTTGCAGCACGTGGTGTTGGCTAAAGGGGAGGCCCTGTTCATGCCGGCAGGGAATATCCATTCCTACCTCAAGGGTTTGGGGGTTGAGGTCATGGCCTCCAGCAACAACGTGCTGCGCGGTGGGCTAACTCAAAAGCCCATTGACGTGCCCGAGCTGATGCAGGTTCTAGATTTCAGCCCGCTGCAAGACCCCCGTGTAGTGCCAGTGAAAGTTGCTACCGGACTCACTCACTACCCGGCCGATGTTTCGGACTTCAGTGTCTACGGGGTCGATGTGAGTGGCACAAATATGCTCATCGATCTTGAACTTAGGGGTTCAATGATTGTGGTTTGTGTTTCTGGTGAGCTCGAGATCTCCACCTCGGCACAGGAGTATCAGAAACTTTCCCGCGGTCAGGCGGCTTTCGTAGCGGATGCCAGGCTGTTTTCTATTACCGGCAGTGGCGCCGGTTATCTGGCCATGGGTTAGCGGTAGTTCGTAAACTGCAAATCGATATCGAGGTCCGCTCCCTTTAGAAGAGCAATCACCTCTTGCAGTTCATCGCGGCTCTTACTTTGAACCCGAAGCTCATCACCTTGAATCTGAGACTTGACGTTCTTGGGACCCTCATCGCGAATCAACTTGGAAATCTTTTTGGCCTGCTCCTGGTCGATGCCATTTTTCAGACTCGAGCTGATTCGGTATTCCTTGCCGGAGGCAAACGGCTCGGAGGAGACCAGGCTCTTTAGAGAGATACCTCGCTTGATGAGCTTGGACTGGAAGACGTCCAAAACTGCCTTGGCACGCTCTTCGGAGCTCGCCTTGATCAGCACGTCCTCGCCACTCCATTCAATGGATGCGCCGGTGCCCTTGAAGTCATAGCGCTGCTCGACTTCCTTGGCCGCCTGGTTCAGAGCGTTCTGAGCCTCTTGGTGGTCGACCTTACTTACAACGTCAAATGATGATGAATCAGCCATGTCCCAAATTCTACTTAGCGCTGCGTCTTGCGGTTGAGGAGCGAACTATTAGATCTATCGGCCAGATGCTGAGCTGCTCAAAGTTTTTGAGCTGCTTTTCATCGTCTGACTCCAAGATGTCCAGAATCAGGTTTGCTCCCTTGGCACCCTGTTCGGTTGTGGTTTGGTCAATCGTGGAAAGACCGTAGAACACTCCCATCGGGTGACCATCCATGCCGATGACACTCACGTCCTGCGGAACCCTGATTCCCAAATCACGCGCCGCTTGAATGGCACCAAAGCCCATTTCGTCCGATGCGCAGAAGATTGCGGTGGGCGCGCTTCTGGGATCTCCAAGCATTTGCTTGGCGGCGTGATAACCGCCGGCAATTGTGAAATCGGCCTCAGCCATCCACTGCGGGTGAAAGTCCAGATTGGCATCCAGCAGCGCCTCGTGATACCCGGTCTTACGCAGGTAGGGCTGGTGGAAGTCCATCTCGCTTGCAGGGTTTCCAGAGATCATTCCAATCTCGGTGTGACCCAGCGAGATCAGGTGCTGGGTGGCAAGCCGTCCCGCCCCCTCATCATCAATGGTTAGTGAGCGTGCACCGGGGATTGGCCCACCAATTCCAATAATTGGCTTTTGCAGGTCGGTCAGGTTCTTTAGTTCTCTTTGAGAAAGCTTGAGTGCAACCGTGAGAACGCCATCCACCCGCTGACGCAGCACCAGGTCTTCAAAGATTCGTCTGCGGTGTGACTCACCGCCGGAGAGGTTATAAAGCGTGACGTCGTAGCCGCGGTTGACCAGGGCATTTACGATGCCCTCCAGAACCGCAGAGAAGAACCAGCTCTGGATGAACGGCACCACGACCCCAATGTTTTTTGAGCGCCCGGTGGCAAGCGTGTAGGCGGAGGAGGATGCAACATATCCCAGCTCCTGGGCGGCCTTTAGGACCTTTTCCCGAGCCCTGGCAGAGACGTGAGCCTTGCCATTGAGCGCTCTTGAGACTGTGGCGGTTGACACCCCAGCTAGCTGGGCAACCTCGACGATTCCTATCATTAGTCAAAACTGTAAAGCCTTACAGTTTTTCCCGCCACAGCCGAACCCTAAAATCGGGTATTGTTTCCAAGTGCCCAAAAGCACATCCGGCTAGTTACCCAAGCGGCCAAAGGGATCTGACTGTAAATCAGCTGTCTCAGACTTCGGGGGTTCGAATCCCTCACTAGCCACCAATCCCCCGCAATGCGGGGGATTTTTGGGTTGGGGCTGAGAGCTCTCTTATGGCGGTGAAACCTTGTTAGCCCCGAGCGGGTTTGGTCTTGTAGTCCTTTTCCGCCATGCGGGTCATCAGAATTGCAAAGACCAGCGCTATCACTATGCCGCCGTTGACCAAGAGTTCAATAATGCCTCGTTCGAAGGCCTCCGGGGTCTTGCCAATCGACAGGGTCAAAGAGGAGCCAACCGACAGGATGTGTCGAACCGAGGCGATAACGCCAATCACCAGGAATCGACTTAGCTGGTAGAAGCCGGTGTTGAACCTGGCAATAACGGTCCTTGCGATCTCCAAGATGATGACCACGAACAAAATGTCGTTGATGGCCTGCAGCATGCCGTTTGGATAGAACGGTGTGGTGGTGAGAAGTCTCTGGACCGTGAAGACTACGGCCCCCAGGGCAACCAGGAACAGCAGGGCCGTTAGAACGACGTGGAAGACATCTTCAATGGCGTCCACGGCCTTGGTTGGAATCATTGAAGGCTTTGCTTCTTCAGACTCAATGTCAACGGTCACTGGAGCTTGTTTTTTATCCATGCTTCAGTTTGCACTGTTTTTTGCTCCGGCGAAAGCCATACGAACGTTACTGGACCCTCGCTCTTTGGCAAAAGACTTGTTTTAGTTAGAAAAAAAGTGGGATTACGAAGCCCTCAGGCTGCGCCCTGCCAGTATTCGATACAGCTCTAAATACTTGGCCAGTAGCTAGGCGATTCACCCCAATCCAACCGACAATTTAGATGCTCAGCTGCTTGCGGAGACGTAGGCGTCTCTGATTTCAGAGTATTTTTCTCGCGTCACCCGGTCTGCGTCAGCGCTAAGTACTTTGGTTTTTTTGGAGGGCCACGAAATTTCCGAGCCCGCCAAAACCGATGCCGCCTGTCTAGCAGCACCCAGAGCGACATATTCTCCCGGTTCGGGTAAGGACACGTTCATTCCAAAGATTGCCGGCGCGATCGCCTGCACCGCAGCGTTCCTCGCAGCGCCCCCAACCATAGTCAGAGCATCGACTGTCACCCCCAGGGCTGTGATGGCCTGGAGTGCCTCTGCAAGCCCGCAAAGGAGGCCCTCAATCGAGGCCCTGGCTATGTTGGCTGGGCTTAGGTTCGCGGCAGTGATGCCATAGAGCGAGCCCGTCGCATCTGGGAGGTTTGGCGTTCTTTCACCCTCAAAATATGGCAATAGCGTCAAACCACCTGCTCCGGGCGCTGCGGAAAGAGCTAGCTCAGCTAGTTGCTTGTGGCTAACTCCCAAGAGCTTGGCTGTGGCATCAAGCACCCTGGCTCCATTTAGAGTGCAAGCCAAAGGTAAATATTTTCCAGTCCCATCGGCAAAACCAGCCACTGTTCCGGAGGGGTCTTGCGTGGCTTCCCTCGCTATTACGCTCACAACCCCAGATGTCCCGAGCGAAAGCACACCTTGCCCCAGAGATGCTCCCAAGCCGAATGCGGCTGCGGCGTTATCGCCCATACCCGCTCCGATTGAGGCCCCACCCTTTAGGTTGCCTGCCAATTCAAATGGCCCCAGCACTCTGGGGAGTGCGAGATTCTTTCCAGCCGCCAGCTTCAAAATTTCGGGCAGATAACTTTCTTCAGAACTAGAAAAGTAACCCGTTCCACTGGCGTCACTTCTATCGGTTCTGAGGTCATCGATGCTCTTTGATCCCGACAGTTTCCAAGTTAGCCAATCGTGTGGCAAACAAACCGCGGCAGCCCGACGCATTATTTCAGGTTCGTTCTCCAGAACCCAACGGAGTTTGGTCACGGTGAAGGACGCAACCGGGACTGAACCGGTCAGCTGTGACCATGCCAACCTGCCATCTTGCTGCTGAGAGCTTGCGAGCAGCTGAATCAGGGACTCGGCCTGAGAGGCGGATCTAACGTCATTCCAAAGTAGTGCCGGCCTTAAAACCTCGCCCATTTCGTCGAGCAGGACCATGCCATGCTGCTGTCCA
Organism: Aquiluna sp.; assembly: GCA_018402615.1. The sequence continues at coordinate 22,388 of JAGYIH010000009.1, forward strand.
GCAATCGAAATAGCCAAAACATCTTGAATCCCACCGGCCTGCGCTATCGCTTCATCAAGTGCGGCCAACCAGTGATCGGGGTCAACTTCCGTACCCTCTGGGTGCCGGGCATTGCCCGTTCTAAGAACCTGCCCGGTTTCAGCATCTGCGATGACCACCTTGCAGGATTGGGTCGAGGAGTCTACTCCGGCAACCAGAGGCATGATTTACCTAGCGCCCATTAGGTGTTCAAGCGCCAACTGGTTGAGGGGCTGGGACGAAACCAAAACCCTTCCATCGAAATAATCATCAGCACTAAATCCCTTTCCAATTGAGGCGTCTGGCCAGCAGCTCGGCGCCGTTTCGCCATCGTTGAGGGTAGGGGTGTTGATGTATGACTGATCGCTCCAGGCCGCAGCCACTTCAGGGTCAGCCCGGAAGCTGGCTGCTCTTTCCTTTAGCAGTAGATAAGTCCTAATGTTGGCTGCCGCAGACTCCCAGACTCCCTCGATATCTTCCAGGCGAGAAGGTTTGTAATGCGACGTGTGGGACCATCGTATGACGGAGTCTCCGTTTTTCCCGCCGAACTCCAGTAAGTCGACCAGCGAAAATGCGTTTGAAAATTTCCGTGATCAAAACTAAATCCTGGTCATACTATGTTCCGTTGACCAGTTCAAATCGATAGTGGAAAGTTTTTCGGGCATAGGAGCCTGAGCAATGCCAGCTGTGTAGTTGAGTCCCGCCATCTGCTCGTGACCGGTCTCTGGGTTTACTTCCAACAATTTCAGGGTGCTCGTTGTTTCGATAAACGCCATGGCGTGTCCCACGGTTGGGAGCAAGATGTCACCGCGCGGCTCATTGGGTTTTTGGTTCCAGTGCAAAGCGAATCCGATAGCCCTGAGAAATAAATATTCGTCAGGAAATTCAGCGCCTCGCGGTATCGCTCCAGTGCCTCGCACGTCCTTTGAAAAATCGTATTCGGAGCCCTCTGCTCCCTCCCCACATTACAAAAGTCTCAGCCCCCCAATTGTTGGCAAGATCAAGATTGCGCAGGGTCTTGGCAAGTGAGAACCTTCTAACCTCGCGGTCGTTGCTTGTGAAAGCCCCATCCTTGAAGACCGGGTGACTGGAACAAGTTGGTGGTGATCATCGGGACTACCAGCCCGGTGTTTTTCAGGGCGTCTTTAATTTGCTTACCCGCGAATCCACTGCGGCCTGGTCGCTTCCGAATGGAAAGAGATCGTTGTCGTGAAAAGTTAGACCGTAAGCCCCGACTTTAGCCAGCCCCTCCGTTGCAGCCTCAATCGAAAGTTCGGAACGAGTTGCTGATCCGAAAGGGTCCTGCGCGTTCCAACCGATTGTCCAGAGCCCGAAAGTGAATTTGTCTGCCTTTGTTACCTTGATTGTCATGCTGTACTCCTACCTGTTTGGCTCGGATGGCTGAAATTAAAACTGACGGCCTTGATCTTTTAGAGAATTCAAGGGCCTGTAAAGATGGTAAATATCTGGCTTATCCGCCCACACCAAATACGAGGGTCTATTGAGGCTGTCGAGTTCGCTATGCCAGTTGCCAAATTCCAGGTCTGGGAAAAATTGAAGTGCGTATCGCCAAAAAGGTGTCTGCCCACTTCTCATAGTCCCCGCTGGGTAGCTCCAAAGCTAAAACATGAGAAGCGCTAATTGCCTCGCAAATTACCCAGCTCATTCTGAGATCGACGACGGGGCTTGCCTTCCAATCAACCGTGTAACAAAACCTCGGGCTCCCATCCGCAGCCCAGCCATCTTCAATCCCTTGCAGATAGAGGGCAACGGCCACTTCTGTCAGCCAATCGGGGCGTTTTCGGCAGAGCTTTCCAAGGCCCACTTGAGCTGGACGGGCGAGCCGTGCCCACTCGAACCAGTGACCGACAGTTCCCTGCAAGGTCTAAACGGTGGTCTTTTGATCGGCGTTGTAATCCAATAGCGGCGTCCAGTTTGGAAATCAGGCGTCAGAGCCGCCAATTATTTTCTCTGGCGACGACATTTAGCAGTCGATCAGTAATTCGAAGAGCCCGGTGTAACCAGATCTTCTCACCGGTTTGATCAAAGCAAGCAAGGAACGCTTCAACCATGTGCATGTTGCTGTTCGCTCCGCGATAGTCTTCCGATGCTGTCCAATCGGCGCTGAAGCCTTCGACACACGCCCCATCCAGTTCTGACCAGAACTTGTTTTCGATGACCTCCTTGGCGGAGCGCAGCAATGCTGAGGAACCGTCAATCCCAGCTGCAGCGAGTGCAGCTGCGGCGAGCAAGACAAATGCGTGAGCATATCCGGCCTTGTTTGGGTTTGCTACCTCTGCTGCACCAATAGTTTCGACCCACCCGCCGTGAGTACCGTCGTGAAGAGTTGTTTCCAGGGCACGGCAACCCAGCTGTGCATTTAGAAGTCCGGCCGCGCTTCCGCGAAGCACCTCGAGGGCGAAACAATAAGCCATCCGAGCGTTGATCCAAGTCTCTAGGCCATGGGCTGCAGAAACTGTGCCGTCTGACTGAAGCCTTCCGAATCCCGATGGTGTGTCCTGAGCTGCTCCAGCTGCAAATTGCAGCAGGGGCTCAAGTTCACTTTGCCTGGTCAGAGCGTCCATTCACCCTGCCAGACTTCTGAATTCGCTGGCAGCCCTGGCGACGTTTCTGAGAGCGGCTTCGGTGAACCGCTCCGGTCTGTCCGTTTTGATTATCAGCTTTGCACTCTCGCCAGCGAGGAGCGTTACGACCTGATCTGAAACCTCGGCCTGGTCGTCAAGTCGGTCCACAAAGAGACAAAGCTCTCGCAACAGATTATTCGCACCAATGACAACCTCGACTCCATGGTGAGCTGCAGTTACCTTGAGCTCAAAGTCGGGGGACTCGTAGGCGAGATCGCAGTCCTCAGCAAGGAACAGAAGTGACCTGTCTGCACCGGCGTCAACAACTAAGAACTCTGTTGCTGGGTCGAGTTGGTCCAGATCGGCATTCACTGGCAGTTGTAAGTGGGCAAACTTTGGCACGGTTACAGCGACTTTCTGAACCACCTCACTGTTCCCGTTCAACGAAGCTCTGCTGATGTGAACCGTGGTGGACCATTCTTGGTCGGCATCGTTCACAAGCACGACACTGGGCTTTGAATTTTGCTTCGAGAATGAAACGATGCGAGGAGCGTAAGCCTTTCTCACTGAGTGCCAGGCTGGTTTCCGCTTCCCTTCAAAGTCGATCATGGCCCAAGAAACAACGGGCCAGCAATCGTTTAATTGCCAGATCACAGAACCGGCAGAGATATCGTGGTGAGAACGAAGGTGTCTTATGCCAACATTTAGTGCCCTGGCATGTTCGAGTTGACTCAGGTAGTGCCAATCGTCAAAGTCTTCGGTTAGTCCAGGGAAGCGCAGGTCTAGACCTCGGTGAAGCTTTCCCTTTCCATCGAGGGCTTTCTGATGGGCCTTCATGCCCTCTGAGTCCTCCCAAAGCTCCTTCTCGCCCAGGGCATTTCGAAGGGTGCTGTAGGAAGCGGGTGACTGGTAGCCGTACTCGGTAACAAACCTCGGGACCTCATCCAAGTAAGTGACGTAGTCCTGTCGGTTCCAAGGCTCCCAGAGGTGCGCGGTACCGTGATCCGGGTCGTTAGGGTGAATCTCCAGGGTGCCTGACCATGGACTACTTGGCTGGTATGGCCGAGTCGGGTCGAGCTTCGCTATTACCTCCGGGATAACGGTCTGGTAGTAGCCAAGACCCCAAGCTCGCCCTGCCAGCGGTTCCTGCCAGCCCCAGTCAAAGTATCCCCAGATGTTCTCATTGCTGCCGTTCCAAAGCACGAGGGAGCAGTGTGAGCTGAGCCTTGTCACGGCATGGACGGCCTCTTGCCGGATCAGGTCAGTATTGAAGTCAGTTTCCGGGTAGGAGGCGCAAGCAAAGAGAAAGTCTTGCCAGACCAAGAGCCCCAACTCATCGCAGGATCGGTAGAACTCTTCAGTTTCAAATATCCCACCTCCCCAGA
>JAGYIH010000090.1 GCA_018402615.1 Aquiluna sp.
GGTTTCTGAGTGCAAAATAATTGTGCGACCGTCTGCAGCGAGGCGCCCGGCCATGAAGCTGGTCTCGCAGCTTTCTGGCAGGTTTTGAAGACATGGATTCAAGCCGAAGGTGAAGCTTGGGGCCCATGAAGGAAAGTTTGCACTGTCGCTAAACTGAGAAGAGCCAAGGGCAACTTGGGTTCCCCCTGCCGCTGACTGCCGCGTCCCTTCATCGTGCGTGCCTCCTGCCCCAGCGAGCGTCTCCTCGTTGTAATAGTTCTCCCCAAGGAAGCTGTAAGTTGTGCTGCTTCCTACCACAAGACCAACTAGTCCACCGGTGTTATCGCGGTTGGAAAACTGTGACGGTTGTCCAGACACAGAAAATCGACCCGAAGCGTAGCTATCTTCGATTTGGAGAACAGTGGAAGCTGCGGCGCTTCCCACCAACCCTCCAATACGAGGCTCCCCTGAAAAGGCAGGGCCTTCGATGTGAACGATTGCGTAGGATTCGGATATATCCACGGCTGCGGCGCTAGCGCCTCCCAGAATCCCACCCAACTGAAGGTTTGCTAAGGAATTTGTAAAAATACCCGCTTTTGCATAGCTTCGAACAACCGTAGCGCGCGCGCCAGCCAGGTCTATCCCACCTACCAAACCTCCAGCCTTAATGGATGAAGCGGACTTAATTGATCCTGCAAAAAATGAATCAATGATTTCTACGGTACCTTGCGAACGTCCAACAAGACCTCCGATCTCCTGACCGGAACTTGAAAGCCTAACGAGTGAACTTGATGAGTGTATTTTTAGAGTTGAAGACTCAACCATTCCTGCAAGCCCGCCGGTGCGGATACCGCCCTGCACGTAGCCGTGAGCTTCTGAGACGCGGGCGCTTGACGAGTCAATTGTTAGAACGCCTGAGGAAACTTCCCCAACAAATGAGCCAACGCCACCCGACGTTCCTCCGTTCACATTCACATAAGTCAACGAATTCACTATTCGAGTTGACCCTCGAGAATCTTGAGCGAAAGCTCCGATACTGACGTCCCCGAGAGAGCCCGTTCCAATGTCACCCACCACAACAAGGTCACGGATTGTAAGGTTGCCGGTGACCCCAAACAGGCTGCCCTGAAGTTCGCCGCCGTCCTCTATGGTGATAGTTGCCCGGGGCTTTCCAGGCACATTTCCCCTGATGGTTCCTTTGAATAGTCTCTGGGTTGTTCCCAGCTGAGGCCAAGAGGCGGCATCCGAGGCTGGGATCACGATGTCCGTGCGGATTTCAAATACTCTGGTGTCCGAGTCGCAGTCTGCAGCCTCTCTGAGCTCGAGGGAATTGCTTAATAGGTAAGGAGAGGCATCAGTACCATCTCCAGATATTAGTTCACATTGGTTGTCTAATGGAGTCATCGCAGCAGCTGGGAATTCAGCCACTAAGACTACAAAAGACGTCAACATAGCAGTTACGAGCAGGTGGGCTGTTCCAACAACTTTTTGCTTGAGATTCATGGCCCAAAACTAAGACTGTGGCGCCGCATTGGCCGCGGATATGTCGTATGAACCGAACGCCCTAAACCAACCCCTTAGGCAACCTCTCAATCGCATACCTCAACATGACCCTGGGCATTAGGGCTTTGTGTTGGTTTAGGAAGTCAACTAAAGCTCTTTGATCTCTCTTGCCACACTCCCTAAGCATCCAGCCTGTCGCTTTGTGGATTAGGTCATGTGGATGGGAGAGGTAGTGCTCAGCCATGGCAAAGGTTGGCTCTAGATTGCCCTCTCTAATGAACGCCCAGGTCAACATCACC
>JAGYIH010000091.1 GCA_018402615.1 Aquiluna sp.
GCTTAAATGCTTCCGCTTTGGGCTTGGCCTCCTGGTCACGATTTTCACCGAAATCACGAACTCCCAGATCATAAAGATTTTGCACCATATCGGCGCCATGGGTCTTGGTCACAACAACGGTAGTTACTGAATCTGTTCTGCCAGCGGCACTCAATGCCGCATCAATTCGCTGCTGCAGCTCGGTCAGAGCATGCTGCTGCGGGTTCAACTCAAAAACTCGGGGATGTCCAGGTCGTCATCCCAACGTTCATTGTTTTTTCTAGCGGTCTGTGGCTGCGGTTCACTAAAGTCAGGCTCGTCAATTGCTAGTTCAACGGGCTCGAACACAGGTTCTGGCTCGAGCTCAATATCCTCAGAACCGTAAGAATCCACTCCTGCGGAACTCAGCGCGGCAGCGCCCATTTCTGGGCTTACGGATTTGCGCTTAGGTGGTTCGATGTCATCAAAACCTGCGGCAATAACCGTTATCCGCACCTCGTCTCCGAGGGTGTCATCAACATTTGCACCAAAGATTATGTTTGCCTCGGGGCTAACCGCCTCCTGCACCAACCTGGCTGCCTCATCGATTTCATGAAGGCCCAAATCGCTGGCGCCCTGAATTAGCAACAGCACTCCGTGAGCGCCTTCAATGCTTGCCTCCAGCAAAGGCGAGCTCACCGCGATCTCACTGGCTCTAATGGCACGATCCTCGCCCTTGGCGGTGCCGATGCCCATCAATGCGCTACCGGCATTTTGCATTACCGATTTCACATCGGCAAAGTCTAGGTTTATCAGCCCCGGGATAATAATCAGTTCGCTAATTCCCTGGACTCCGGCCCTGAGCACATCATCGGCGGTATAGAAAGCCTCTACGGCACTAATGCTCTTATTGGTCATTTCCAAAAGCCTTTGGTTGGGCACCACGATCAAGGTGTCAACCTCTGCTCGCAAGACACCGATGCCTTCCTCGGCCTGGACCGCACGACGTTTACCTTCAAAATTAAATGGGCGGGTAACCACACCAACGGTGAGTGCCCCAAGTTGCTTAGAAATCCTGGCAACCACGGGAGCCGCACCGGTTCCAGTGCCGCCACCCTCGCCTGCGGTGACAAAGACCATGTCCGATCCTCGCAGCGCAGCCTCGATCTCATCCTCATGATCTTCAGCCGCACGTCGACCAACTTCTGGGTCAGCACCAGCACCGAGGCCACGGGTTATGTCACGACCTATATCGAGCTTCACATCGGCATCGCTCATCAGCAAGGCTTGGGAATCGGTGTTGATTGCTACAAACTCAACTCCACGAAGTCCCGATTGAATCATTCGATTAAGCGCATTTACGCCACCGCCACCGACACCGACGACCTTGATTACGGCTCGGTAGTTTTGATTCTCAGTCACTTGCTGCCTCCAGCTTTCTGCTGCTCGGGGTAACCCTTAGCCTCTTGTTGAAGCTTAGGGATTTGCCCTATTTCTAATGTGCGCGAAAAAGGTAGGTCCGAATTCAGATATATCGCTGAGGTTGCTGGGCGTGTCTTGGATTTTTTGTGGTGACCTAAAAGTCTTTGAAGGTCACTACCGGGGCCAGTGGCGAGCTGACATCGTAATCAACGGTTTGCTGCTGGTTGTTCATCAGTGCTACCAACACCTCGTATTTCAGCCTGGCATCTGAATCATCGCCCCAAATTACCTCACTGGAACTGTCCCTAAGAATCAAAACCACGCTGTCCTGGGTTCTAAGCTGCACCCGGTCCACCTGCCTGAACAGTTCCAGCGGCAAGCTCAATAGCACCGCCACGG
>JAGYIH010000092.1 GCA_018402615.1 Aquiluna sp.
TTAGTTATGGAAAAGGGCATGCTTGCCAAGATCGGTGCTGAGGGTGTGTTTGTCATTGGTTTATCTTCTGGCCACGGGGTCGCCGTGAAGGTGGCCGATGGCAGCATGAGACCGGCAGGGCTATCGGCAATCAAGATGCTTTTTAATAACGGCTTGATGGATAAAAAGGTCTACGAAGAACTCTTTCAAAAGCTCACAGTTGCAACTTACGGGGGCGAGCAAATTGTTGGTCAGCTGGAAGTTGCCTTCTAGCTAATTGTCTGGAAGAAAAAGGCCCAAATTGAGGTTTAGTTAGCAATGGATCAGCAAAAGCCAATTCGCCTGGTTGGGGTATATAAAGCCGACGGCGGAATCGTGGGGGAGCTCAAGTATTTCTTTGGGCACCTGATCGGAATAGCCAAATGTGAGCTCTGCGATGTGACCCATTCGCCAATCCGCAAAAAAGCCAGCTTTGACCAGCTAACCAAGGACCTAAAGAGCGAGTTTGGGCTGGATTTTGCCCTAAAGCACCTGAATGAGAGAACCGAGGCCGAAACCAAGGCCTCGGCGGGCAAAGAGCCCTGTGTTTTGGCCGAGTATTCAGATGGCAGCCTCGGGATGTTTTTGGACCGGCAGGAGCTTCGCGAGGTCAAGGGCGATGTGGCCAGGTTCGAAAAGGTGGCAAGGGCTCGTTTGGCCCTGTTTTTCTAGGGGCTAAATGGCCCCTTGGGAGGCCAAGGAATAGACCTAGCCTGGATCTTTAACTTGCATTGAAACGCCCCACTGTGGCAGTATTGACAAGTTCACAAGTAGTTGGCTTTGTCTTAGGCCAAACCACTTCCGGCAACGTGTCTAGAACCCTTGTAGTACAAGGTATTTAGCCCCCCGGAGGCAAGAACAAGAACTTAAAACTTTCATCAGTTTTTTTCGGTTGTGTTGTTTTTTGACACGCCCGAGCGCGGGTGTGGGTGAACCGGTTCAACAGCTGTTGATCCAACGATTTTATGAGCAAATAAAAGGAAAGCGAGTCAAGATGGCGGCACAAAAGATCCGCATTCGACTGAAGTCCTATGACCACGAGGTCATTGACTCGTCGGCGCGCAAGATCGTGGACACGGTTACCCGTGCCGGCGCGACTGTGGTTGGACCAGTTCCACTGCCTACCGAGAAGAACGTGATTTGTGTAATCCGCTCTCCGCACAAATACAAGGACAGCCGCGAGCACTTCGAGATGCGCACCCACAAGCGCGTCATCGACATCATTGACCCAACCCCCAAGGCGGTTGACTCACTGATGCGTCTGGATCTTCCTGCCGACGTCAACATCGAGATCAAGCTCTAAGGAAAATAAAGATGTCAACCGTAAATAGAACTGTCAAGGGCCTGCTGGGTAAAAAACTCGGCATGACCCAGGTTTGGGACGCCAACAACAAGATGATTCCGGTCACCGTTGTTGAAGCTGGATCAAACATCGTCACCCAAATCAAGAATCTTGAAACCGATGGCTATACCGCCGTGCAGGTTGCCTACGGAGCTATCGAGCCTCGCAAGGTGAACAAGCCCGAGGCCGGTCACTTTGCTAAGGCTTCCATTGCTCCTCGCAGATACCTTGCCGAGATCCGCACCAACGATGCTCACGAGTATTCAGTCGGTCAGGAAATTGGCGTTGAGGTATTCGAGGTTGGCTCAATGCTCGACGTAGTTGGAACCTCAAAGGGTAAGGGCTTCGCGGGACACATGAAGCGCCACGGTTTCCACGGTGTTGGTGCTTCCCACGGTCAGCACAGAAACCACCGTAA
>JAGYIH010000093.1 GCA_018402615.1 Aquiluna sp.
GGGCTCATTGCGCTTGCCACGGGCAATCCGCATCGCGCGGTCAATTGCGTCCATCAAATCTGCCGAGACCATGGAAATCTCGTCGATGACCAGCATGTCAAGCGCTCGCAATACCTCTCGAGTTCGCTTCGACAAGTGCCTTGCAATCTCAACCTCACCCAGCAAACCAAGTGGGAAGGTGAATAGCGAGTGGATTGTGACACCACCAACATTTAGCGCTGCCACTCCAGTGGGAGCACAAACCGCAAAGGACTTCTCGGTATTTGCGGTGAGGTGACTCAAGAGGGTTGATTTGCCGGTTCCAGCACGACCCGTGACAAAGACGTGAGCTTCGCTTTGCTCTATGTATTCAAAAAGGGCGCGCTGCTCGTCACTGAGCTCAATGATCACTTGCGGTCTCTGGCGTCTAGCTGTGCAAACATGGCGTTGTAGTCCTCAAGATCTTTGTTTCCGGTGCGGTCAGACTGTCTATCCAAGCGCTTGCGCTCCTTTATGTCCGAGCGATACCACTGTGTCACCACAATCAAAGTGATGATGATCGTGGGAATCTCGCCAACTCCCCAGGCAAAGGCTCCACCAATAGCTTGGTCTGCCATCGGGTCATCCCCCCAGGTTCGACCCATTGAGCCAAACCAGTCGGCCAACAACAGGCTGCGCTCTCCCATTAGACCCAGTCCAAAAAACGCGTGGAAGGCCATCGTGCCGATTAGCAGCATCAGTTTCAGCGGGAAGGCTGGCTTATGTGGTTGCGGGTCAACCCCAATTAGTGACTGCACGAACAGGTAACCGGTAATCAAAAAGTGCACCAGCATCCACTGGTGACCAAGGTGCTCTTCCGTTGCCCACCTAAACAAAGGCGTGTAGTAGAACATCACCAGCGAGAGCGCAAAGTTCAAACCGGCAACCAAGGGATGCGAGATAAACCAGGCATAGGGCGTATGGACGGCCCAAAGGGCCCATTCCCTAAGCCCGCGAGAACCATCGGTTCTGGGAGCTTGCGCCCTTGCCAATAGCGTCACCGGTGCTCCAGGGACCAGCAAGACCGGCACCATCATGGAAAGCACCATGTGACCAACCATGTGAACCGAGAACAAATACTCCTGATAAGCATTTGGAGCACCGTTGGTCACATAAAACAAAACCGCCATGCCCAAAACCCATGGAACGGTCCGAGATAGTGGCCACTTATCGCCCCTGGCTTGCAGGATCATCACGCCCCGCAAATAAAGCACGATGCCGAATAGCACGATCGTTGTCCAAAGCGGGTCAAAGTCCCAAACCGTAAACCAGGACAGTGGAGTTAGTTCCGGTGGCAGTGGGTCTCCGGTTAGTAGCTGCGCCGGAGTCGGTGGCACAAACTCTGCATCACTAACGGGAAGTGGGGTCCTGGCAAGTGCTGTACCAAGGCCCATGGCAAGGCCCATTATCACCAGCTCCAGGGTTACCAGCTTCCAAAAACCCTTGGCCTTCTGAGCAAACTCCTTGGCAAGCTTCAGGCGGTGCATCGCCCCAAAGGCTCCAAGCGCTACCAACAGCACCGCCTTACCGATCAGCATCAGCCCGTAGTCGCTGAATAGGTCGGCCGGGGAGTAGAGCCTGATGTAGCCCGAAACAAAGCCTGAGATGGCAACCAAGATGAAAGCCGCCAGAGCAAGTGTGGAGTAACGCAGCACCAGCTGACCGGCTCGCTCGGAGTTGGCATAGAACACCGCATAGAGCGCAACCAAACCACCGACCCAAACCGAAATGCCAA
>JAGYIH010000094.1 GCA_018402615.1 Aquiluna sp.
CACCGCACTCAGAGCCCTTGCTTCAACAATGTCTTTGAACATGGGCTGGGAACGAAACTCAAACTCTATTTCTTGGGGCTCCAGGTGGTTTTTATAGGCAAATGCAACGCCATTCCACTGGTTCAAACCGTGCGCGATGACCTTGTAGCCAACGGCTTCAAAGTCTGCAATAGGAAACTGCTCGGGCTTGCACTTGATCTCCTGCATCGCCAAAACATCGACTTTGGTGCGCTCCAAAAAGCCAATAACCCGTGGGGATCTGGCTCTAATGCTGTTTACGTTCCAGGTTGCAATCTGCACTCCTAAACTCTAACCATGAGTTTCGAGAGCGATAAGTCAAGGCTGGTTGAATTGGTAAAGGAACTTGCCGTTGTGCACGGAAAAGTAACCCTGTCTTCTGGTCTTGAAGCCGACTACTACGTGGACCTTCGTCGCGCCACCCTGCACCACGAGGCAGCCCCACTTATTGGCGAGGCAATGCTTGCGCTTCTTAATAAGCACGGTCTAAAGCCGCATGCAGTTGGTGGTTTGACAATGGGAGCCGATCCGGTTGCCACCGCGATGCTGCACCAGGCAGCCGCCCAAGGCTTTGCCCTGGATGCCTTTGTGGTTCGCAAGGAAGCCAAGAAGCACGGCATGGGCAGACAGGTTGAGGGCCCAAGTGTTGCTGGGCGTGATGTGGTGGTTTTGGAGGACACTTCAACCACCGGTGGTTCGCCGCTGACTGCGGCTGAGGCACTGGTTGCAGCGGGAGCAAATGTATTGGCCATTGCAACGGTTGTGGATCGCGCCACCGGAGCTAGAGAAGCAATCGAAGCGGCAGGGTATTCTTATCTGACGGCCATCACTTTGGCTGATCTAGGTCTTTAGAACGAGGTAAAAGTGCAGCGCAAGCTTGCGCCGTTTGTTTTGCTGCAGTTCGCATCAATCACAAGCGTCATTTCAGGTTCCATGGTCTTTATTGCCATACCCTGGCTGGCTCTGGAGCTAACGGGTTCAGCGGGTGCTGCCGGTTTTGTGGTTGCCATGACCGCTATCCCGGCACTACTCATGGCACCGCTGATTGGTTCGGTCATTGACCGCTTCGGCAGGCGCTTTGTCGCCATTTGGGCAGAGCTCTTCACCGCACTCACGGTGATTTTGATCCCTATTATTTCTGGCGTCTGGGGACTCACCGTTGCATCACTCATTGCAGTGGGTGTCTTTAGGGCGGTATTTGCCCCCGGTGGTTCAACCGCAAGAAAATCATTGGTCCCGGATGCAGCCTTGCCGGCAAACATGACCCTGGATCGAGCTAACTCGATTCATGAGGGGCTGTTTGCAACGGGCTTTGCAATTGGCCCTGCGCTTGCAACCTTGTTGATTGCCTCGGTTGGTTCTGCGAACACCTTCTTGGTTGTTGCCTTCTTCGGGATCGTTTCATCTGTGTTTGCGACGTTCATCCGGGTGCACGAGCAGCACGAAGAGAACGACGAGACCGAGAAGGAACCGTTTTTCAAATATGCCCTGCAGGGATTTAAGGTCTTGGCTCAAAACCCCGGTGTAATGGTGATGATGGCTGCGGTTATGACCCTTGCCATCATCTACCTTCCAACCGAGATGGTTGTTCTTCCCGCCTACTACAACCTCTTGGCTGACCCCGAAGGCCTTGGTCTTGCAATCTCGGTTGGTGCCGGAGCATCGATTATTGGAGCGCTGGGTTTTGAGCAAATCCACAAGCGCCTGAGCTTTGCCAACATTCTGCGCATTGG
>JAGYIH010000095.1 GCA_018402615.1 Aquiluna sp.
GCGGAGGATTACCGATTAGCCCGTACGTGACCACTTTGTCTTTTGCTATTTATCTGGTTGCGAGAGTTATTGAAAAATCAAGAACTAGAACCAAGACCAATACCAAGCAAGCGGGTTAGGTAAAGTGTTTAGCTATGGGCGAGACCGTAAAGCGCAACACCAAGCAGAAATCTGCCGTTCGTCACGCCCTGTCTGAGGCGGTTGGCTTTGTTTCGGCTCAGCAGCTTCACCTGGTGCTAAAAAACCACGGTTCGAGCGTTGGTTTGGCTACCGTTTATCGGGCTTTGAATGAACTGGTTTCCTCCGGGGAGGCCGACTCTTTGCAGTCGGCCGACGGAGAGGTGCTGTTTAGGGATTGTGGGGCAGGGCACCACCACCACCTGATTTGTAGGGGGTGTGGCCAAACCGTGGAGATTGAGGCCGAAAAGGTGGAATCCTGGGCCGATCAGGTGGCCAAAAGCCACGGATTTGCCTCCCCGACCCACACCATAGACATCTTTGGGACCTGCGGTGGCTGCCAGAAAAAAGTTGCAAAGTGAGCGAAAACTAGCCTAGACTTGGGGCTTGTTGCGGATTGGTCCGCAAATCTTATAACGGCTTCCAAGCAAACTATTTTTGTGGTTTTAGCTTGTTGTGCCTAGAGGAGGAAAGATGGCAGCGTACTGCCAGGTGACTGAGAAGAAGCCACAGTTTGGCCATGCCGTCTCGCACGCCCAGAACAAGACCAAGCGTCGCTTTAACCCGAACATTCAGAAGAAGACTTACTTCGTTCCTTCCCTGAAGCGCAATGTGACCCTGCAGCTTTCTGCCCGCGGAATCAAGGTAATCGATGCCCGTGGCATCGAGTCCGTGGTTGCCGAAATCCTAGCTCGCGGCGAGAAGATCTAAGGAGCAGACAAATGGCTAAAGAGAAGGACGTCCGTCCAATTATCAAGATGCGCTCCACCGCAGGCACCGGTTACACCTACGTCACCAAGAAAAACCGCCGTAATGACCCAGATCGTATCTCTTTGATGAAATATGACCCAGTAGTGCGTAAGCACGTCGAATTCCGCGAGGAGCGCTAGAAAATGGCCAAGAAAAGCAAGATTGCTCGTAACGAGCAGCGCAAGATAGTAGTCGAGCGCTACGCCGAGCAGCGCCTGGCGCTGAAAAAGGCCCTAGTTGACCCTAATTCGACCGATGCGCAGCGCGAAGAGGCCCGTTTGGGGCTTCAGAAGCTTCCACGCAACGCCTCACCGGTCAGATTGCGCAACCGCGACGCCATTGATGGCCGTCCAAGGGGTATTTTGGCCAAATTTGGCGTTTCCCGCGTTAGATTCCGCGACATGGCTCACCGGGGCGAGCTTCCGGGCATTACCAAGTCAAGCTGGTAGCTTTTAGCCATAGCACCACCCCGTTTCGAGATTCAGGGTTCTTTTGATTTAGGCCCCCGGTAAATCGAGGCGACCCTAAACGTCATAAGAGATATCGTCCAGGAGGACCACATGAACAAGAGCGAACTAGTAGCTGCAATCGCAGAATCAACTGGCGAGTCACAGGCAGCTGTCAACCGCATCGTTGACGCAATGTTTGACACCATCGCAACCCAGGTAAGAGGCGGCACCAAGGTCACCATCCCAGGTTGGCTATCGGTAGAGAAGGGCTTCCGCGCAGCACGCGCAGGACGCAACCCACAAACTGGTGCAACAATCCAGATCGCAGCCTCAAACACCGTAAAGGTATCTGCAGGCTCGAAGCTAAAG
>JAGYIH010000096.1 GCA_018402615.1 Aquiluna sp.
AGGAACATGGATTGCTGAAGATGGCACTTCAGCCATTGGCACCCCTGAAGCTCGCGCGGCTTATGCGTACTACGGGAACCTGATCCGTAACCACACTGATGCAACGGTCAACCCAGAGATGAGCTGGCCTGAGGCATTTGCTGTGTTCCAGCAGGGCCAGGCAGCATTCCTTGCTGACGCTGACAGCCTTTACAAGAACATGACGGACCCAGAGAAGTCAACCGTTTCTGACTCTGTTGGCTTCGCTCCGTTCCCAGCAGGACCTGCAGGCTCAAAGCCTTACAACGTAGCGGCTTGGGCTCTCGCCATCAACGCTCAGACAACCAACGTCGCAGGTGCATGGGCGTTCGTGGAGTGGGCGACCTCAAAGGAAATCTCCCTAGAGCTAGCCAAGCTTGGTGTTTCAGGTGCCCGCACTTCGGTATGGGCTAACCCTGAGGCAACGGCTGACTACCCAGCGGAGCTTATTGAAGCAATTCAGATCAACGGTGCCAATGGTGTCGGACTTGACCGACCTCTAGTCTTTGAGGTTGGGCGAGCTCGCGAGATTGTTGGAGGTCCAATCGTTGCTGCAATCGCAGGAGCTGATTTGGAAGCGGCTATTGACGCCTCAAACCAGGAGTTCAACGACCACCTGGAAATTGACGGCAAGTAGCTAAATTGCAACTAACGGTGTTGCCCTAGGGCTAGCTCTAGGGCAACACTGTTAGCCCAACATTCGAGAAAGGATAACCGTGAGCAAGATTGCGCCTAGTGTTTCCGGTATCCGACGAGAACGATTCAGTCGATGGGCCAATAAAAACCGCAAGTGGGTTTTAGCTGGACCGTCCATAATATTTGTCGCTTCACTTCTTATAATCCCCATCGTTTGGACTCTTTATTTGAGCACGACCGATGCCAGACGTACGATCAGGCGTGAGTTCAGCTTTATTGGACTTGAGAATTACCTAGATGTTTTGACCGACACAAATCGTTTCTGGCCCGCTGTTGGAAGAACCGTTAGCTTTACCGGTGGAGCACTATTTTTTGAGCTAGTTTTGGGCATGATAATAGCCCTGCTCCTTTGGCGACCTTTCAGGGGTCAAGGAATCGTAAGGACTATCGTCCTGCTTCCACTAGTAGCGACCCCGGTTGCCGTGGGAATGATGTGGCGACTACTTTTTGAGCCAAACATTGGCTTTGTGAACGTGTTTATTGGGTGGTTCGGAATTCCGCCCCAACCTTGGCTGTCTGATCCGAGTACCTCGCTTGCCACTTTGGTATTCGTGGACGTTTGGCAGTGGACGCCAATGGTTGCCCTGATTTTGCTTGCTGGACTAACAAGCCTTCCCGAAGAGCCTATAGAGGCCGCCAAGGTTGACGGCGCGAACGCATGGCAAAGATTTTGGTTGGTAATTGTTCCCTCGATGTGGCCAGTGATCATCGCGGCTGTTATCTTGCGCGGAATTGATGCGCTCAAGACTTTTGACATTTTGTACGCAACGAAGGGTAAAGGTGGCGGTTCTTCCAACGATGTCGAGACATTGAACATCTATGCCTACGGCCTCAGTTTTGACTTCAACGAGTACGGGGTTGCCTCTGCAGTGCTGATCCTCTTCTTCCTAATGATTTTGGGCTCCATTTGGGTTGCTCAGATGCGCAGAAAGATTGACCAATGACGATCCTGACCAAAGAGACCCCTGTGGCGATAGCGCGCCGCAAGCGCAAGATTAGGCCTGCAAGCATCCTGCGTTTTGTCGGCT
>JAGYIH010000097.1 GCA_018402615.1 Aquiluna sp.
TTGGTCTCTAGAACCAGTAGCCCCGCTCCAACGGCAAGGACATCACCATTGGTTGCAAGAATCTCGACTACCTCACCCTCGTGATCAGACTCGACCTCCATGTCGGTCTTGTCTGTCCCAACCACAGCCACAACCTGACCAGCAGAAATGACATCGCCAACGCTGACTGTGATCTCAACCACTTCGCCCTCGGTCATGGTCATCGACATCTTGGGCATCACGACTTGGGTCTTAGCCATTAGATACCTTTGTGGAGCTCTTGAGCCGCTGCGACAATGTCGTCAATTTGAGGAACAACCGATTTTTCCAACTGTGGAGCATATGGAATCGGAACATCCAATCCGCACAGTCTCCGCACCGGTTCGGTGAGGGAATATATCGCAGGACCCTCAGAAACCTGAGCAGCAATCTCTGCGACGAAACCAGCGTGCTTGGGGGCCTCTTGAACCAGCATCAACTTGCCGGTTCTTGCTATCGAGTCGTTAATCGGATCCATGTCGAGTGGGCTCAGAGAACGGGGATCGATGATGGTGACGTCGATGCCCTCGGCCGCCAATTGCTCTGCTGCTTCCAATGCTCTTGAAACCATGATTGAGGTGGCAACAATGGTGAGATCCTTGCCATCTCGAACCACGTGAGACTTACCGATCTCAATGCGGTACATCTGTTCTGGCACGTGCCCAGATGTCTTGTACAAGAGCTTGTGCTCCAGGACAATCACCGGGTTTGGGTCATCAAGGGCTGCAAGCAGCAAGCCCTTGGCATCCGCTGGAGAGGAAGGCATCACAACCTTGAGCCCCGGAACATGAGCAAACCAAGCCTCGAGGCTCTGCGAGTGCTGAGCTGCCGCACCGGTTCCCGAACCCGTCGGAGCTCTGAGCACCATAGGAACAGAAAGCTCGCCACCGAGCATGAAGTGGATCTTGGCAGCCTGGTTCACAATCTGATCCATTGCCTGGGCGGTGAAATCGGAGAACTGAATCTCAACGATTGGCTTCATGCCAACCAGGGCCGCTCCAACCGCAGCGCCAACGATTCCCATCTCGGAGATTGGAGTATCGCGAATGCGCTCTTCACCAAAGCGGTGGTAGAGGTCACCGGAAACACCAAAGGCACCGCCGTAGATGCCAATGTCCTCTCCGAGCATGAAGACTGATTCATCGGCCTCCATGGCCTGACCGATCGCCTCACGAACCGCCTCGGCGTAGGTGATGATGCGTTCTGACATTTAGTTCACCGCCCTGTAAACACTGCTGAGTAACTCTGCTGGGTCGGAGTCGGGCGCATTTGATGCGTCCTGAATTGCGGTTCGGACATCGTTTCTTACCTTCTCGGTTACCGCTTCAACATCCGCCACGGTAAGAATGCCGTTGTCAACCAGTTTGGTTTCGAATCTCCCTATCGGGTCTTTGGTCTTCCACTCATCTATCTCTTCTTTGGTGCGGTAGAGGTTCTTATCGCTCTTTGAGTGACCCTTGTGTCGGTAGGTGAGGCACTCAATCAGAGTTGGGCCCTCGCCATTTCTGGCGCGCTCGACAGCAATTGCGGTGGCCTCGTATACGGCATCAACATCGTTACCATCCACAGTCACCCCGGGCATGCCGTAGGAGGCAGCTCGCTCGGAGATGTTCTCTATGTTCATGCTCTTCTCTGTGGAGTTACTCATGCCGTACTTATTGTTCTCGCAGACAAAGATCACCGGCAGATCCCAAACCGATGC
>JAGYIH010000098.1 GCA_018402615.1 Aquiluna sp.
TCCTGAACTACAACGTTGCTGGTCTTCACTACGCCCCTGATGGCCAGACTTTGAACCTTGGCACCTATGACCTCGTCATGCGATCTGACACAGCTAGGTGCCTTTACGGGTTTACTAAAGCCCCAGTCTCCGCAACCGTGACAGTTGTCGGTAACGATGGCGAGGAAAACATCTCCACAACCGTGGTCTCAGAACGTGATGGCTGGCTAAAGCTTGCCGCCTATGGCTTCACCTTCTCCGAGAAGGAGATCAAGGTGAAGATCACTCAGCCTCAGATTAGAACCCTCTCTCTTTATTCAGGCAGAGCTACGGCCCTTACTAACCAGCAAAAGGCTCAAATCAGAGCGACCTTGGCAAAGAGCGATGGCAACACCAAGTTCATCTGCACCGGCATTCGCTACTTCGACCAGCCTCTGAGCGCGAACATCCTGGTTAGAAAGCGAGCCAAGCTGGCTTGTGACTACGCCAAGTCACTTCGTCCAGATCTGAGCTACTGGTTCCAAACCAAGACCACCCAGGCCAGAAGCTACAACGGTCGAGTGTTGGTCGTGAGTAAATAAATATGGAGACACCGTGAGATCATTAGCAATCTTCGGAACCACGGTACTGGTTCTGGTAACCCTTACAAGCTGTGCTGACCCATTTGCAAACGCTACAGCAACCATTGAAGTGACTGGCCAGACCGAAATCGTAGGGGAATCAGTTGAAATAACGGTAAACGTTGATGGAGTCAGCGCTGCGAAGGTGCTCACTATCGAGGAGCAACTCTCGGGAGGCGAGTGGGTAGTTCTTGAAACTTTCACGCTCGCCGAGTCCGAGCTGTCTGCTTCGTTGACCGATGTTATCGATGAGACTTCGACTGTGGCTTACAGGGCTCTTCTGCGACCCTCGGCAGACGCAGAGGCAGTCTTCGAAACTCCCCCGGTAACATTTGCGCCACTCACCCTCGAGCAATACGTGGATCAAAATCTAACGTTGGCGCTTGAAGTGATCAACACTCCCGACGACAGTGGTCTTTTTTTTGATGGTGATGAAGTAGGCGTGGCGATAGATTCAAGCCTTGGTTCAGGCCTTGGACTTGAAACCGCCCTCATTCTTCGTTACGAAGGTGCCACCAGCCAGCAACTTTTCGATAGCTCGACCCTTGAGTCGAATCAAATTGACTGGAGCGTTGAGCTTGATAGTGCAGATGCCGAGGCGGGTGAGCTTGTTCTCGAGGCGCTGATTACGGGAGCAGCTGGCCAGGTTTCGAGGACTCAAACCCTTGGGGTGAGGCTTGCGAACCCACTCATGGCATTTGAGCTGATTCGTGAAGAGGTAATCCAACTCAGCTCGAACAACGAGCGAAGAGAAGTCCTGATCGCCGCAGCTGGAGATGTGTTTCTCGATCAGACATCCCGCGTTTGGCAAGAAGGTCTTGGAGTCCAAATTGTTTTTGACGAACCATTTCTAGGAGAGGTTATGGCTTTCGAGTCATCTTCGGGCTTTGAGGTGCCATCAGCCTGCGCCCCAGGTGGAATGGTGAACTCCTTCGCGTTAGCTGGTCGTTCTTTCGTCATAGAGGTTGACATGGCTAACTACACCTTCAACGAAACCTTGTTTGGAAACTTCGATGGCGAGCAGCTGACTTTTTCTGCCGCGTGGAAGTTTTGCTTGGGCTAATGCCCAAGCTCTACTTACTCACGACCAACACTCGACCGTTGTAGCTTCTGGC
>JAGYIH010000099.1 GCA_018402615.1 Aquiluna sp.
TCCGCCCCGATACTGTCCGCGAGCGGTGTGTCTAGCCAGGTCAGAGGGAATCTTTACGGCTGCAAGTACCTTCTCTTTTTCAGCACGCAGGTCAGCAGCGTCAAAGGTTGCAGGTTCCTCCATTGCGGTCAGAGCGAGAAGTTGCAGAAGGTGGTTTTGAATAACGTCTCTGGCTGCGCCGATTCCGTCGTAGTATCCGGCACGTCCTCCAACTCCAATATCTTCCGCCATAGTTATTTGCACGTGGTCAATGTAGTTGGCGTTCCAGATAGGTTCGTAGAGCTGATTAGCAAAGCGAAGCGCGAGAATGTTTTGAACTGTCTCTTTTCCCAGGTAGTGATCAATGCGAAAAACGGAATCCGGTGGAAATACCGATTCCACGACCTCGTTAAGCTCCCTGGCTGAACTGAGATCTGATCCGAAGGGCTTTTCGATAACCACTCTTCTAAAACTGTCCGGCTTCGACTTGGCAAGACCGGATCTTGAAAGTTGCTTCGTGACAATTGGGAACGACTTGGGTGGGATTGAGAGATAAAAAGCATGATTGCCATTGGTTCCACGCTCTGTGTCTAGCTCCTCGATGGTTTGCTTCAGTCGATCAAAAGCTACATCGTCGTCAAAGTCTCCCGCCACAAAGCGAATACCGCTCGATAGCTGTCTCCAGACATCTTCCGACCAAGGCGTTCGCGCGTATTCCCTGACCGAATCGTAAACAACTTTTTCGAAGTCCTGCTGTGCCCACTCGCGTCTAGCAAATCCAACCAGACCAAAGCCCGGAGGCAAAAGCCCACGGTTTGCGAGGTCGTAAACTGCCGGCATAAGTTTCTTCCTAGAAAGATCGCCAGTGACTCCAAAAATTATCAGCCCTGAAGGACCGGCTATTTTATTCAGGCGATTATCGTCCGGGTCACGCAGTGGGTTAACAAAAGTCTTGGGCTTTGACACTTTTAGCTCAGCAACTCCAAAAGGCGCTTTATTCCCGAAGCCGGGTCCAAGAGCCTCAGTATCAGTACTGGCGATCCGTTTTTGGCCAACACATTGGCGTCACCATTGGCCTGAGAGTCAATTAGCTGACGGTAGCCAAACTCTCTTCCCGGAATGACTTGGTCGTCACCTTCGCCAGAGATGATTTGAAGGAACACACCCTGCTGAGGTCCGCCCTTGTGGTACTGACCGGTTGAGTGCAAGAATCTTGGACCCCAGCCGAATGTTGTTGGTCTGCCTGTTTTGATGGAGACTAAATTGCGTAAGCTCTCAGCGATTCCAAATCTCTCACGGTTGAGGTAGCAATGAATCGACAGATAACTATCTGGCCTTACCTGCGCAAAGAGTTCCCCTAGGGCTGCTTCAACCTCGGTGGCAGTTTGGTCATATCCTCTTGCTGCAAACTGAATTGATTCGATAGGGTGCAAATGCTCTGTTGCTTCGGTTGGTGAGTCAAGCAGCGCTCTGGCGGCAGTCTTAGCCGACTCAACATCGGGCTGATCAAAGGGGTTCACCTCAAGCAACCTAGCCGCGACCGCAGTGGCAACCTCCCAAAGCAGTAATTGCTCTCCAAGGGTTCCTGACACCGCGAGGTCAAACTTCGAGGAATTTGCATCCTCAGTTAGTTCAACTAACAACAGATCGCTAGGTGGATTTCTAAGTTCTTCGGAGTCATTTTGCAGCACTACCGGAAGCACTCCGAGAC